>CP143946.1:0-347500 GCA_036419695.1 [Clostridium] symbiosum
ATGTTAGAAAAAATCAAGGAAAAATGGGATCAGATTCTCCTGCACATAAAAGAGGAGCACGAGCTGACCGACGTTTCATTTAAAACATGGCTGCTTCCGACGGAACCATATGCTGTCAAAGGTAATACTCTTCAGATCCTGGTGCCGGACATCCATTTTCTCGGTTATATCAAGAAAAAATATGGATTTTTGCTTCAGATTACCATCGAAGAGCTGACAGAAATTGAATGTGAATTAGAATTTGTAACAGCGGAACAGGTTGGAGCACAGGATGAGGCGGACAGGAATCAGTTGATCAACCGCCCTCTGGAAGTAAACCACCAGGTCATTCAGAACGCCAACTTAAATCCACGCTATACATTTGACAGCTTCGTCGTAGGCGCCAACAACAATCTGGCGCATGCGGCTTCTTTAGCTGTAGCAGAATCTCCAGGTGAAATTTATAACCCGCTTTTTATTTACGGAGGGGTTGGTCTTGGTAAAACCCACCTTATGCATTCCATCGGCCATTTTATTCTGAAGAATAACCCCAAGGCCAAGGTTTTATATGTGACGAGTGAGAAGTTTACCAACGAACTGATCGATGCCATCCGTAACAAAAACAACATTTCCACCACGGAATTCAGGGAAAAGTACAGAAATAACGATATTCTTCTGATCGATGATATCCAGTTTATCATTGGTAAAGAGAGTACCCAGGAAGAATTCTTCCACACCTTCAACTCCCTCTACGAAGCGAAAAAACAGATTATTATTTCATCGGATAAACCTCCGAAGGAAATTGAGACTCTGGAAGAGCGCCTCCGTTCCCGTTTTGAATGGGGTCTGACGGTGGACATACAGTCTCCTGACTATGAAACACGAATGGCAATACTGCGAAAAAAAGAAGAACTCGAAGGATATAACATTGACAACGAGGTAATTAAATACATCGCTACCAATGTCAAATCCAATATCCGGGAGCTTGAAGGGGCGCTCACCAAAATCGTCGCCCTCTCAAAGCTTAACAAACGTGAGATTACAATTGAACTGGCCGAAGAAGCGCTCAAAGATCTGATTTCACCGAATGAGTTGAAAGAAGTGACTCCGGAACTGATCATCCAGGTGGTTGCAGATCATTTCGGCATCACCCCGCTTGACATCTCTTCCCAGAAGAGAAATAAAGAAGTCGTATTTCCACGGCAGATCGTTATGTACTTATGCCGCAGCATGACGGAGACCCCTCTTCAGGCTATCGGCAAATATTTAGGAGGCAGGGATCACACCACCATTATCCACGGTTATGAGAAGATCGGGAACGACATGGAAAAGAACGAAAGTCTCCGCAACACCATCGAGATCCTGAAAAAGAAAATCAATCCACAATAGGCTGTGGATATACCGATGGATAACTTGTGGATAAATGATCGGGACTTCAGGTCCATTTTCAGGCTGTGGATAAGTATTAAGTTATCCTTCCTGAAAACCGGAGTTTTACACAATGGTTTAAACAGGGACAAACCTTTTACTTTAAGGCCTGTCCGGGCTTTTACACAAATCCACACCCCCTACTACGAATGCTACGGAATTTATATATAATTATCCTTAACCATCACAATCAATCTTAGCAAAGGAGTTATCAACAATTATGAAGCTTTCATTTAATAAAGACAGTTTAATGAACGGCATCAACATCGTTCTTAAGGCAGTATCTTCCAAAACAACCATGCCAATTTTAGAGTGCATCCTGATCGATGCCACTTCCAATGAGATAAAACTGACCGGTAATGATATGGAGCTGGGAATCGAGACAAAGGTGGAAGGAATGATCCTGGAGAGAGGCAAGATTGCCCTCGATGCAAAACTGCTCTCCGATATCATCAGAAAACTTTCAGGCCAGGATTCCACAATTACCATTGAATCAGACGAAAAATTCAATACGGTCATCACCTGTGAGAAGTCCGTATTCAAAATCCAGGGAAAAGACGGAGAGGAATTTTCCTACATTCCTCATATAGAAAGAGACAATTATATCTGCCTCTCCCAGTTTACATTGAAAGAAGTAATACGCCAGACCATTTTCTCCACCTCACCGAACGACAGTAACAAGATGATGACAGGAGAACTGATCGAAGTAAAAGACAACGTATTAAAGGTGGTTTCACTCGACGGACACCGTATGTCAATCAGAAAAGTTTCATTAAAAGATCAGTATCATGATATAAAAGTCATCGTTCCTGGCAAGACTCTCAGTGAGATCAGCAAGATTTTAAACGGAGACAATGAATCGGAAGTACTTATTTTCTTCACCACAAATCATATTATGTTTGAATTTGACGATACCGTAGTGGTTTCCCGTCTGATCGAAGGCGAATATTTCAGGATCAACCAGATGCTGTCCAGTGATTATGAGACAAAAGTCACGGTAAACAGAAGAGAATTCCTGGATTCCATTGAGCGCGCCAGCATTTTGATCCGTGAAAACGATAAAAAACCAATTATCATCAATATAACGGACGATGGAATGGAACTGAAGCTGAATTCCACTTTCGGTACGATGAATGCAGAGATCAATATCACAAAATTCGGTAAAGATCTGATGATCGGCTTCAATCCGAAGTTTTTGAGCGACGCACTTCGTATTATTGATGACGAGGAAGTTACTCTTTATATGATGAATCCCAAGTCGCCGTGCTTTATCAAGGATGAGGAAGAGAACTATATCTATCTGATTCTCCCTGTAAACTTCAATGCGGCAGCAATCTGATAAAGGAAATAAAAATGGAAACGATCAAATTAAGAGATGAATACATTAAACTGGGCCAGGCGCTGAAAGCGGCCGGCCTGGTGGAGAATGGCGTCGATGCAAAATTTGCCGTTCAGGACGGTCTCGTGAAGGTAAATGGTCAGACCGAGTGCCAGAGAGGAAAAAAACTGTATGATGGAGATGAAGTGACCTTTGAAGGCACAACGATCAAAATCATAAAATGATGAAAAGCATGTTTTTATAAACTTTTCATATTTATCATAAAGGACTGCTTTCATGGTTATTGAATCGCTGGAACTGAAGAATTACCGTAATTACAAAGAACTACATATCAATTTTGATCCAGGTACGAATGTGCTTTACGGAGACAACGCCCAGGGAAAGACCAACATCCTGGAATCCGTCTACGTATGCGCCACAACAAAATCGCACCGGGGGAGCAAGGACAGGGAGATCATAGAATTCGGGGAGGAAGAATCCCATATCAAAATGAACATCAGAAAGGACGATGTTCCTTACCGGATTGATATGCACCTCAAGAAGAATAAGACAAAGGGAGTTGCAATCAACGGCATTGCAATCCATAAAGCAAGTGAGCTTTTTGGTGTTGTCAATGTGGTGTTTTTTTCACCCGAAGATTTAAACCTCATTAAAAACGGCCCGGCGGAACGACGCCGGTTTGTTGATCTGGAATTGTGCCAGCTCAACAGGCTCTATGTCCATTCTCTTGTTCAATATAATAAAATTATTCTGCAGAGGAACAAGCTTTTAAAGGAAGTCGCTTTCCGGCCGGAATATGAGGAGATGCTGGATATATATGATATGCAGTTAGTTTCCTACGGCCGTGAACTGATCCACTACAGAAGGGATTTCATCGATCAGCTCAATGATATTATCAGGGATATCCATTACAATCTCTCCGGCAGGAAAGAGGAGCTGGTGATCCGGTATGAGCCCAACGTAGATTCGGACGATCTGGAAAAAGCGCTTAAGAAAAACCGGGCGCAGGATATGAAACAACGAATGACGCTGACCGGCCCGCACAGGGACGACATCAGTTTTTATGTAAACAATATCGATATCAGAAGGTTCGGTTCCCAGGGCCAGCAGAGAACGGCAGCGCTTTCACTGAAGCTGGCTGAGATAGAGCTGGTGAAGAAGATCGTGAAAGATTATCCGATACTTTTGCTGGACGATGTACTTTCTGAACTGGATTCGGGAAGGCAGGAACATCTTCTTGCCGGGATCAGCCATATACAGACCGTTATAACATGCACGGGCCTGGATGATTTTATAAGCCATTGTTTTCAAATAGATAAAACCTTTAAAGTGGTAAATGGAACTGTTAACTGTGAGTAAAGTTAAGGAGGAACTTATGGGTTCAGAATATAGTGCAGATCAAATACAAATATTGGAAGGGTTGGAGGCGGTCCGTAAACGTCCCGGTATGTATATTGGAAGTACTTCCATGAGGGGCCTCCATCACCTTGTGTATGAGATTGTGGATAATGCGGTAGATGAAGCTCTGGCCGGCTACTGTGATAAGATCGAAGTACAGATTAATGAGGATAATTCTATCACGGTAATAGACGACGGCCGAGGAATTCCGGTCGATATTCAGAAAAAAGCAGGTCTTCCTGCCGTGGAAGTAGTTTTCACCATCCTTCATGCCGGCGGCAAATTCGGCGGCGGGGGATATAAAGTATCCGGTGGTCTGCACGGTGTAGGCGCTTCCGTCGTTAACGCTCTTTCCGAGTGGCTGGAAGTTGAAATTTACAAAGAAGGAAAAGTATATAAACAGAGATACGAGAGAGGAAAAGTAATGTATCCGGTTCGTGTAGAAGGAGAATGTGATCCGGGACTGCACGGAACAAAAGTTACCTTCCTTCCTGATAAGGATATCTTTGAAGAGACGGTATATGATTACGATACGCTCAAGATCAGACTCAGGGAGACGGCTTTCCTTACAAAGAATTTAATGATCGTTCTCCGTGACGACAGAGATAATAAGAAGGAAAAAACCTTCCATTATGAGGGCGGTATCAAGGAGTTTGTAACCTACTTAAACAAGAGCAATGAAAAGCTCTATGAGCCGGTTATTTACTGTGAGGGAACCAAGGAAAAGGTGTACGTGGAAGTAGCCGTACAGCATAATGATTCCTATACGGAGAATATCTATACATTTGTTAATAACATCAATACGCCGGAAGGCGGAACTCATCTGACCGGTTTTAAGAATGCCCTTACAAAGACATTCAATGACTATGCCAGAAAGAATAAACTGCTTAAGGATAATGAGCCTGCCCTCAGCGGCGAGGATATCCGTGAGGGAATCACCGCAATCATCAGCGTCAAGATTGAAGATCCCCAGTTTGAAGGACAGACCAAACAGAAGCTGGGAAACAGCGAGGCCAGGACAGCCGTGGATGCGGTGGTAAGCGAACAGCTCACCTATTTCCTGGAACAGAATCCGTCTGTAGCCAAGATTATCTGTGAAAAATCAATCCTTGCAAAGAGAGCCAGGGATGCGGCAAGAAAAGCCAGGGAGATGACGAGAAGAAAGTCCGTCCTGGACGGCATGGCTCTTCCTGGAAAACTGGCCGACTGTTCCGACAAGAACCCTGAAAACTGCGAGATTTACATCGTAGAGGGAGATTCCGCCGGCGGCTCTGCAAAAGAGGCAAGAAATAAGTCAAACCAGGCCATCCTTCCCCTGAGAGGAAAGATCCTGAATGTAGAGAAAGCAAGACTTGACAGGATTTACGGCAATGCCGAGATACGTGCGATGATCACGGCATTCGGTACGGGAATCCATGAAGATTTCGATATCATGAAGCTGAGATATAATAAGATTATTATCATGACCGATGCCGATGTGGACGGCGCCCATATCAGCACCCTGCTTCTCACCTTCCTCTACCGTTTTATGCCCGAACTGATCCGGCAGGGACATGTATATCTGGCTCAGCCGCCGCTGTTTAAAGTGGAGAAAAATAAACGCGTATGGTATGCATACAGTGACGATGAGCTGGATGCCATCCTGAGAGAAATCGGCCGCGACACCAACAACAAGATTCAGCGTTATAAAGGACTTGGTGAAATGGATGCGGAGCAGCTCTGGGAGACGACAATGGATCCGGAGAGAAGAATTCTTCTGCGTGTTATGATCGACAATGAGACATCTTCAGAAGTGGATCTGACATTTGCTACACTGATGGGAGATCAGGTGGAGCCGAGACGTGAATTTATCGAGGCCAACGCCAAATATGTCCAGAACCTGGATATCTGATAACCAGCCGGATGTGATAAATGCAGCAAATAGCAGCCAGGATGTAACAATTCAGCCAGTTTTGGACTGTTATGCCAGGATTGAGAGGAGAAAGAATGGAACCTAATGTATTTGATAAAGTTCATGATATAGATCTTAAAAAAACCATGGAAAAATCCTATATCGATTATGCGATGAGTGTAATCGCGGCCAGGGCCCTTCCCGATGTAAGAGACGGTTTGAAACCGGTACAGCGAAGAGTTCTCTTTTCCATGATAGAGTTAAATAACGGACCGGATAAGCCTCACCGTAAATGTGCCCGTATCGTCGGTGATACGATGGGTAAATACCATCCGCACGGTGACAGCTCGATCTATGGTTCTCTCGTTAATATGGCACAGAAATGGTCTACCAGATATCCGCTTGTAGACGGTCACGGAAACTTTGGTTCCGTGGACGGTGACGGAGCTGCAGCCATGCGATATACAGAGGCCAGACTCAGCAAGATCTCGATGGAGATGCTGGCCGATATCAATAAAGATACGGTCGATTTTGCACCGAACTTTGATGAGACGGAGAGAGAACCGGTTGTACTGCCGTCACGTTATCCGAACCTTCTGGTAAACGGAACATCGGGTATTGCCGTAGGTATGGCAACCAACATTCCGCCGCACAACCTGAAAGAGGTAATCGGCGGCGTTGTAAAAATTATCGACAACAGGATTGAGGAAGGAAGGGAAACCTCCCTGGAAGAAATCCTTGAGATTGTAAAGGGACCCGACTTCCCGACAGGAGCCACCATTCTCGGCAGAGCCGGAATCGAGGAGGCATACAGGACGGGAAGAGGCAAAATCCGCGTGCGCGCCGTATATGACATAGAGGCGATGGCCAACGGCAAGAACCGCATTATTGTAACAGAGCTTCCATACATGGTGAATAAGGCTCGTCTGATCGAAAAGATTGCCGAACTTGTAAAGGATAAAAAGATCGACGGAATCACGGATCTAAGAGATGAATCCAACCGTGAGGGCATGAGAATCTGTATCGAACTGCGCCGTGACGTCAATGCCAACGTCCTGATCAACAGGCTGTTAAAACATACCCAGCTTCAGGATACCTTCGGCGTTATCATGCTGGCCCTTGTGAACAACGAGCCGAGAATCCTCAACTTAAAACAGATGCTGGAATACTACCTCGAACATCAGGAAGAAGTAGTAACCAGAAGGACAAAATACGATTTAAATAAAGCGGAAGAGCGTGCCCATATCTTGGAAGGTCTTTTAAAGGCCCTGGATCACATTGATGAGGTAATTAAGATCATCCGCAGTTCTTCCAACGTGGCCGAGGCCAAAAACCAGTTAATGGAGCGCTTTGAACTCAGCGACGTCCAGGCTCAGGCTATCGTGGATATGCGTCTGAGGGCTCTGACAGGTCTGGAAAGAGAAAAGCTGGAGAATGAGTACCGTGAACTGATGGCTAAGATTGGTGAATTAAAAGCAATTCTCGCCGACGAAAAGAAACTTCTCGGCGTTATCAGGGAAGAAATCCTTGTGATTTCCGACAAGTACGGTGACGAGAGAAGAACGGCAATCGGATACGACGAGTATGATATGTCGGCCGAAGATTTAATCCCGGACGACGACGTGGTGGTCGCCATGACAAACTTTGGCTATATTAAGCGTATGTCCAGCGACAACTTCAAGAGCCAGAACCGCGGCGGCAAGGGAATTAAAGGAATGCAGACCATTGATGAGGATTACATCGAAGATCTGATTATGACCACCAATCACCATTATGTGATGTTCTTTACCAACACCGGCCGTGTATACCGTCTGAAAGCATATGAGATACCGGAGGCAGGAAGAACTGCAAGGGGAACGGCGATTGTAAACCTCCTTCAGCTTATGCCTGGCGAGAAGATCACCTCGATCATAGCAATGAAAGAGTTTGAGGATGACAAGTACCTGTTTATGGCTACCAGAAACGGTATGGTAAAGAAAACTTCCCTGAAGGAATATGAGAATGTAAGGAAGAACGGTCTTCAGGCAATTGTCCTGCGCGAGAATGACGAATTGATCGAAGTAAAGAAAACCGATAATACAGAAGATATCTTCCTGGTTACAAAGAAGGGAATGTGTATCCGATTCCATGAGACCGACGTAAGAGTAACGGGCCGTGTTTCAATGGGTGTAATCGGCATGAAGTTCGAAGAGGGCGATGAAGTAATCGGCATGCAGATGTCCAGCCAGGGCGAATGTCTGCTGGTAGCATCCGAATATGGATACGGCAAGAGAACGCCGATCGAAGAGTTTAACTGCCAGAACAGGGGCGGAAAAGGTGTAAGATGTTATAAGATTATAGATAAAACCGGAGATTTGATCGGAGCCAAACTGGTCGACAGTACCAGGGAGATCATGCTGATCACCAACGAAGGAATTATTATAAAAATGGCCGTAAACGATATTTCCATCATCGGTAGAAATACCTCGGGAGTAAAACTAATGAGTATTGATCCCGACTCGGGAATCGCCGTTGCCAGCATTGCAAAAGTCCGTGAAAGTGAAAACAGCCAGGACGAAGATGAACTGACAGATAATGCGGATGGCGATGAAGATATGGAAATTGAAGAAGCAGGCGAACAAAATTCCGAGGAAATAACGGAAGAGTAAAAAGAGAGTTGCCGCAGGATACTTAAAATATCCTGCGGTTTTTCTTGAGCGGAAATGAAAAGGTTAACATCCCGATAATGCATGCCGTCCCTCATCTGTGATATTACATCCCGAGGAATTTTGATCGATCAATCCCTTGTGTTCCAGTTCCTTTAAGATATTTCGAATTTTACCGGTACCAAGCTCAAATCCGTCTTCGGCCAGGAGGGCCTGAAGTCTGTTGCGCCCCGTGCTCCGGCTGCCGCACTCACCCAGTTTGCTGAGTATTTTGTATTCCTGCTCGCTCAAAAATATGCGGTTTGTCGATTCAGGTAAAGTATGTAAAATTCTTATTGGTCGCTACAATGATACGCACATCGATCGGAATTTCCTCCACACCGCCTACCCGTCTGATACACTTGCTTTCCAGTGTAAGTAGCAGTTTCACCTGAAATTCCAGGGAGGCGTCCCCTATCTCATCGATAAAAACAGTTCCCTTATCGGCCAGTTCAAAAATTCCCGGCCTTCCGCCTTTCTTTGCTCCTGTGAAGGAGGTATCCTCATAGCCAAACAGTTCACTTTCGATCAAAGATTGTGAGAGAGCGGTAATATTGACCGGAATAAAAGGATAATTTATTCTTGCTGAACCGTTAACCCCTTCGCCTTAGCAACCAGATTCTCCATCCTCCTGGTCACTCCGTCGGTGCCGCAGCCAACCACGGTTGTCACCCCGGCCTCAATCATAGTAGAGAGAGAAAGCTCAGGCGTCCTGGTCCTGTATCCCCCTTCACCCCCACCTCCCAGGATATGAACATGATTATCAATAAACCCGGTCAGAAGCACACAACCCTTCCCATCGATCACCTCCACCGGCAGACAATCCTCCATATCAATCCTCTCCCGGATACAACAAATCTTCCCTCCGGCAACAAACACATCCCTCACACCCAGAAAATCCGGACTATAAACCTTCGCATTTCGAATCAAAAGCACAGTATCCAATACCTCCTTCCACAAAAACGGCCTCAAGACCTTCCACAAGTTACCAATGCCATATATAAGCATTTTCCATGCCAAATTTTAAAATGGGAAAAAGAAAATAGAAAAAATCAATAAAACCATTGAAAATACGAGAAAAAATAAAAAGCAGAAGATGAAACTATAAAAAAATAGAGTGGTGTAATGACCGACTTGTTATTATATGTAGGCAAATTTTAACCATACATGGCTGAAAACAACCAATTCAGTATTGGAAATTTCATCGAAAAGTCAGCAAAAAGGGATAATAAAAAAGTAGTGGCTGCCACAATACCACCCTCATTGAATTATCAGGACAATCAGCGGATTCTTGCAGGGCAACGGAATGGCGACAACCTACGCGTCATCAGTCCCGATTAAAGACTTCCCGGGGAAGGAGGGAGAAAACTTTTCCGCAGGGAACATTGGAGTCCATCGGCACTTACCGAGGTATTATACGAGGTTAGTGACCGTTATGCACTCCACCAGCGGGAGCGGTTCCCGGAGGAAATTTTTTCTGCCCGGATTCCCCCTCACGATACCCCTCCCCGGGACTGATGACTCATAACCTACCCACCCCATCCCGTTTCCTCAAGAACGCGTCCTCCTAATTCAACTTTAAAAACTCCCTTACCGTCCTCGTCATATACCGGTTCCTCTTATAATAAAAATTCACATCCCTCGTAGCATCCCGGTTATCCAGCTTATAATAGACCAGATTATCATTCTCATAAATATGGCTGAGCAGTATATCTCCGGTAAAAGAAATCCCCATCCCGTAAGAAGAAAGATTATAAGCCGTAATCTGCTGATCCAGCTTCAGCTTTATTTTTGGTGTAAACCGGCTGTTATGACAAATCTTATCCGCCCGGATTCTGGTATCGTTGCCGGATTTCAAAAAAAGAAAGGGTTCATCTCTGAAAAAATCGAGCGGCACAACAGGAAAATCAGGTTCCAGATGGCGGCCATTTTTTATATCCTTCAGATCCATCCTGTAATCTTTTGCTTTTTCATTGGAGAAAAAGGCCTTGGGAACCGTCAAAATCAGATGTTCCTCACAGAAAAATACCTTTTCATAAATAGAAGAATCCATACAATTATTATCAATAATCAAATCCAGGCTTCCTGAAAAAAGCTTTTCCGTCAATTCACTTGTGCTGGCTTCCACCAGATTAACATCTACAAACGGATATTTTTCCGTAAACCCGGAAAGAAGCGGGGGGAGTATGTAGGAGGCAAAGAGATTTGTTCCTCCAATGGAGATCGATCCGCTTTTCAACTCATTGATGTCATTGACAAAATTATTAAAACCGTTTTCCACGTCCATGATAACCTCAATGGCCTTGATATATTCCTTTCCAAACTCCGTGAGCTGAATCGGCGTTGTGCTTCGATCAAAGATGGGAAATCCAAGACGCGTCTCCACTTTTTTAACTGCCGCGCTTAAAGACGGCTGAGAAATATACAAATTTTTTGCAGCTTTCGAAAAATTCATTTCTTTATATACTTCATAAACATAATCCATTCCCTGAAACATATTTAACCTCCATACTTTTCAACTATATCCTTTTTATCTCTATACTATAGATAAATATCTATAGTAAATATATTACTATAAGTATTAGCTTCTATTGTAGGGTAAATCTATAATGAAATCAAGCCGGTAAGGTGTCAACTTACATAAACAGAGTGAAAAAAGAGGAGGATTACCAGAAATGGAAGAGAAGAGGGAGTACAGGATTGAGCATGATTCAATAGGGACAAAAGAGGTTCCGGCGGATGCTTATTACGGAGTGCAGACACTGCGCGCCTATGAGAATTTTTACATAACGGGGTTAAAAATGCAGCCTGAACTGATTAACAGCGTTGCCCAGATTAAAAAAGCGGCGGCCATCACCAACTATGAAGTGGGTGAACTTGATAAAAAACGTACGGATGCCATTGTAAAAGCCTGTGACGAGATTATAGCCGGAAAACTCCACGATCAGTTTATCGTAGATCCGATCCAGGGAGGAGCCGGTACATCCCTTAACATGAATGCCAATGAGGTAATCGCAAACCGTGCCATAGAAATACTGGGAGGCAAAAAAGGTGACTATTCCATTGTAAATCCCAATGACCATGTGAACTTCGGCCAGTCAACAAACGATGTATTCCCCTCCTGCGGAAAAATGGCAGCACTCAAGCTGTTGGATAATGCCCATGAACAGCTTATCCGCCTGGACCAGGCTCTGACAAAGAAAGCGTATGAATTTGACCATGTAATAAAAATGGGAAGAACACAGCTTCAGGATGCGGTTCCGATCCGCCTGGGCCAGGAATTCCATGCATACAGCACGGCAATCAAACGCGATATCAAACGGTTTGAGGCGGCAAAAGAAGAAATCAAGTGTTTAAATCTGGGCGGAACGGCAATCGGAACAGGACTGAATGCAGATGTGCAGTATTTCCAGAGGGTGGTAAAAAATACCTCAACACTGTCGGGCCAGGATCTGGTGCAGTCTTACGATTTGATTGATGCCACACAAAATCTGGACAGTTATGCATCCGTTTCCGGAATCGTAAAGACCTGTGCCGTAAACCTGTCCAAAATATCCAACGACTTAAGGCTGATGTCTTCAGGCCCCAGAACCGGATTTGGAGAGATAAACCTTCCGGCTAAACAGAACGGTTCCTCCATTATGCCGGGAAAAATTAATCCGGTTATTCCCGAGGTTATGAACCAGGTCGCATTCAACATCATAGGAAACGACATGACCATCACCATGGCAGCCGAAGCGGGCCAGTTGGAACTCAATGCCTTTGAACCGATTATCTTCTACAACCTGTTCCAGTCCATCGAGACACTCACATGTGCGATAAAGACACTTGTGGACAACTGCATTACCGGAATAACGGCCAATGAGGAACACTGCAAAAACATGGTAAACAACAGCATTGGAATTGTAACGGCAATCTGCCCCTATGTAGGATATGAGAAAGCTGCCGATATCGCGAAAGAGGCGCTGAAAACCAATAAGTCGGTGAGAGAACTGATCCTGGAAAAAAATCTTCTGGATGAAAAGCAGCTTAATACGGTGCTCAACCCATATACCATGACGGAGCCGGGAATTTTGGGAAAAGAGATGGTGAGGTAAGTTGAGATGCGAGGACGCCTCTGTAAGATGGCGGACGGGGGAGTGGGAGGGTGGATATGAGTCTTCAGTCCCGGTTTGTAGGTTGTGGTGAGGGGGAATCTTTTCTCCTTCCTTCCCCGGGCAGGTTGTCGATGGGACTGAAGACTCAGCGAAGGTTGTCGCCCCGTCCGTCATCTGCAGGGCTGATTGTCTCTTTCGTCAAGTTAGAGGAAGGTATGGTCGCGGCCACAATATAGTCGTGTTCCTTTCATAGTCCAGCGGTATTTTAGATTTAATTATTATATAATTGGATATTTTGTGACATTTGAATAAAAGTAGTGGCAGTGACAATACCGTTCCCAATTAAAGGAATAGAACAGATCAGCGGCCGCAGGCCGGGGTTGGGATGGCGAAAACCTTCGCGTCTTCAGTCACGGTTCATAACCTATCTGTGGGGAAGAAGGGAGGAAATGATTCCGGAGGGAACCTGGGAGTTCATCGGCACTTAGACGGCGTATTTTGACGTCTTAGTACCGTTATGTACTCCAAAGAGCGCAAGCGTTTCCCACAGGAACATTTTCTGCCCGGATTCCCCACCCGCGACTAAACTCAAGCCGGGACTGAAGACTCATACTCCCCCCTCTCACCATCCCGCCCCCCACCATTGCAGCAATGATCCCGGCCGCTCAGTTAGAGCAGTATTATATTCTGCCGTCGGCCCTGGGCAAAAATGCCGCCGTTACGGTAGCGGAGGCCGTAGCCGGGGAGGCAGTCAAAAAAGGGATTGCCAGAACCACGAAAATCCAGTATGATTAAGACAAATACAGGTCGAAAAAACGAATGGAAGAGGCATTTTTTATGAAAACGGTAAATGTTCAGGAAATAACGAGAAATATAAAGGAAATGTGTATCGAAGCCAATCATTTTCTATCCGCTGATATGAAAAAGGTATTCGAAGCTGCCGTCCAGGAGGAAAAGTCCCCTCTCGGACAGCAGATACTCGATCAGCTGAAGGAGAATCTGGAGATCGCAGGTTCGGATATGATACCAATCTGCCAGGACACCGGCATGGCTGTCGTATTTATCAAAGTAGGACAGGAAGTTCATCTGGAGGGAGGCTCTCTCACCGATGCAATCAATGAAGGCGTGAGACAGGGATATACGGAGGGATTTTTAAGAAAATCCGTTGTAAAAGATCCGATATTCCGTGAAAATACAAAGGACAACACGCCCGCCATTATCCATTATGAGATAGTGGAAGGAGATCAGGTTGACATCACCGTCGCGCCAAAGGGATTTGGAAGCGAGAACATGAGCCGGGTATTTATGCTGAAACCGGCCGACGGAATCGAAGGCGTAAAGGAATCCATCCTGACCGCCGTCCGTGATGCAGGCCCGAATGCCTGTCCCCCTATGGTCGTGGGAGTTGGAATCGGAGGAACCTTTGAAAAGTGTGCACTGATGGCCAAACACGCCCTTACCAGGAACCTGGAAGAAGAGTCACCTGTTGAATACGTGAGGGAACTTGAAAAAGAGATGCTGGAAAAGATTAATAAGCTGGGAATCGGGCCGGGAGGCCTGGGAGGCAGCACGACCGCGCTGGCCGTAAACATAGAGACCTATCCAACCCATATTGCCGGTCTTCCCATGGCCGTTAATATCTGCTGTCACGTAAACCGTCATGCTCACAGAGTACTTTAATCGGGGTTAAACAGGAAAACGTCCGGCACATGAAAGACAGGACAGGGTAACAGACGGAGGAAAGGTGAAATGGAGAAGAGAATTACAGCGCCGGTTGATAAAGAGACGGCAAAAAGTTTAAAAGCAGGAGATTATGTATACATAACAGGAACTATTTATACGGCGCGCGACGCGGCTCATAAGAGGATGCAGGAGGCGCTTCAGAAAGGTGAGAATCTCCCAATTGATATAAAGGGTAATGTCATATATTATATGGGACCGTCCCCAGCCAGGGAAGGCCGGCCGATCGGTTCCGCAGGCCCGACTACGGCCAGCCGCATGGACCGGTATACGCCGGAACTTCTGGATCTCGGCATGGGAGCCATGATTGGCAAGGGAAAGAGAAGCAAAGAAGTGATTGATGCAATTGTAAGAAACGGTTCCGTGTATTTTGCTGCTATCGGTGGCGCCGGAGCCCTCCTTTCAAAGTGCATCAAGGAATCAACCGTAGTTGCTTACGACGATTTAGGCACGGAAGCAATCAGGGAACTTAAGGTGGAGAATTTTCCGGTCATCGTTGTGATTGATTCGGAGGGGAATAACCTGTATGAGACCGCATTGCTGAAATATAAAGAAATTTAAAGGATATGAAGTGGGGGAAGGGCAGATTTGCAGAAACAGCAGTCCGGTCTGTGATACTACTTCTTCTGTTCCAGATGGTATTTGCGGGCGTCATCTATGCGACGCCTATTACACAGACAGAGAAAGATAAAAAGAAGTCACAGGACAGACTCGATTCTGTCAATCAGGAGATAGATAAAATACAAAAGAATAAGGATTCCGCAACACAGCAGGTGTCGGAACTGGAGGACAAACTGACCGCCCTTCTCGTCACGATCCAGGTATTGGAAGAAGAGCTGGAAGAAAAGAAAGTATCATTGCGCAAGGCTGAAAAGGCCTATGATCGGGCGGCAGCCGACGAGAGTGGCCAGTACGATGCAATGAAAAAGAGAATCCGGTACGTCTATGAAAAAGGCGAACCCGATTATCTTGATATTCTTTTAAAATCCAACAGCCTGTCGGACGCACTCTGTGAAAATGAGTACTTCCGGCAGTTGTATGAATACGATCAGAACATGATACTCAGATACAAGGAAGTCCGCTCCCAGACGGAAAAACTGAAAAACCGCCTGGAAGAGGAAAAGGCCGAGATGGAGGTCATGGAGCAGGAATATCTGGCTGAAAAGAAGGAACTGGAACAGACTGTTACCGCTAAAAAAGCCGAGATTTCCGATTTTAACGAAAAACTTGATAAGGCAAAAACAGATGCCGCCCTCTATGCAGAAGACGTCAGAAAGCAGACGGAAAAGTTGAGGGTCATGCGGGCCGAGGAGAGGGAACGGCTGAAACAGCAGGCCCGCAATAACGGAAACCGCTCGGGAAACGGCACTTCCACCAGCAGCCAGTTTAATAAAAGTCCCGCAAAAGGAAATACCGGAAAGCAGATTGTAAAAAGCACCGGCGGAACGGCGGAGGGAAGGGCGATTGCCGACTTTGCGCTTCAGTTTGTGGGAAACCCGTATGTATGGGGAGGAACAAGCCTGACAAACGGCGCGGACTGTTCGGGGTTTGCCCAGTCGGTCTATAAACATTTTGGAATCAGCATCCCAAGAACATCGGCGGAACAGTCACAGTACGGACAAAAAGTGGCCTTTGATGATCTTCAGCCGGGGGATCTGGTTTTTTATGCCGGCCACGTGGCAATCTCCATCGGAGACGGGAGAATCGTCCACGCCAGCTCGGCAAAAGAAGGTATTAAAATCAGTGACGATGTCACATACAGAACAATTTTGGGGATCAGACGTCCCAGGGGGTAAAACAGACTATGGGAAAAATAAGTAAGAAATTAATAGGCATTTTATTGTTACTGTCGTTAAGCGGCAGTTCTTTTGCTGCCTATGGGGCGGAGACCTCCGATGAAATCACAAAAATATCAATTACCGTTGAATCTTCCATCGAAGCAGGAGATTCGGGAGCGGATGTAAACGTGGCGGTCAGCAGTTCCCGCTACAGCGTCGACTCCTGGGAATTCTCAGGAAAGAGCAGTGGATGGAAGGCGGGCGAAGAGCCGAAAATCAAGGTATACATCGGTGCAAATGACGAGTATTATTTCAAAAAAGGAATGAGTAAGAGCAAGGTATCCGTCCATGGAGGCGGTTCCTGTACCTCTTTAAAAATAACGGATGAGGGTGAGACGGCGGAACTCACTGTCAAATTAAAAGCAGTCAGCGGCACCCTTGGAAATACGGGGAGCGCATACTGGGATGAAGATTCCCTTGGAAAAGCAAAGTGGGATAAGGTGGAAAACACCAATGCCTATGAGGTGAAGCTGTACCGGGGAAATACACTGGTAGAGCATAAGGACAAGGTAACGGGGACAAGCTGCAATTTATACCCGTTTATGGATAAACAGGGAACCTATACATTTAAGGTGAGGGCAATACCAAAAGAGGGGGACAGCAAATATCTGGATTCCGGAGAATGGATTGAATCGGATGAGCTGGATATTGATAAGAAGGAAGCATCCTCATCCGGCCACTCGGGTTTCTCATCGGCGGGAAGTTCCGGTTCCTCCCAGGGAGGACCATCCAGTTTTGCAGGTACGCCGTCCGGCAGTCAAAGTAACGGCTGGATTCGGGATCAGAACGGCTGGTGGTTTAGAAACCAGGATGGATCCTATACGAAAAACGGCTGGCAGTATATTAATGACAAGTGGTATTTGTTCGATATGAACGGATACATGATGACCGGCTGGCAGAAGTATGGAACGGATGAATATTATCTCACCAGCAATGGGGATATGATTACGGGCTGGTATCAGGATAACCGGAAATGGTATTATTTCAGCCCGGAAGGGAAAAAGATGGTATCAAGCTGGATCCAGACGGATGGAAGCTGGTATTTTACGGGGCCTGACGGTGTGAAGGCTACTGGTTGGCTTAAATGGAAGGATAACTGGTATTATCTGAATCCTGCCGATGGAAAGATGATGACAAACACGGTGGTGGAGAGTTATTATATTAATCAGGACGGAGTCTGGATTCCGTAAGAACAACTGAAAGAGGGGTAAACTTTTATGCAATTTACCAGCAAAAGAATATGGACGGGATTGATTGCGGCAGGTCTTGCGCTTCTGTGTGCAGGTCCGTGTTTTGCTGCCAGAAAACCCGAGACGAGGACTCCGATTACATTTATAAGAGTTGATATAAGGTCGAATGTAGAGGCAGATACGGATTATGATGAAGCGACGGTTATGATAACAACAACGGATAACCAGTACGAGATAGGTTCTTACGAATGGGTGAAACCACCGAAGGAATCCTGGAAAATAGGAGATGTTCCCAAAATCAAAATCAATATCCATGCAAAGACGGGATATTATTTCAAGGTAACGGGATCCAGTAAATATCAGATTACCGGAGGTGAATATGGTTCGGCCTCCAAAGATAAAAATTATGAGACGCTTTACCTCACCGTAAAGCTCCAGCCGGCAAGCGGAAAGCTGGACGAGCCGGATGACGCCGAGTGGAAAGGATATCCGGTCGGGAAAGCCGACTGGGAGGCGGTGGAGGGAGCGGGAGCTTATGAACTCAAACTCTTCAAGGGAGAGCAGATCATCCACAGCGTAGACAGGGTAAGCACCACATTCTATGATTTTCACCCCTATATTACGGAGGCAGGAAGATATAAATTCTGTGTCAGGGCGGTTCCGAAAGATTCGGAAGAGTTAAAATACATGACCAGCGGGGACTGGGTATATTCCGACGAACTGAGAGTAGATGCGGATGAAACGTCACCTTTTGTAGACAACGGAGCAGGCGCCACACCGTCGGGACAGAATATGACGCCGAATGATTTGGGCTGGCGGCATGATAAGAACGGCTGGTGGTATCGAAATGCGGACGGCAGCTACCCAGCCGGAGACTGGGCGGCCATTGACGGAAAATGGTATCTGTTTGACGGCGGCGGCTATATACTGACCGGCTGGCAGAATAAAAACGGCAAAAAATATTATATGAACAGTAATGGCGAGATGCAGACCGGCTGGCTGGAACTAGATAAGCAATGGTATCTACTGGGGGACAGCGGGGAAGTGCAGACAGGATGGGCCAATATCAACGGCAATCTGTACTACATGGACGGCGACGGAAGAATGCAGACAGGATGGCTGTTAAATAACGGAAACTGGTATTATTTAAATCCATCGGACGGAAGCATGATGAGAAACGTGACAATCGACGGCAGATATGTGAACGGAGACGGCATCTGGGCCAACAGATAACAGTTAAGACGGTAATAACAGACAGAAAAAAAACAGTACAAAAAGGCAGAAACGGAGAAGATATTTTATAGAAAATAACCTCCCTTTCTGCTTTTTTTTACAAAAGATAAAATGAATAAATTTTTATTCAAATTAAACAAATTTCCAGGAAGATCCAATCGCTTTTTATATTTACATTTTATCGCTGGAATGTTATGATAATTAAAAAGTTACAAAAAAATTAATTTATTTACATATTTTGCGTAAGAAAAAAGAAAGAAAAAATACAAAATTGTATTGAGGAAACTACTATGTTTATAGTTCCGATCACAAAAATGGATATGGTTATGTCTCTGGAAGAAGCAGGGAAACCGGGTATCGGCGGCAAGAGGCCGGAAAAAGAGTTTAAAAACATATTACAGGAAGCAATTCAGACGGCGCAGGAGGAAAGCGCCAAGGGAGAAGAGGTGGACCGATTACTGGCCACAGGGCAGATTGACGATCTGCATACCGCACTCATCCAGGCTGAGAAAAGCGCCGCAGCAATTGAATTTACGACACAGTTAACAAGCAGGGCCGTAGGTGCCTATAATCAAATAATGGGGATGCAAATCTAGTTATATTTGCAGGATAGAGTATGGGAATTAATGATAAAATAAAAGGAATTCCTGCCTTTTTAAAGAGCAGGAACGGAAAAATAGCAGCCGGCATAGGTACGGCTGCGATTGTTGCGTTACTTGCAACAGTTTACCTGAATACGAAAAACAGTAACTACGAAGTTTTGTTTCCCGGTATATCGAGAGAAGAAAATGCAGAGGTATTCGCCGTTCTGCAGAGTAAAAACATAGAAGCAAAACGAAATTCAGATGGGGAAGTCATAGTACCGGAAACGGAAATTGGGGATGTCATGCTTGACATGTCTGTATTAGGTTATCCTAAAACGGCGCTCCCATTTGATATATTCTCGAATAACACGGGTTTTACCACGACCGAATTTGAAAAAAAACAATACTTATTATTAAATCTTCAGGACAGGATAGAGCGGACATTAAAAGACATGAACGGTGTTAAGAATGCCATCGTCACTTTGAGTGTTCCGGATGACAGTACCTATGTGTGGGAAGAACAGGATTCTGACAGCACGGGTTCCGTCTCCCTGTCCTTTTTTCCGTCCTATGAGCTTTCACCCGATAAGGTGGCGGCAATTAAGAAGCTGGTGGCAAACAGCGTGCCCCGCCTTCTCCCGGAGAATGTAGCGGTAATCAATGCGGACACGATGCAGGAGCTGGTATCCGGAGATGTGGGAGACGGGAATCTGTATGGATTAAGCCGCCTCGATTTTGAGGAGCGAGTGGAAGAAAAACTGGAAAATAAGATCAAAAATGTATTGGCGCTCGGATACAAACCGGGCCAGATCAGAGTTTCGGCTACGGTTGTAATCGATTACGACAAGATGATCACGGAAGACCTCCGCTATGTGCCGGAGGAGAACGGACAGGGAGTCGTAAAAGATTTCCAGGAACAGGGAGGCACAGGAGGAACCCTGCCCGGAGCCGGAGGGATCGCCGGTGAGGAGAATAATACCGATATTCCCACCTATGGAGGGGCCGCGGGCGGCGGAACGGCAGGCCGTAACGGTGATTATTACCGCAATGTGGACTATATCGTAAGTTACATAAAGCGCCAGATAGAGAAAGACAACGTGGAACTTCAGAAAGCCACGGTGGCAATTTCCGTTAATGACAACAATCTGACGGAGACCAAAAAACAGCAGCTGATCGAAGCGGCTTCCAAGGCGGCGAATATAGCGCCCGAAGATATCGTTGTGACCAGCTTCAAACAGTTGGAGAATACCGAGGTTCAGTTACCGGATGCAGTTCCCGTGCAGTCGGATGGGGCGGCAATCTGGAATAACCGGATGGTTCTCTATGCTGTGGCAGCACTGATTATCCTGATCCTGATGTCGATTATCATGATGATCAGGAAGGGCAAAAAAATTGCCCGGGAGGATGAGGCCTTATTTGGCCCGGCTGACGGCCTGACCATTCCGGAGGGTGGACCCCTTGAGGAGACGGTAGGCCGCGCTGAGGACAATGCGGTCAACATAGAACTCAGTGAGAAGATTAAGAGGAGCCAGAATCCTGCGGAGAAGGTAAAAGACTTTGCTAAGACAAATCCCGAAATCATAGCGTCTATGATCAGTTCATGGTTGAAGGAGGCTAAGAAATAATATGGCAGATGAAGAAAAGACAATGATGAACCCCGCGGAAAAGGCGGCGGCCGTCATCAGTATCATCGGAGCGGAAACGGCCTCCGAAGTGTTTAAATATCTGAATGACGGGGAGATAGAACAGATATCCATAGAACTGGCCCGGCTTCCGAGACTGAATGATGCGGAGATAGAGGATATATCGAAAGAATTTTATGAGTGCTGTGTCACACAGAAGGTGATCTCCGAGGGCGGTAAGGACTATGCAAAAGAGGTTCTTGAAAAGGCATTCGGACAGCAGCAGGCCAGAAATTTGATGGACCGGGTGACAAAGGCCCTGAAGACCAAGTCGTTTGGTTTTATCAGAAAGGTAGATTATAAGAGTCTGATGAGCGTAGTCCAGAATGAACACCCTCAGACGCTGGCTATGATACTTTCCTATGCGACACCGGAACAGGCATCCCGCATTATTATAAACCTTCCGAGAGAGACACAGATTGACGTGGTGGAGAGGGTGGCCAATATGGATCGGGCCTATCCTGCGGCCGTCAAGATTGTGGAAGACGTGGTGAGGCGGAAAATTGGTTCTTCCGAATCGGAAGAGGCCATGGAGGTGGGAGGACTCAATTACATAGCCGATGTGATGAACCATGTGGACAGAAGTACGGAGCGGGATATTTTTGATGAACTGAATATCAAGAACCCACAGCTTGCCGAGAATGTCAGAAAGCTGATGTTTGTATTCGAGGATATCGCCTATCTGGATCCGCTTTCCATTCAGCGTTTTATCAGGGATATAGACTCCAAAGATATTGCCGTTGCACTTAAGGTAGCCAATAAAGAAGTGACGAATGCCATATTCTCCAACATGTCCAACCGTATGAGGGAGAGCATCCAGACGGATATGGAGTACCTGAGAAATATCAGGATGAGTGACGTGGAAGAGGCTCAGCAGCGGATTGTTGGCACCATCAGAAGACTGGAAGAGGATGGGGAGATCGTAATTTCCAAGGATGGAAAGGATGAGATAATTGTCTAAGATTATAAAATCAGATGAGGCGGTACTGGAAGATTTCCGTGTGGATCTTTACCATGTTAACGAAGTGGAGGAGCCGGAAAAGGAACCCGATTCTGTGGGGGAGGAGGAGTACCGTAAAAAGTATGAACTGATCTCCAAAGAGAAAAAGCAGATTCTGGAACATGCCAGAATCCAGGCAAAACAGTCGGCATCGAAAATCTTAGAGGATGCTTACGCCCAGAGGGATAAAATCGTAAATACCGCCGAGACGGAAGCAGAGCGTCTGAAGGAGGCGGCCAGGAAAGAGGGCTACGATGAAGGAATCCGGGAATCAAAGAAGTTTGTCGAAGAAAGACTGGAAATCCTGAACCGGGAGATAGACGGACTGAACCGGGTCCAGAAGGATATGTTTGATGAATTTAACCGGGATATCCTGGATCTGGCCTTTAATATGACGGAGAAAATCCTGAAAAAGACATTGGAAAAGGATGAGACGGCGTTGTTAGAGCTTGTCAAATCGGTGCTCCGTGAAGAAGCGGCCAAAAGTGATCTGACGGTCCATCTTTCGAACCGCGCTTATAAAATGTTTGAAGAATTGGAACAGCAGCTGGAACCCATCAGGGAGCAGAGCGGCAGAAACATAAAGATAAAAAAAGAAGATATTCCTTACAGTGATATAAAAGTAGAAACAGAAGAGGGCATTGTGGATGCCTCCATCACCGTACAGCTGGAAAATCTGAAAAAGTTTCTGGATGAATACAGAGAAGAAAACTGACTGTTTTCGGGAGAAGTTTATGGATATAGAGCGGATGGAGAGCCAGCTGAGAAATACCAGCCTGTACCGGTATTTAGGAAAAATTGATAAAATCGTAGGAACCACCATAGAATCGATCGGACCCGTATGCAATATCGGAGACGTATGCAGCATTGAGATCCCGGGCAGTACCAAAAACATCTACACCGAAGTGGTGGGATTCCGTGAAAATAAGGTACTGCTCATGCCATATGATGATATAGAAGGGATCGGTTACGGCAGCGCTGTGAAAAACACGGGGCATAAATTAAACATTGCCGTAAGTAATGAACTGATTGGCAGAACCGTGGATGCTCTCGGTTATCCGATGGATGATCTGGGAGAAATTAAAGCGGAAGAACATTATAAAATCAGCGGTAAGAAGTCCAATCCCATGAACCGTCCGCAGATTGACACAGTCATTCAGATGGGAATCAAGGCCATTGACGGCATGCTCACCATCGGTAAGGGCCAGAGAATGGGAATCTTTGCGGGAAGCGGTGTGGGTAAAAGTACGCTGATGGGCATGATAGCCAAAAATGTAAAGGCGGATGTCAACGTCATTGCGCTGGTCGGGGAGAGAAGCCGTGAGGTCGTGGAATTTATAAAGCGCGATCTGGGGGAAGAGGGATTAAAACGATCCGTCCTTGTCGTGGCCACCTCAAACCAGTCGGCCATGATGCGGTCGAAATGTCCGATGACGGCCACTGCAATCGCAGAGTATTTTAAGGATCAGGGAATGGACGTCCTTCTGATGATGGACTCCCTCACCAGATTTGCCATGGCCCAGAGGGAAATCGGTCTGAGTGTAGGGGAACCCCCGGTGGCAAGAGGTTATACGCCTTCAATTTATTCGGAGCTTCCGAGACTTTTGGAGCGCTCGGGAAACTTCAAAGAAGGATCAATTACAGGAATTTATACGGTTCTGGTAGAAGGAGACGACACCAATGAACCAATATCGGATACGGTCCGGGGAATCATAGACGGACATATTATTCTGTCCAGAAAGGTGGCTGCGAAAAACCATTATCCGGCCATAGATGTTCTGAACAGCATCAGCAGACTGATGAGCGAGATTGTGCTTCCTGAGCAGAAAGAAGCGGCCAACAAGATAAGAAAGATGTTGTCCGTATACGAAAATAATGCGGATCTCGTGGCAATCGGAGCCTATAAAAAGGGCAGCAACAAGGATTTGGACGAGGCGCTGGCCAAAATGGATCAAATCAACGGATTTTTACAGCAGAAAACGGACGAAAGTTTTGACATGGATGAGACGGTACTCAAGATGATTAAATTAACCGAATAAATTCTGATGAATCGGAGAAAAGAGTATGAAAAAATTTTCGTTTTCACTTGCGAGAATGCTGAATTATCAGGAGCAGATACTGGAAAAAGAAAAGGGAACCATGGGCCGTCTCATCGCGGAACGCGACGAGATGGAGGCAAGACAGAGTGTAATCCAGGAACAGATGGCTCAGATTCACGGGGAGATGGACCGTGAAATCCAGAAGGGGACGACCATTTACCAAATTAATGTTTTTACAGCCGTCATAAAAAGCGGCAAAACACAGCTGGAAGAACTGAAAAAGCATATTCTGATCCGCAACTCGGAGATTGAGAGGCAGCGGCAGATAGTAATCGAGGCATCCAGGGAGGTAAAGAAACTGGAGAAGCTGAAGGAAAAACAACTGGAGGAATACCGTCACAGCGAGCAGAAAGAACAGGAGGAGTTTATTTCCGAACATGTATCCGAATCTTATGCACGCCGCGGCGTTTCCAAATAAATGATTTAAAATATTGATTTGCCGGGAAAGGTGGTGAGATTATGAATGTGCAGATCATGAAAACGGCAGTCCGTACGGGGGAAACAACGGCGGGCAGGAAGCCGGAAAAAGAAAGCCAGGGAGACTTCTTATCAATCCTGAAGGAACAGTCCAAAAGCCGCAGGGATGAACCCGTAAAAAAGACGGAGAAACCGGCAGAAAAGGCAAAGAAGCAGGAAACGCCAAAGGATCAGAGGGAAGCCGAGTCACTGAGCGGCCAGACCAGTCTGGATAATCAGATTAGCCCGGATGAAAACAGGGTAACCGAAAAGCCAGATGAAAGTAAGAAAGCGGCAGAAAACGGGACGGAACCTCAGCAGGAACCCGTAATAACGGCCGTCGGTTATTTTCAAACGGCAGGGGAGATAATTTCTGATCATATGGAGGAAAAATCCAGCCAGCCGGTTCCGGACGGCAGCCCGGAGATTCTAAACAGTGCCCTGGAACATGTAAAACAGCAGCAGGTTGCCGCAAACGAAAGTGAAAACCGGATCATGGCAGGACAGCAGGCGGATATAACGGCCGCATCAGCGGATGGAAATGTGAATTTCAATGCCGCGATGGAAAACCGTGTAAAGCAGCCCTCTGTAAATAACGGATTCCGGGAGATGAAAGAGACAGCCGTATCAAAGGAACCGCAGCCGGTATTTGAAAAAGCGGTTATGGCGGGAACACAGACGGAAAACAGGGAAGAACAGACAGGAAATTCCACCAAAGAAGAAACTGAATTTACGAAATGGTTTTCACTGGATCACGCGGTCCGCGGAGAAAAAGTCCGGGAAAGCGGTGAATCGGAAGAAAAGCAGGGAGCTGTAACACTGGAGGATCTTCAGAAAAAAGCGGAGCAGCAGTCAATTCTTCCGTTTGAGCGTATGGTTGGAGCCAAACTTTCAGGAGGAGCCGCAGCGCCGGTGATGAGCAACAGGGGCGTTACCGATGCAACACCATTGACAAACCAGGTTAAAACGGGAATTGAGGAGGGACTGTCAAAACAGCTGAATCAGTTTACCATCCGCCTGAAACCGGAGGGACTGGGAGAAATCCTGGTACATATGACATCGTCGGGCGGTAAGGTAGCCTTAAGTATCGGTGTCAGCAATCTGGATACACAGAAGCTGCTGTCCAGCGAGATGATGCACCTGAGGGAGTCACTGCAGCCGCTGAATGCGGAAGTTCAGGAGATTTATCACAACAGCCAGGGCGGCATGGAGATGATGAACTACGAACAGGGATTCTTCAGAAACCAGCAGGGAAACGGAGCCGGGAATACACGCAGGCATTTTGCGGGGAATGGTGAAGAGGAGGAAGGGGAAGAGGACCGGATAACGGGAACCATTGACCTTCACGCAGAGTATGGACGGCTTTCCGCCTATATTTAACAAAGGGAAAGGAGGAGAAAGATGCCGGTAGATACAAACTATACGACCCCTGCAAACAAGGTCAACGACTATACCTACAACGGAGCCGATAAGACGAACCAGACAGGGAGCAATATTGATGCAGTCTTTGCGGATCCGGAGGATCAACAGGTATCGGTGGACGATTTTCTGCAGCTTATGATAGCCCAGCTCAAAAACCAGGATTTTATGAATCCGGTGGATGATACACAGTATGTCACACAGCTGGCCCAGTTCACGACAATGCAGCAGATGGAAGAGATGGCCTACAATTCCAAGAGCACCTATATCACTTCGATGGTGGGCAAATACGTGGTTGCCTCCAAAATGACGGTGAGCGGGGATCTCGACACAACTAAGGGAATCGTCAACAAGATTTCACTGGTGGATAATGAGTATCTGGTATATGTCAACGACAAACCGTATAAGATGAGTGAAATCATGGAAGTCCAGACACCGCCAGCAGATAATTCCAACAGTGGTAATGACGCCGGAAATAACAGCGGCAGCAATGACGGTGACGACGAAAAGAATAACAGCGGCGAGTAAGATACGTATTACAGGAAATTTGAAACAGAGATATCAGGAGAAAGGAGGCGCTGTATGGATTCATTTTTATATAACAAACGATTACAGTCACCTATCTGCACCGGAAATCCCTGGGAAATTCAGAAACAGGAACAGCAGAAGGAACAACCGGAGACTTCATTTAAGGAAATTCTGGAGCAGAAAATCAGTGAGGAGAGCAGACTCTCATTTTCAAAACACGCCGTGAACAGAGTAGTGGAGAGAAATGTGGATGTATCATCCGCCAATCTGGAGCGTCTCAACGAGGGCGTGCGCCTGGCAGAGGAGAAGGGACTGAAAGAGCCTTTGATTCTGGTGGATTCCACCGCTTATGTGGTGAATCTGAAAAATAACAAAGTGGTAACCGTAGTCAGTGACGAGAGCCTGAAAGGGGCGATTTTCACGAATATTGATGGAACCGTTATGATATAGCTGGTCCTTTTGGAAGCTAATGCCCATCCCGAATGCCGGACGGATGGGGGCGGTTCGGAAAAGGAGAATTTAATATGTTACGATCTCTTTATTCCGCAGTATCGGGCATGAGAGCACACCAGAGCAAACTGGATGTAATCGGCAACAATATTGCGAACGTAAATACTTTTGGCTTTAAATCAGGCCGGGGCAGATTTCAGGATGTCTTTTACCAGACACTCCAGAGTGCAACCGGAGGCGATAATGATACAGGCGGCAAGAATGCCAGCCAGGTAGGATACGGCGTGCAGCTTGGGGGCATTGATCTGAACATGGGACGATCCGCACTGCAGAGTACGGACAGGGGCCTGGATCTTGCCATTACGGGAGAAGGATTCTTCCAGGTACAGGATGCGTTCGGCAATACGTTTTATACAAGAGCGGGCGTACTTTACGTCGATCCGAGTACAAACAATCTGGTGGACAGCAACGGCTATACGGTTTTGGGTGTTTCGGGAAACCCCATGGGAAAAGCCGCAGCCAGTGAAAAAATTCATCTCAGCGTTCCCAGCCTCTCTGCATCGAAGGCAGAAGCAAAGGAAACAATCAACGAGGTTGAATACACCATCACATCAGAAAATGCAAATGATGCAGCAAATGTAACCTTCCATTTCCAGTTAGATGAAACACTTCCGGATGGGTCCGATGTAAAGGTCAACACGAGTGAACTTACATCCAATTCAATCACGGTCCGTGTCAATCCAACTGCCAGATTTACATCTTTGGAAGACTTTTCAAATAAAATGAACGAAGCGATCTCCGAAGCAAACGGAGGCCAGCCCCATCCGGCTGGAAACTTTACCATTTCTTCACAGCCGGAGATGGGGAACTTTGCCGTGTCTTTAACCGGCGAGGAGATGGTAAAAGCAAATTTCGGTATTAATCCCGGTACCATGACCATGGACAACAAAGAAATCTTCGGCGGTATGAAACCGAAGACCGTCAGTACCAGCCCGATGTTTACGGCAAAAGGTGAAGTGGAATACAGCGCCGTTTACCATAAGGCCGACGGGACGGAGCTGGCATACTGGGAGGTTACGGCAAAGATTAAGGACGGAACCGACGTCAGGACATTCTCAGGGAAAATTTCATCGGACAGCGTAAGCCCGAAGTCGGTTCTGCTGACGGAGGTGCTTGCGGCTGGAAGCATGGAAAAACCGGGACAGAGCATAGAATTATCACATAAGGGATTCGATGCCATTTCAACGGCATTTAAGACGGCCAACGGTGGTCAGACTCCGGATGAGGCGGCGGACGCGGCAGGTACGGATTCAATTGAGTTTGCGGCGGCGCCTGAAAAAGGTAAGGCAACCGCATCCTACCAGGCAAAGAACCTGGGCCTTGGAGACAAGACATTTACACTTAAAAGCGGAACTGAGGGCGGAGCACAGGCCCTGTCGGACTGCCCGATCGCGATTCTCTCCGACGGTATTGTACAGATTACCCACCCGCAGCTTGGAATTCTCCAGATTGGCCGTGTCGATCTGGTAACCTTTGATAACCCATACGGTCTGGAGCAGATAGGTAACTCCTACTTCACTGCTTCTTCCAACTCGGGAGAGGCAAAGGCCTGCCAGCCGGGCAACGGCGGTTCAGGTTCCCTCCGATCTTCGGCTCTCGAGATGTCCAATGTGGATATTTCAACCGAATTCTCGGATATGATTGTCACACAGAGAGGATTCCAGGCCAACTCCCGTATTATTACGGTATCCGACCAGGTACTGGAGGAGCTTGTAAACCTGAAGAGATAGTGAGCCGACAGGAATTATGAGTATAGGATAACCCGGACAGGCGGAGAGAAAGGTGAAACAGGTGAGGTTATGATTACACTGACAAAACTGAACGGAGAACAGTTCGTGCTCAACAGCGATTTGATCGAGGTTATCACGGAGAATCCGGACACGACGATCCTGCTGACAAACGGAAAGCACCTGCTTGTCCGGGAGAAAAAAGAACAGGTAATTGATAAGGTCGTGGAATTTAAGAGAGACACATTCAGAGAACTGCTGGACAGAATGAAGTAATATGAGGACATAAGAAAAAGATTAAGTGAGAAGGAAATAACATTATGGATGCTTTATCAATACTCGGTTTATTAATGGCGGTAGGATTTGTATTATTCGGCATGATGTTCGATACGGATACCATGAGGTTCGTTTTTACGAACTTAAAGGCATTCGGCGATATCCCCAGCCTTTTTATCACAGTGGGAGGAACCATCGGCGTTATGATGATCGCATTTCCCGGAAGTTCCTTCAAAAAAATAGGAAAACACTTAAAAATCGTATTCAGGCCTCAGAAATTCGATACCAAGCAGGTGATACAGCAGATTGTCGACCTGGCGACGGAGGCCAGAATGAAAGGCCTTTTGTCCCTGGAGGACAAACTGACGGAGATCGACGATCCATTTCTCTACAACAGCCTGATGCTGGTAGTGGATTCCGTGGATCAAGAAAAAGTTAAAACACTGATGGAGACAGAACTGATGCAGCTGGAAGACCGGCATGCCCTGGATCGGGCTTTCTACGAAAAGGGAGCCGCCTTTGCACCGGCATTCGGTATGATAGGAACGCTGATCGGTCTGATCCTGATGTTGGGCAACATGCAGGACGTGGATGTGCTTGCATCCGGTATGGCCGTAGCCCTGATTACAACATTATACGGTTCTTTCCTTGCCAATATCGTATTTCTTCCCATTGCTTCCAAGCTGAAGATGCGCCATGAAGAGGAGTTTATCTGTAAAAACCTTGTGATGGAGGGGGTACTCGCCATCCAGGAGGGGGAAAACCCCAGGTTTATCGAGGAGAAGCTCTACAAGCTGCTTCCGGTAAGCGTCAAGGAGGCCCAGGCGGAACAGGAAGAGAAAGAAGAAAAGAAGGATAAGAAAGAAAGACGGTTCGGCAGAAGGAAAGAGAAATAAAAGGAGTTGAGGGTTATGACGAATGAACAGGTAGTGATTTTCCATGACATTATGGGATTATTTGCAAAGCGATCGGGAGAATCCCTTTCGTCCATACTGAAATCCAATATTGAAGTAAAATCTCCCCAGTTAAAGGAGATGAAGGTAAAAGAGGTGGAATACGCTCTTTTAGAACCGGTAATTTTTGTTAAATTCTGTCTCACCGACGGGGCGGCCGGAACGATCGCGATGATTTTCCGTCAGAGGGACATGCAGGTATTTTTAAATGAACTGATGGGCAACGACGATCTTCCGGAGCCGGACTTCCTGTTCGACGAGGTGGCCGTCAGCGCCGCAGGCGAAATTATGAGCCAGATGACAAAAGCGGCGGCCGACGCTATCTCCGAATATCTGGTGGAGGGCGCCGGAATGAGAGCCTCATCCTGCCAGCTCCTTCTCTCCGATGACGTTTTGAAGCTGGAGAAAGTAATGGGCGGCGACGGAGAAGACACCACAAACGTAATCACTTATAAACTTGTAATCAATGACATGATCGAGAGCGAGTTTATCCAGTGTGTGTCAGAAGAAGCGTTTCGGAGCATTGAAGAGGCCATGGATCAGAAAATAGCCGCAAATAAGGAGAAAATGGAGCAGGAGAGGGCTTTAAACCTGCAGAATATCGAAGCGGGAGCCGGTTCCGGTATGACGGCCGGCCAGATGCAGGCGTCATCCGCCCCTGCACAGCAGGCAAAAGGAGCTTCTGCGGTGCAGGCCGGAACTTCGGGAGGCGCGGTTCATCCGGCGGTACAGAGCCAGGAGGCGGAGCCGGCGGTGAAGGGCAACCTTGGCCTGATTATGAATGTCCCTCTGAATGTCTGCGTGGAGATTGGAAAAACAAAGCGCAAGCTCAGGGATGTTCTGAATTTTAACAATGGAACGGTGATCGAGCTGGATAAGGCGGCGGACGCCCCGGTGGACATTATCGTCAACGGACAGCTCATTGCCAGAGGTGAAGTAGTAGTGATTGATGATAACTTTGGCGTGAAAGTCAGTGAGATTATCAATACCAGGAATATCATTCGAAATGGTGGATTGTCTTGAAACGATTTAATATGCTGGTGACAGCCGGTGTGATCGGGATTATATTCCTGATTATCATCCCTCTGCCGACCTTTTTACTGGATTTCTTTTTCATAATCAATATTACACTGTCATTCCTGATCCTGTGTATGACCATGTATATCAGGGAGGCCCTGGAATTTTCCATATTCCCGTCCATCCTTCTGATTACGACGCTGTTCCGTCTGGGACTGAATATCTCATCCACAAGGCGGATCCTGTTTAACAACGGAGACGCGGGACAGGTTGTAAAGACATTCGGCCAGTTTGTCATCAGAGGCAATGTGGTCATTGGTTTTGTCATCTTTTTGATTATCGTTTTAGTACAGTTTATCGTCATCACCAAGGGTTCGGAGCGAGTAGCGGAGGTTGCGGCCAGGTTCACCCTGGACGCCATGCCGGGAAAACAGATGGCTATCGACGCCGACTTAAACAGCGGTCTGATCGACGAAAACCAGGCCAGGACAAGGCGTTCCAAGATACAGAGGGAGGCCGACTTCTTCGGCTCCATGGATGGTGCCACCAAATTCGTAAAAGGAGATGCCATCATCTCCATTATTATCACACTGATCAACTTTATAGGCGGTCTTATCGTCGGTTTTACCAACCATCAGGGGACCTTTTCCGATATCATGCAGATCTACACGACGGCCACCATTGGTGACGGACTGGTATCCCAGATTCCGGCGCTGCTGATCTCGGTGGCAACCGGTATGATTGTTACGCGTTCGGCATCGGAGAACAACCTGAGTGAAGATGTGGCCAGCCAGTTTTTAGCCCAGCCAAAGGTAATTATGATTGCGGGCTCGGCCATCCTCTGCCTTGTGCTGATTCCGGGATTTCCGGTACCCCAGATCCTCGTCATTTCGGCGATTATGATCGGGGGCGGCTACTACCTGCAGAAGAAAGAAAAAAGCATCGCGGAGGAAGCGGCTGCCGCTCCCGGTCTCGTTGAGACGGAAGTAACCAGCGAGGCGTCCTTCTACAAAAATATAGAAAATGTATATAGTCTGCTGAGTGTGGAGCAGATCGAGATGGAGTTTGGTTACAGCCTGATTCCGCTGGTGGATGAGTCCAGCGGCGGTAATTTCATCGATCGCGTCGTCATGTTCAGGAAGCAGATGGCCGTGGAGATGGGATTTGTCATTCCGTCCGTGCGAATCAAGGACAGCGGCCAGCTCAATCCCAACCAGTACAGTATTCTGCTGAAGGGGGAAGAGGTGGCAAGGGGAGATATCCTGACGGATCACTTCCTTGCGCTGGCGCCCGGTGAGGACAGCGACGACATTCCGGGAATTGAGACCGTGGATCCCGCATTTCACATTCCGGCCAAATGGATCAGTGAGGATAAGAAGATCCAGGCCGAACTGGCGGGTTACACCCTGATCGATCCGACCTCGGTAATCATCACCCATCTGTCGGAGATTATCAAGGAACATCTGCACGAACTGTTAAACCGGCAGGAAGTCAACAACCTGCTGGAAAATTTAAAAAAAACCAACAGCACCATTGTGGATGATACCATCCCGTCCGTCATTACGGTCGGAAATCTCCAGAAAGTGCTTGCCAACCTTCTCAGGGAAGGCGTCCCGATCCGGGATATGGAGACGATCATTGAGACACTCTCCGATTACGGCTCCCAGGTCAAGGATACCGATATGCTGACCGAGTATGTAAGACAGGCGCTTAAGAGAACCATTTCCCACCGCTTCTCCGAGGCGGGACAGATGAAGGTGATCAGTCTCGATGAAAAGATAGAGAATATGATTATGTCTTCCGTGAAAAAGATGGATACGGGGTCCTACCTGGCCCTTGATCCGGTGACAATCCAGAAGATTATCAATGTCTCCACCACCGAGATCGGCAAGATCAAAGAGCTGGTCAGCGTGCCAATCGTGCTTACATCGCCGATGGTGCGGATCTATTTCAAAAAACTGATCGATCAGTTCTATCCCAATGTGACGGTCGTTTCTTTCAGTGAGATTGACAATAACATTCAGATACAGGCGTTGGGAAGCATCGCCTTAAACTAACGAAAGCAAGAGATAGATGCCTATGGAAAGCAGTCGGAATAACCATGAAAAACCGGGGACCGGGCATGAGCATGGCGTCACGGAGCAGAGCGGTTTCATGCAGGCGCTTCTACAGTATCAGAAGACGAAGAACCATGAGATAAGAAATGAACTGACCATGAGCACCCTCTATATTGTACGGTCCGCAGCGGCACAGATGCGGGCGGTGGCATCCGGTTACGCCCAGGAAGAAGATTTGATTAACCAGGGAGTGCTGGCCCTGATGGACTGCATGGACCGGTATGACGAAACAAAGGGAGCCAGATTTGAAACGTATGCGTACATAAGAGTCCGCGGCGCCCTGATCGATTTTGTCAGAAAACAGGACTGGGTTCCGCACAGGGCAAGAAACTTCAACAAAAAGATAGAGGAGGCCTCCGCTTTTCTCGCCAACCGTGATATGAGGGAACCCGACGTGGAAGAAATAGCCCGTTATATGGATCTTCCAAAGGAAAAAGTGGAAAGCCACATTCAGTATATGAACCATTCCTCGATCATTTCTCTGGAATCCATGCTGGAGGATATAACCGGATCGGCCCTCCGGGCGGAGCCGGAGAACAGGAATGATTCGTACAAGCCGGAAGAGAGCCTGTTTTATAAAGAGATATGCCGGACGCTTACACGTTCCATCGAGTCTCTTGGTGAAAAAGAACGGCTTGTGGTGACTCTTTACTATTATGAGGAATTGAAATACTCGGAAATCGCAGAGGTTCTGGAAATCAGTGAATCCAGAGTCTGCCAGATCCATACAAAGGCGATTACAAAGCTTAAAGCGGATCTGGACGAGTATGTGAGAGGATGAGAGTATGTTTTCAGGATTTTATACGGCGGCCTCGGGAATGCTGATGAACCGCCGGGCATTAGATGTAACGGCCGATAATATGGCAAACCAGAAGACGCCGGGATACCGTTCCAAACGCCTTGTGAGAACCACGTTTGATCAGCAGCTGGTGCGCCAGATGGGCGGTCAGACAACGCCGATCGGCCAGGGTTCTCCGATTGCCGTTGTGGGCCAGGAAGCGACGAATTTTGAAGAAGGAATTATCATAGATACAGATAACGCCTTTAATATGGCGATTCACGGTGACGGTTTCTTTGTCATCCAGGGAGAAAACGGAGAATATCTGACCAGAAACGGCAATTTTGAGAAGGATGAGGAAGGTTATCTGGTGCTTCCAGGCAAGGGATACGTCATGGGAGACGCGGGTCCAATCGAGATCGGCGAGGACGGTTTTAACGTCGGGACAAACGGCGTCATTTACGACAATGAGGGCGGAGAACTGGATTTATTCCGCATTGTAGAGGCCGATAATTACGAGAATCTGGAGGTCTATGACAACGGAATGTTCGGGGCGGGAACGGCACAGCTCACGGAGAGCTATCCGGAGGTGTACCAGGGAAAGCTGGAACAGTCCAATGTAAATTTAAACGATGAGATGGCGAGGACGATGGAAATACAGAGAGCATTCCAGTCCTGCAGCCGGGCAATCACGATTATCGATCAGATGAACCAGAAGACGGCATCGGAAATCGGAAAGATCTGATTTACGATGCGGGAGGACAGATAGTATGAACAGTGCATTTTATTCAGCGGTTTCCGGCATGAAATCATTTCAGGCTGAGCTGGACGTGACGGCCAATAACCTGTCAAATGTCAATACAACCGCTTTTAAAGCGTCAAAGGTTTCCTTTGATGAGCTTATGAAGACACAGATGGATACAAAGGCCGAGGGAGAACACCTGATAGGCCACGGAATTAAGGTCGGCCAGATAAAAACCAATGTCAAGGCAGGCAATCTGCTCCCCTCCGACAGCCCGACGGATTTTGCCATTGTGGGAAATGCCTATTTTGCCATCGAGGGCGGCGAGGACGAGGAAGAACCCCTTTATACAAGGGACGGTTCCTTCCAGATATCGGCCATGGAAGACGGCAATTACCTGACCACGAAGGACGGCCATTATGTGCTCAGCATGGATGGCGACTACGTAGAGCTGGAATACAAAACGGTAAAGGGAAAAGGGGAGCGTGAGGAAGATACGAACGTCCTTGACCTGGAAAACCTGAAAGATAAGATCGGCTTATTTACCTGCGACAACCCGGCAGGGCTGGAAGCGGTGGGAAACAACCGTTTCCGCACCAGCGCCACCAGCGGTGAATGGTATGAGGTGGACCAGGAAGAGGCCGATGAGGACGGATATGTAAGCAGCAATCCCAAAATCATAGCACAGGCTCTGGAAGGTTCCAACTCGGATATCGGAACAGAGATGGTCAGCATCATTGAATCGCAGAGAGGATTCCAGCTCAACAGCCGGATCGTCACAGTGGCGGATCAGCTTGAGGAAATGATCAATAATCTGAGATAGGGATGTCTGCGTGTAATCTGAGAGCATCACTGCGGTATCTTTCTAATTTACGCAGTATGTACTTAAAAAAATGTCTCGCGAAATATGGACCGGAAATGGTAACAGGAGGGATCTTATGGGACAGAAAAACCGGTTTTTCAGCTTATTTTCGAGAAACAGGAAAGATGCGGCAAGCGGGGAAGACAGAGAAGAAAAGCGGCGTGAGCCGGAGGAAAAAAAGAAATTCCGGCTTAAAGATCTGGATCCGGATGAGGGATACCTGAAGGAAGAACCGGATGAGACGAAAAATAAACCGTCCGACACCATGAGCGATTTGATTGAGACGGTGGAAGACTGGAATGATACAGAGAAAAAAAGAGAGCTTGGGACAGAGGATACTTCCGGCTCTCCTCCGTCCGCCGGGAATAATGCCCCGGCGGATACAAATCCTGCTGAAAGCGATCAAAATGCAGAGGTTGAACCAAAAGATGCATTTGCAGAAATCGCAGTCGCGGAGGATAAGATGAGCGCCTCCATTCTGGTAAACAGCCCCGTAGGAGGGGGCCGTGACATTACGCTGGAAGAAATCCGGGATATGCTGGATCAGATGGGAATCGAATACGGAATTGACGAAGACAAACTGAAAGACATCGTGGAAAATGAACTTTACAATCAGGTGTTCCAGTTTGCGGAGGGAACGCCGGCCATCGACGGAACCAACGGAAAAATCAAGGACTATTTTCCCAGGCACAAGGAGGTCAAGTTTGCCTCCAAAGAAAATGACAGCATCGATTTTAAAAGCACGAACTACATCCACAATGTCAAAGCGGGGGAGCTTGTCTGCGAACTGACCCCGCCGGAGCCGCCCCAGGACGGTGTGGATATCTTCGGGAACACGGTGTATGGAAAACCGGGCATTATGCCTCCCATCCCACAGGGAAAAAACGTAGTATACAACGAGGAAAAAGACAAATTACTCACGGGCTGCGAGGGGAACCTGTCGTTCCGCAGCGGCCGGTTTCATGTGGAAAAGATTTTAAATATCGGCGGAAATGTGGATAACTCGGTCGGAAATATCGATTTTACCGGAAGTGTCAGCATTAAGGGCGACGTTTTAGAGGGATTTACGGTAAAGGCCAAGGGCGACATCACCGTTATGGGAATCGTGGAAGGGGCAACCCTGATTTCGGGCGGCAGCATTATCCTCTACAAGGGAATGCGCGGAATGAAGAGCGGCGTCCTGGAGGCGGCCGGCGATATTACCGCCAAGTTCCTGGAAGACAGTAAAATCTACGCCAGGGGCGATATCCAGGCGGAATACATCATAAACTCGGAGGTATCCTGCGGCAATAACCTGACACTGACGGGCAGAAGAGCCGCCTTTATCGGGGGTGTGTGCTCCGTCTATAATACCATGAATGTAAAAACCGTGGGTGCCATGAGCCAGATTACGACGCTGGTGACGCTCGGTGTGACGCCGCAGCTTCTTGGAGAGGTGGAAAACCTGAAAAAGGATATTGCGGACATCACGGCGCAGTTAGATGAGTGCAAAAAGAATATCACCTACCTGAACACCAGACAGAAGGCGGGGACCATCTCGCCGAAACAGACGGAAAAACTGAACGAATTAAAGATATGGCTGCCCGTCAACACGATGAAGCAGAAGAAAATGAAAGATCAGATGCAGAAGCTGACCTTACAGCTTAAGGAGGTCAAGAAATCCCGGCTGACTGCCAGGGAAGTGTTCGGCGGAACCATCATCTCCATCGGGGACAGCCGTCTGGTAATATCGAGAAAAGAAGAAAACTGCAGCTATTATTATATGGATGGGCAGATTAAGAGGGGATTGCGGTAATGGCAGATATACTCAGGGTGACGTCACCGGTGCTAAGTAAAAACGTAGTAGAATCAAATAAACCGGTTGCAGATCCGTCCATTCCCTTTGATCTCCAGGAAATCAGCCACATAGTAAAAAATCCGAACAGCAGCGGCCTTTTGGGACAGCACAACGTGCTGCAGAAGGAGACGGGTTCCGCCGTCCTCATGAACCTCCTGAAGGATCCCGACGTCACGGTAAATTACCTCAAAAACATCTATATGCTGGAGGAGATCATAAATCTTCTTCCGGTCAACAATAAAACGGTGACACAGGAGATACAGCAGCTGTTCCAGTCTCTCCTGATTAAGCCGGATCAGATAGTGGAAGAGCTTCTGAAACAGGAGTACGCCTCCACCCTTTTCAAAGGACCTCTGTTTGAAAACCTCAGGGGACTTCTGGCGGAGAATCCCGGCATGTCGAAGGAGATTGCCGATCTCCTGAAATCGGTAAACGGGACGATTGCCAGACAGGATGTGATGGATTCGGCGGCAAACAGCCTGGAATATCTGAGTGACCAGCTTGCGGGAAGCAGCCGCCTGTCGGGCCGTATCAGTGACCTGTTGATGCAGCTTCGGGCGCCGGACAGCGCATCGCACTTCCAGGCGCTGAAGGGAGAAATCCTGGAGCTTTTAAAGGATCTGGAAAGCAGCATCCTCTACAGTCCGCAAATTGAAAAGGTAGTTCCCATTATCATTTACAACCTGTCGCGTTTTCAGGACAATGAGTCCTTTTTCCAGGAATCCTTGTTAAATGTGCTGATTCATATCAACGGCAGGGAAAACAAAGAAGAACTGAAACAGCTTATATTTGACTATATAGAGGGATTCCGATCCGGGGAGACGGTTAAAAACCGATCCAGGATCATGGATGTCCTTGCCGAAATCATCGGAAAACAGGATCGGGAATCCGAGATGGCCAGTTTAAACGGTGATAAAATAGAAAAGATCATCGTGAGCCTGCTGTCATCGCCGTGCAACTACACGCCGCTTCTTCATTTTGTCATCCCCGTGGAATACCAGGGGCTTACGGCATTTTCCGAACTGTGGCTCGACCCCAATGACAGCGGTTCGAAGAATTACAAGGGTGAGAAAGACGGAGAAAGCCATGTGCATGTCCTGATCACCTTTGACATAAGCGGAATCGGCCAGTTTGAGGCCGAGTTCATGGCGGATGGAAAGGAGCTTTCCTTTTATCTGTTCTGCCCCGGCGATTACGCCAGGATATTTGCAGGCCTGATTCCGGAATTTACCGGGATCATCCAGGAAAAGGGATACCGCCTGTCGGAGCTTAAGGTGGATAAACTCGATAAAAACCGTTCCCTGATGGACGTTTTCAAAAATTTACCGTATAAAAGGACTGGTGTCGATGTCAAAATCTAAGAAAAATAAAGCGGTTGCGCTCAAATACAACGCAGAAGAAGACACATCCCCGGTGGTCATTGCCTCCGGTTACGGGACCGTGGCGGAAAAAATCATAGATATCGCCGAGAAAAAAGGAATCCCTGTATTCAAGGATGACAGCGCCGCCTCCCTTCTCTGTATGCTGGAAGTCGGGAGCAACATTCCGGTGGACCTCTATGAGGTCGTGGCTGCCATCTATTGCAGGCTGCTGGAGGCATCGGCCCAGATCAAGAGCGAGGAAGTCATCTCCCAGGCGAAAAAGCAGGAAACGGCAGGCAGAAAACTCCTAAGATCCCGTACCTCGGCCAGAACGGCGGAGAGGGCTAAGCGGGCGGAGAAGGAAGCCGGCGGGGAGCGTGGAGACAGTGGGGGGAAACGGACTTAGAAGTAGGATGTGGAAATAAGTAAGGTGTGGGAATAAAGTAAGGCATGACAAGGAGGTAGCATAAGTGGTTATATTACCGGATGATTATATTGGTTCTTCCTGCGTGATTAAATCGACCGGCAACGATCTGCTCACCATGGGTATTTTACATAAAGTCAAGGATACGTACATTGATATTAACAGTTCCAGAAATGAGCTTCCCGAGATCCCTTACAACATGGTGGTTAAGGTGGAAATCTACAACGCAAAGCTGGGATTCCGCGTGCTTGTGGGTAACGTATACCTGTCTACCTCTAAGATTGTCCGTATTATCAATCTGACGGAGGCGACCAACGACGAAAGACGCCAATACTTCCGGATCAGTTCCAGAAGCAAGGCCGTGATTCTCAGAATCAGTCACACCTATACCGACGAAAACGGTGAAACGGGTGAGTTGGAATATCTGAACCAGAATGTACAACTGGTGGACATCAGCCTGGGAGGCCTGATGTTTAAATCAGATCTGGAACTGGGCATAGGAGATACATTCGATATCGTGATTGAGGAGATGCGGGATTCCATGATTTACAACTGCACGATCCGCCGCGTTGTCCCAAGAGCCGATAACCTGGTGGGGTATGGCTGCGAGTTCATGGATATGACAAATCTGCAGGAGGATCTGCTGTATAAGTATATATTGAAAAGGCAGAATGATCAGTTGCGGAGGATAAGGTAAGATAAAGCTGGAAAAATCGGGATGCAGAAGACCAGGATGCAGAAGACCAGAATGCAGAAAATCAGGATGTAAGAGGTCAATATGTAAAAGCCAGGATACAAGAACAGGTATGGCCTGCCGGAACGGTTGGTTAAAAGACGGAGAATTGAGAGGGAAACCAGGTTGCATAGAAAAACTTCCCAGGATAAATTAGTGGTGAGGAGCAGGAGAATGATGATTTACACGTTTCTTCTGATCCTCGTGTTTACATATATAGGCGCCAGAGGACAAGTCAGAAAACTAAAGGCACAGGACGGCGCGGTGCTTGAAAAGATGGCAGAATCGCCGGAAGAACAGTTGACAGAACAGCCGAAGGACCCGGATGCCGGTGAGCAGACGGGATTTTTTGCATGGGTGAAGGGACTGACTGACGGGAAAGAGGAAGTTGAAGGAAAAGATGAGCTCGAGGGAAAAGGCGAGGCAGAAGGAAAAGACAGAGCTGGAGGAGAAGGCGGAGCCGGAGAAAAAGGTGGCCCCGAGCGAGAAAAACAATTTAGTAGTAAAAATGAAAATGACAGTACAAAAGAAAAAACATCATTAACAGAAGGTGCAGCGGTAAAAGAGGCATCCGGAAACAGTGGGGAAGCAGGCCCGGTGATCCGCCAGGAGAATATGTGGGCATTGATTCTTACAAATGCCAGGTATCCGATTCCGGAGGATTACACCGTGGAACTGAAGGTTCTTCCGGGTACGGAACAGTCCGTGGACGCCAGAATCTATGACACCACACTTCGGATGATATCGGATATGAAAGCGGAAGAGCTTCGCCCGATTGTCTGCTCGGCTTACAGGACATTGGACCGTCAGGAGATACTGTTTAACCGGAAGGTGAAGAGCTATGTAAAAAAGGGATACAGTATGGAGGCGGCTTCCAGGGAGGCCCAGCATGTACTTTCAATTCCAGGCTCCGGGGAACACTGCCTGGGACTTGCCATTGACGTGTGCTCCCAGTCCTATCAGAGATTGGAAGAGGGATTTGAGGATACAAAAGAGGGGAAGTGGCTGCGGGAACACTGCGCGGAATACGGATTTATACTGCGGTATGATAAGGGGAAAGAAGAGAGTACGGGTATTAATTATGAGCCGTGGCATTTCCGGTATGTAGGTGTGGATGTTGCAAAATATATCACTGAAAAGGGAATAACGCTGGAAGAGTTCTATATTGAGGAAAGTTTGTACGGTTAATGAGCCGGAACAACAGAATTGAGAAGGATAAAAGCAGTGAAAGTTAAAAATGCACAAAATTGAGCTATCAATTTTGTGCATTTTTACGGTAAAGACTTTCCCATTCGGTTCGATATTTAAAGTAGGACGGTAAGGATGGTATGTTCTCACCAGTCTCCCTGCCAGACAGGGCCCGTTTGGCAGACAAACCGGGCAATGGAGAGCACGCTTGGCGCACTTTTCACTGCCACTCAAAAAAAGGACATGGAAGTCCGGAAAACTATTACATGGAGGTAATATTATGAGGATTCAGCACAACATTATGGCACTCAACTCCCAGAGACAGCTGGGTATCAACAACAACAATATTTCCAAATCTCTTGAGAAGTTATCTTCCGGTTACAAGATTAACCGCGCCGGCGATGATGCAGCAGGTCTTGCAATCTCCGAGAAGATGAGAGCTCAGATCAAAGGTCTGGAAACAGCAACCGATAATGCAAATGATGCAATCTCTCTGATTCAGACAGCAGAGGGCGGCTTACAGGAAGTTCATTCTATGTTAAACCGTATGACCGAGCTGGCTACAAAGGCATCTAATGGAACGTATGATGACCCGGTAGACCGTCTGGCAATCCAGGATGAGTTCAATGCATTAAACGATGAGATTGACCGTATTGCAGACAGTACAAATTTCAATGGTATTAAGCTTCTGGATGGAAGTCTGAATAATGCAAGCTCAATTGACGTAGGAGTCGGAACAACCGGAACGAATCTTCATGCAAGTGTCGGCGCAGGTGCGGCAGGAAAGACGATTACAATCACAAATGATGTTGCTAAAGAGGGAGGAACTATTTTGGTTGATCTCACGGGCGGCAATGTCTCTGTCAAACTCGGTTCCAAGACAAACGCATCCTCCTACACGGCAAAGGATATCGAGGACGCTATTAAGAATGCGGTACAAAAGGGGATTGACGACGGTTCCCTGAGCGGAGCTGTGGCTGAAGGCTTATCATCTATTAAGCTGGAAGGCCAGACAATCAATTTCACTGCCGATGCTGCTAACCAAACAGGTACGGCTGCCACATTTGGAGCAGCTCAGGTAGATGCAAACGGTAATGCAATCCATAGCCTTACACTTCAGATTGGTGATACCAATGATGGATTTAACCAGTTGAACTTAGCTATAACAAACATGAAAGCAGCTAATTTAGGCGTACGCGGCGTAACAGTTGATTCCCTTGCCAATGCACAGGGTGCAATGGCTACAATCAAGACAGCCATCAACACCGTATCCACACAGCGCGGACAGTTAGGCGCTCTGCAGAACCGTCTGGAGCATACAATCAACAACCTCGGTGTAACAACAGAGAATATCACTGCAGCAGAATCCCGTATCAGAGACGTAGATATGGCGAAAGAAATGATGACATTTACGAAGAACAGCGTTCTTCAGCAGTCTGCACAGGCAATGCTTGCACAGGCAAATCAGCAGCCGCAGTCAGTTCTTCAGCTGCTTCAGTAATTATCAGAAAAAGATTAAAGGCTGTGGGTTTTCCACAGCCTTTTTTTAACTAAAACGAAGATATACGAAAGTACGCCTGGCAAATTTAAAGTTTTGAGGCGGAATATTACAGAACCAAGGCTTTTTAATGCCTCGGTTCTTTTTTTACAAGCATAATCGCCTGTACAAGCGCACCGGTTACGGTAGATCCGAATTCCTCTTCGGCTTTAGCCTTCTTTGTGTCGTCATTCTGTTTCATCACCACATACCGAGGAGTCAGCTTATTCAGGGCGATAGCAGCAATATCCTTCTTACATTTGTTGCACTTACAGCAGTTAAAACGCATCAGCGTACTTTCCAGGCGGGAGATAACCAGGTCTTCCATAAGATTAATTAGAACCATGTCCTGGGATTCGGGAAGCTGCAGGCCGGCAGCAGGACGCGTGCGCGCCGGGTCGCCGCCGCCCGGTACCGGTATACTGTGTTCATCTGCACCGGCGCTGCGGTTGTTCTTTGCTGAAGTAGGCATAATTTTCCTATACATCATATCTTTATCGATTTCAGTTCTGCTTTTTGCCATGACTATAACCCCCTCCTTATCAGCTCATCAATCAGGTTTTCATAGTCTTTTACAGCATTGCTTTTTGGAGCATACTGAAGAATTGACTGCTGCAGTGACTGTGCTTCCCGGAGGGCAACACTCTCTCTTATGTAGGTATCCAGAAACGGGATCCCCAGATCTTCCGCAATCATGCCCACCGTCCCCATCACTTCACGGCTGAAGTTGGTCCTGGGATTATGTTTGGTGAGAAAAATCCCCAGAACATTAATGGCAGGATTGCAGTAGTTTTTTACACGCTCAATGGTTTCTGCGAGCTGCGTAATTCCCTGCAGGCTGAAAATATCGGACAGCATGGGAACCAGGACATAGTCGGCTGCCGTAAAGGCGTTAACGGTCAGGATACCGAGTGCAGGCGGTGAGTCGATGAGGATATAATCATACAGAGACTGAAGCGGCGCCAGGGCATTTTTTAACAGATATTCTCTTTCAGCTCCAGTGAATTCAAGTTCAATGCTGCTGAGAAGGATGTTTGATGCTATCGTATCGGTCAATGGGGCCTTCTGCACGGCATATCGCGGTTTCAGCTCCCCTTTCAGTACGTCATAGATGGTTGCGCTGCTGTCCGCATCAGCTCCCAGGCTGAAGGTAAGATTGCCCTGCGGATCCAGATCAACGGCCAGAACTTTATAATTACGGGATTTTAATCCAACGGCCAGTGCGTTAACAGACGTAGTTTTTCCAACGCCGCCTTTTTGGTTGGAAAGGACGATGGTCTTTGCCATTACAGTACCCCCTTAACGAGTAAATTCGACATTTTTCTTAGTGATTATTATATCAGGAAAACAATGAATATACAACGACGGAAATACCGGAGAAAAATTATAAAAATAAATCCGAAATAGACTAAAGTTTTTCATAAAAGATTCGATAACATAATTAGGAAAAGAATAATAATCAAGTCTATAGATAATAAAACGGTCAAACCAGAAAGGATAACGCGGATGGATGTAAAAGTGACGAGAAATATGGCAGTATACCAGAGCGCGGTGGCGGCTGGCAAAAGCACGGATAAAAATGTATCCATTCCGTCAGCTGCGGATGGCAGAGTGCGGAATGACGAGATACGAATCAGCAGCGACGCGATGAAAAAGCAGGAGGCTGCAAAAATCTCTTCAACACTTTCCCAATCAATAAAAGAAGGAGCGTCTCCGGAACGGATTGCAAAGCTGAAGGGACAGATACAGGACGGAAGTTATCAGGTATCGGCAGAAGTAATTGCCAAACGCCTGATGTCAGGATTCCAGAATTCATTATAAATCGGCAGAGTATACAGAACAGGGGATAACAGGGTGAAGGAACTGATTGAATTTTTGAAAGAATACACCGCATTTTTTGAGCAGTTGGAGGAAAAACAGCAGGAGAAGCTGGAGAATCTCTCCACAAAGGAATTAAAACAAATAGAGGAGACCATAGTTATCCAGCAGGCTTCAGATAAGCAGATGGAAAATATGGAGAAGAGACGGCAGGAACTGATGGACTCGCTGGGACTCGCCGGATGCACATTTAAAGATCTGTTGGAACGCACGGATGGTGAGGACCGGAAACAGCTTGTCAATCTATACAGCCGACTTACGGAAGCGGTGGATAATGTCAAATTCATCAATCAAAAAGCGGTAAAGCTGGCCCAGACGGAGCTTCTACGAATGGGAGTTAAAACATCCGGACTATCGGGTGTAGGAAGCGGCGTTTATAAACCGGATGCCGTTTCCAGACGGAACATGTTTGAAAAGAAGATATAGAATACAGGGATATGGAACACGAGGATCTTATATTAGGATGGGAGAGTGGCTCAATTGAGACCGACATTTATGGGGTTGGAGACAACTAAACGTGGGCTGATGGTACAGCAGAAAGCCCTCGATATTATTGCAAACAATGTGTCTAACGTTAAGACAAAGGGATATACAAGGCAGCGGCTCGATACCGTAACGGTTCAGGTATATGGAAGTGACCGCTTTGCAGGCAGTTCAATTCCTCTGGCCGGACAGGGTGTGGATATGAAAGGCGTGGCCCAGATAAGAGACTCATTTCTGGACAGTAAATTCCGTCAGGAATATGGCGATGTAGGATACTATGACCAGAGTGCGGTTATTCTCGATGAAATACAGGCGGCAATCAGTGATCCGGAAGTGGACGGCAGCGGAATCCAGAATGCTTTAAAGATGATATCACAGGCGCTCTCTGATTTCAGCGGCAATCCTCAGGATGAAACCCACGCCAATATTGTAATGAATTCCTTCATGGGTCTGACCCAGGTTTTGAATGAGTACGATACGAAACTGAAGGGAATCAGGGAGAGCCAGATTTACGATCTCAGCGTTTCAGTCAATGATATTAATACAAAGCTGGCCCAGCTCACCGATTTGAACAAGACGATTACGCACGAAATCTTTTTAAATACTGATTATGACGGTGTGGTATACGGACCGAATGATCTTCTGGATCAGAGAAACGTTATTCTAGATGAGCTTGCCAGGTACGGCGACGTCAAAGTTTCTAACAAAAGCGACGGCAGTATCCAGGTCAAATTTAACGGTCAGGTCGTTGTGGAATCTGAAGGCGGAAATTTCTGGAATGACTCAATCAAGCTGGCGGATGACGGAGTGAGCATGAAGTGGAATAGGGATAACCGGACGGTGGCTCTTCCCACCGGTTCCCTGCGCAGTTACAATGAAGCTCTTACCGGTGACAACAGTTTAAATAAGGGAATTCCCTATTACCAGCATAAGCTGGATACAATGGCATCCAAACTGGCAGAGGTATTTAACCGGATTATTCCGGAGACCTACCAGACGGCGGACCCGAAGATCCCCGATACATATAAGAAACTTTTACAGGGGGACGAGGATGGCAACGTGACGGCGGGAAATATTTCTATCAGCGACGTCTGGGCGAATGACGCCTCTTATCTGCTTGAGAAAAACAATCCGAGCGGCCAGATGGCGACCGACAATATATTAAGCATGAAAAAGCTTCTTGACGATGATCTTCAGATGGGAGAATTTAACGGAAGTTTTTACGAATACGTGACACATGTAACGACGACTTTGGGCACTCAGATCAGTACGAACGATGCCAGGCTGAAATCGTGTGTAGCAACTGCCAACAGTGTGGATACGGACCGGATGTCTCAGTCGGGAGTATCCCTGAATGAGGAAGGCGTCAACATGATGTCATATAATAAGGCTTATCAGGCGCTGGGTAGGCTCATGACTACGATGGACGAACAATTGGATATTCTTATCAACAGCGTAGGACTGGTAGGAAGATAACGGGATAGGAAGGGGAACACTTTATGAGAATCACGGATAATATGCTGCTGGCGAATTATAATACGAACCTGCAGCGCAATATAAGTAATCTGGCCGCTTCAAATATGCGTCTGGCATCGGAGCGTTCATTCAACCATGTTTCTGAGGACACCTCCTCGGCGGCGCGCGCATTTGTCATCCGCGATCAGCTTGCGAGGACGGAGGAACATATCAGGACTATTGATAATGCATCAGGGGAACTGACGTCTGCGGAAGGCAACATTATGGTGATTCAGTCCATTGCGACTTCTGCATATGAGACTGCGACCAGTGCAGGAGGACCAAAGGAACAGAAGGATTTTGAGATTCTTGCAGAGCAAATCAATGGGCAGAAAAACGAGATGCTCCAGACTATGAATGCGACTTATGCAAATAAGTATCTGTTTTCTGGATCCGGCAGTGAGGCTCCTTTTTCAGTTTCGGCGGATGGAAAACTTCTGTTTAACGGAACGCCTGTAGACACGGCAACATCTGCAGGCGACTTTAAAAACAACGAGGATGTCTATCTGGATATTGGATTTGGAATCAACGGCCAGACTGGTACGGGAGCCAAAACGGGAATCAAGATTTCGACCTCCGGTGTGGATGTACTCGGATATGGTACAGACGGGGACGGAAACCCCAATAATGTCTACAGCCTCATGGATAAGCTGGAAAATCAGCTCAGGGCCGGTGATAAGGACGGCGCTATCGCCACAGCGGAACTGTTAAAGGATAAGGCGTCAAGTATTTCAAACTCGATTACAGAGATTGGAACAAGAGAAAAACTGCTTGAGAGGACGAAGGACCGTCTTGAGACGAATCAGATTAACCTGAAGGAGAGTCAGCAGAGCCTGGAGGGCGTAAAGCTTGAACAGGAGGCTACCGAAAATAAAAATTATGAAATGGCATGGATGGTTACCTTACAGCTTGGCAGTAATATCATACCGGCGTCAATTTTTGATTTTATGAAATAATGATCAGGTGAAGAGGTGTTATTATGATGAACGTGTTAAAAATAACGTCAACTCCGATTAAATTGTCGATGACGTCCCAGAGAGCGAGACTGGAAGCGCAGCTGCCGTCGCCGCACGTAAATATGGAACAGACACCGGGAAGTATACAGATGCATTCTCGGAATATCAAAGTAAATATCGATACGTATGAGCAGCGTCAGAGTCTGGGGCGCAGGACGAATCAGGATTTTCTGGCCTACCAGGCAGATAAGGGTAAAGCGGCGGCGCAGGATGCCACGGCCCGTTATGTACAGGTTGGAAATCAAATGGCCCAGATACAGAAAGGGGCAAATATACCGGATATTATCTGTATGCAGATGTCGTCACAGATGCAGCCCCGTACCGATTTGGAAGCAATGCCGCTTCCGCCGCCGGACATAAGCTGGACACCGGGAAGTCTGGAAATGAAATACACTCCGTCCAGCATTGAGTTTGAGGCGGATATAAAAAATGCAAAGACAAATTATGTACCGGGAGAGCTGGCGATCAATGTGGAGCAGTATCCAAAGGTGGAGATCGAGTATATGGGAGATCCTATGTATGTTCCGCCGAGCGCCGCGCCTGGTTATGAGGCGGAACGCTAGAATATGGGATGAAAACGAACCGGCGGGCAGAGCGGTTGGAAGGAAGAGTATATGAACATAGAGACGCGGGATTTTGGAATCGTTGAGATTAAGGACAATAATATTATTACATTTAAGCAGCCGATCTATGGCTTTGAGGAGTATACCCAGTACGTTTTGGTCACAGATTCCAATATGGGAAACGGGATCTGCTGGCTCCAGTCGATTGAACAGAAGTCAGTCTGCTTTATCCTTATGAATCCACTTCAGGTATGCAGGGACTATGCCCCGGTTGTCATGCAGGATGTGCTGCTCACGCTGCAGGCGTCTCCAAAGGATGATTTGGACTGCTGGGTGATTGCCGTAATTGGAGAGACATTCCGTCAGTCGACAGTCAATATGAAAAGTCCAGTTATCATCAACCACAAGACGAACCTTGCCATGCAGGTAATATTGGACCAGGATTACCCGATTCGCAAGCCAGTATTCGGTCCGGAGAGTGAGGAGTCGGTATGCTGATCTTAACAAGAAAAAAGGGTGAGTCTATTAAAATAGGGGATGAAATAGAGATCTTTATCACGGAAGTCAAGGGTGATAAGGTGCGTATCGGAATCAGCGCTCCGGAAAATATGAAGATTACAAGGACGGAGATTTACCTCACAGTGGAAAACAATAAGGAGGCTGCGGATAAGGTAGATCTGCTGAAAGTATTCCAGCTCACCCGGAACCTCTACGCCTCCAACCAGGAGGAGGGGAACACGGAGGAACCAGATGGAGATTGAGAAAGAGATAACGGAACTTCTGCGGGAGAAAGCAAGACTGTTCAAACGCTATGAGTCGGTGACGGCGCAGATGATGACGGATTCGTCGGAAGATATAGACTTAATGATAGAGAGTGTATCGGAACGTGAGCAGTTAAAACAGCAGATTGATGAACTGGACGGAAAAATCAGGGAGACGGCCGGACGAAGCGGGGAAGGCGGGCTTTTGCTCCAGGCATCCAAGAATCTTTGTGATTATTCAGAGCTGCGTCCGGAACAAAGAGAAATATTTGAAGCCGGTCAGGAACTCTTTGGAATTATCACCCGCATCAGGAATATGGAACCGCAAATTAACAAAAATATGGAATCCATGATGTCCGTCTTACGGGACCGTATTAAACAGAATAAAACCAATTCCAAATTTACCGGATATATGAACAACATGGGAATTCAGGCAGCCAAAGGGGTGCTTTACGATAAAAAACGATAATCGCCGTTTCGGCTTTTCGTAGAATAAAGGGGAGATAAATATGGCATCATCCACAAACAGCATTAGTCCAAACGGAACGTCGAATTTTATGCCCGGTCTGGCGTCAGGTCTGGATACCGAAGATATGGTAGAAAAACTGCTGGCGGGCACGCAGGCCAAAATTGATAAGCAGAATGCAAAAAAACAGCAGATTGAGTGGAAACAGGAAATTTACAGAGACGTAATTACCAAGATTAACAGCTTTGCCGATAATTATTTTTCTTTCTTTGGTACAAAAAATACGAATCTTCTCAGCAGCAGCTTTTATAATGTAATGACCGGAACGAGCTCCTCCGGGGCGGTAAAGGTGGTTTCTGCTAAGTCCACGGCCTCTCCTAACGTGGTAATCGACAGTGTTAAACGTTTGGCTCAGGCATATAAAGGCTCTACAATAGACGGCCACACACTGTCGAACCAACTGGAAGGCAATATTAATGTGAGCGCTTTCAATGATCCTGATAAGGAATATGCATTTGATTTGACACTCGACGGAGTGAAAAAGACAATCAAATTCAAAGGAGCCTCCAGTGCCTCGGGAGTAGAGAGCAGCATAAACGCAGGACTCCAAAAAGTGTTTGGAGGAACCATCCAGGCTGATATTCAGTCTCCATCCGGCACAGACATCCTTAAGTTTAAATTTAATGATGAGGCGGGCGGAAACAAAACCACCCATCAGATTATTTTACAGAGCACGACGGTTGGTGACAGTTCTGATATCGTAACAGAAAATGTCCTGAGTAATATGGGGCTGGCAAACGGAAGTACCAATAAACTGAATTATAACACGTATCTGTCCAATTCACCGTTCAGTACCGCGCTCCAGGGGCGGGAATTCGTGTTTTCGATTAACGGTACAGAGATTAAAGCGACATCCGAGGATACGGTGGGAGATATTATAAACCGGATTAATAACAGTGAAGCGGGAGTGCGCCTTACATATTCCTCCATTGACGATAAATTTGTTCTGGAGTCGTCTAACACCGGAGATATTTCAGGTATTACAATTACCCAGTCCAAGGGAAACCTAATGACTGCTATGTTTGGACTGGCAAGCGGAACAACAAATGGAGAGGATGGTGTGCTTGGAACCAGTAAGGGACTCAGAAATACGGATACCATCACGGGAACTCCTATTGACAATAACCTGTTCCAGACCGCATTAGACGGCATTAAATTGCAGGACTCCCTTATTTCATTTAATGTAAATGGAAAAGATTATTCGGTCCGGGTTCCTTTTAAGGAGGGTGGATATACCAGCGTCGGCGATTACGTAACCGCACTAAACCAGTCACTTGCCGCCACGTTTGGTGTGGACAGTGCAGGTGATAATAAAATCGAAATAAAAATGACGTCCGTTGATGCGGATCACAGCCAATTTGAACTTGTTTCTAAGGCTGGATATCAAGTCAGCTTTGGTAAAAAAAATATAGAGGGCATGTTTACGGGACAGTTGGGATTCAGCGACGGTCAGACACAGATGGCGGTAACCTCCAATACGAAGTTGGGCATGCTGATTGAGAACCAGAACTTTGTGGACGCAGGCGCTACCATTAATGTGGGAAGCACTCAGATTGCAGTAAACGGGAGTATGACTATACAGGATTTAATGGATCAGATGAAACAGGAACTGACGGCTCAGAATGGTGGGGATCCTGTTACGGTCGGATTTAACGATGCTACAGGAGAGCTTGAAATTTCAGGAATTACTCAGCCTATTTCCATTACGTCCGGAGGAACGGGCAAGGATGTTATGAAGGCATTGTTCGTAAATGACCAAATGAATTTTAACCAGTTCCAGGGAGATATTACTCGTAAGGAGATAAAAACAATACAGCAGGGAGAGAATGCTCAGATTGTGGTAAATGGCAATGTAATTGAACGAAACACCAACAGCTTCGATCTGGATGGAATTACCATTGAATTAAAGGCCGTTACAGGTACTGGGGACGGTCCAATTAGCTTGACTACCTCTAAGGATACTGATAAAATAGTAGAAGGTTTGAAAGGTTTTGTAGACGACTATAACAGCCTTATAGAAGAACTGAATGAGCAGGTAAATGCGAAGGCGAATTTTCAGAAATATCCGCCGTTAACCGATGCCCAGAAGAAAGAGATGACCGAAAAAGAGATCGAAAAGTGGGAGGAGAAAGCCAAAGAGGGCCTGCTCCGCTACGATACCAACATATCGAAGTTTTTACAGGATATGCGAGGTGTCATGTATCAGAAAGTCGGCAGTGCGGGTCTCGCGCTCTATGATATTGGTATCGAGGCATCCAGTAACTATAAGGACAACGGAAAACTGATACTCGATGAGAGTAAACTGAAAACCGCTCTTTCCACTAATCTGGATAAAATTCAGCAGATGTTTACCGATAAGGATAACGGAATTGCAGTTCAACTTCAGAAAGTGGTCAAGGAAGCTGCGAATGCCAGCAGCGGCAGTCCGGGTTTGCTGGTTCGATATGCAGGCGCCAAGGATGTCATGGAAACCAGTAACTCTTTGTATTATGAGCTGAAGGGGATTTCGGAAACTCTCACAAAGCTTAATACAAAGTATAAGAACGAAAGAACACGCTACTGGAAGCAGTTTACCGAGATGGAAAAGGCGATTTCTAACATGAACAGTCAAAGCTCCTGGCTTTCCCAGCAGTTCTCCTGATTTATCAGGAAGTCAGTTTACATAACGGAGGTCAGTATGCAAAATCCATACGCAAAATATAAAGAGCAGTCAGTCATGACAATGACCCAGGGCGATATGCTCAAACTGCTCTATGAAGAGATTATTTCCCGCCTGAACAAGGCGGTAATCTGCATCGGGGAAAAAGATATAGCAGGAAGAAATGAACATCTGAAGAAGGCCAGAGCGATCGTAACACATCTAAGCACGACGCTGGACCCTCAGTACGAGGTGTCGAAGGGACTTTCCTCCCTTTATGAATACTTCAGCTATTCCATTGTGCAGGCGAATATAAACAACGACGCGGGGCAGATTCAGGAGATTCTGCCTATGGTAGAGGAATTAAAGGATGCATTTGCCCAGGCCGACAGGCAGGTGCGGATGTCACAGAGCGCTAAAGGCGTGTAAAGAAGGATAACAAGAGGTAAAAGAATGTCTCTATTTGAAGACCCGTCGATCCGGGCGCTGGGTAATGCGCTGGATCAGACATGGATGGAACAACAGGTCCACAGCCATAATATCGCCAACGTGGAGACACCTGGCTTTAAGGCGAAAAAGCTGGATTTCCAGCGCGTGCTCCGGGAATCGGAGGTGACGGGAAAGCCGGAACTTCAGTATAAGCCGGTTCTCAGCGAAGATAACCAGACGGAGGCCAGGCCCGACGGTAATAATGTACAGGTAGAAGCGGAAGAGCTGGAGATGTGGAAGGATTACGTACAGTATTCCGCGCTCACCAACCGGATTTCCGGGCGTTTTTCAACGCTCCGCTATGTAATCAACAATACGGGTAAATAATGAGCCGGGGAGGGTATGATGGCCTTTTTAGATTCACTTAATATTACAGGTTCCGCACTCACTGCGGAGCGTTTCAGAACCGATATTATTCTGCAGAACATCGCCAACCAGAGAACTACCAGGACGGAGGACGGAGGTCCCTACCGCAGAAAACAGGTGGTGTTCAGAGAACAGCAGATGGATTTCAAGTCAGAACTTAACAGAGCGCTCTCTACGTCCGGCGGCGGAGGCGTAATCGCGGAAGAGGTTGTCGAGAGCGAGAATCCGTTTGTGCCGGTATATGATCCGACCCATCCTGACGCTGATGAAGACGGCTACGTAATGATGCCCAATGTCAACAGCGCGGAGGAGATGGTCGATCTGATGGCCGCTACCCGTGCCTACGAGGCTAATATCACCGCCCTCAATATTGCCAAAAGCATGACGCTGAAAGCGCTCGATATTGGGAAATAAAACGGCATGCATTTTTGCATGAAAAATCCCGAGTTTAGCCAACGCGAAACAGCGTTTTCTGCTGTTTCTGTACATTCGTGAAGCAGTAACGATGAAGGTACTGAATAGTTATAGATACAGAGTGACTGACAAAGAGAGGAAATCTCAGTGAAGAGAAAAGAGCGCGGAGAAGAGAATACACAGGAATGGCTGAATACGTATGCGGATATGATCACACTGGTTTTGACGTTCTTTGTTCTTCTCTACAGTATATCAAATGTTAATATTACTAAACTGGAACAGATCGCCAATGCGATGCAGAAAAAACTGGGACTGGAGACGAACGTGGAACTGAACGACGTGCCTCCCGACCTAAAGTATCCGTCGGTCGGCGAGGATTCGGTGCCGAACGGGATACCGACGGATCAGCCGCTTACCGAGATGCAGAGCATGGCAAGCAGCGTCCAGCAGTATATGGAAGATCAGAATATCCAGGTAAGCGTAACCAGCAGGGCGAACTATATGTATCTGAGATTCAAGAATGACCTTCTGTTTGGTCCGGACAGTTCCGTACTGCTTGATAACAGTAAGTCGGCACTGGATTACATAGGAACGATGCTCAGGGAAGACAACGGGGAGATCAGTGCGGTCTACATTAACGGCCACACGGCGGAATCGGCGGGATCGCTGGTGAACGACAGGCTCCTTTCATCCGAACGGGCGGCAAATGTGGCGGTTTATCTGGAGGAAAAGGCCGGGGTGGATCCCAGGAAGATGATTACCAGAGGATACGGCAAATACTATCCAATCGCAGACAACACCACAAAAGAAGGCAGGGAGCAGAACCGGCGCGTCGACATGATCATTCTGGGACAGGATTTCCAGATGTCCGATGTGGCCGAAGAAGATGCGGAATTATTTAATCCGGTATCACCCTTTGATGTACCCGGGGCTAAGAATTCAGAACAGGAAGGGGAGAAAACCAGTGATTAAATCGTACGATTTTAAATCTCCTAAAAAGTTTACAAAAGAGCGCATGAGTACCGTGGAAAATCTGTACGATGGATTTTCACGGTCTCTTGCTACTTATCTTACCGGACTTTTACAGGCGTACTGCGAAGTAAACATTATCAATATAGAAGAAAAAAGGTATCAGGAATATGCGGGACAGATCGAGGATCAGTCCCTGTTTGGCATTATCAGCCTGATGCCGGAGAACAAAGATTATAATGAGGCTCCTCTAATCCTGGAGATTGAACCGTCCCTGGGATTTTTTATGATCGAGCGGCTGCTCGGCGGACCCGGCACGGAATATGAATTCCAGAGGGATTTCACAGACATTGAGAAAGCGATCCTGGAATTTATCCTGAAGAAAATGACGGGACTTGTGGACGATGCCTGGAACGGCTATATTGAAATGCAGGCAACGCTGACCGGTCTGGAGACGAACCCGCATCTGCTGCAGCTCAGTGCGCCGGAAGATGTGTCCGTCATCGTCCAGATAGAGGTGAATGTCAATAACTTATCGACCCGTATGCATCTTGTGATGCCCGCTTCCAACGTGGAGGAGCTTACCTCCAAATTCGGCTATAAATTTGCCGTTGGCGTAAGGAAACAGGATCAGGAGAAGAGCCTGGTGCGCCGCACCTCGATTACCCAGCATCTGCTGGACTCGGAGGTGGAGCTGAGGGCGGTTCTGCATGATTTTGAACTGGATGCCCAGGATATTTTAGAGCTTCAGGCGGGGGATGTCATTCCGCTGACCAAACTGATTAACAGTGATGTGGAGCTGTATGTGGAGGATAAGAATTGTTTTCAGGCCAGAATCGGCCACACGAAACTTAGAAAAGCAGTTCAGATCAGTAAGATTTTATAAACAGGGGGACGGAGCTCATGCCTGAAATCGAAAAAGACGCGGCGTTAGAGATGATGAACGCGATTACCCTGATGATGGGGGATAAATTAAAACAGCTTCTGGGCAGAAAGTCCCGGATTGAATGCAGGGAAGTACGGCGCATTATACCGGAAGGGCTGGAACTCGAACTTCCACGCAGCACTGTGGCCGTGGAGGAAGACCGGGCGGCAGGGCAGAAACAGATACGAAACCTCTACATATTTGAGAAAGAGACGGTAAGCCGCGTCACCAATTTTATCATGGGAGTCGATGCAGATGCCTACAATCCTCTGGATGAGGTGGCGCTCAGCACGTTTAAAGAAGTGCTGTCCCAGTGTATCCGGATCGAGGAGGCCCAGCTTCAGACGCTTCTAAACGTCCAGCAGACGGGCACAGTCGGAGAGCTGATAATGTCGGAGAGCGCACGGGATATAGAGCAGCGCCTCAGGGACTGGAATAACGGGATTCTTCAGTTTGTCCGCTTTGGGCTGGAAATTGAAGACGTGATGAAGGCAGAATTCTACAAGATTACAACGGACGGACTCTTTGCATCCATGGAGGATGAAACCAGGGAGGACGGCCAGGGTGTCTCTGGTCAGGATATCCAGGCTGTTCAGGAAAGAAACAGGAAGAAAAGGCCGATTTCAGTGAAGACCGTTTCATTTCCGGAATTTAAGATGGAGGAGATCGAGAACACGGTATCGGATATCGGTGAGGAACGGAAAAAAATCCGCGACATATCCCTCAATATTTCGGTGCAGATCGGAAGAGCTGTCTGCAAGATGAAGGATATCCTAGATATGCAGGAAGGCCAGGTGCTGATGCTGGACAAACAGGCAGGCGCACCGGCGGATGTTGTGGTTAACGGGGTTCTGATCGGAAGAGGGGACGTGCTGGTTTCTAATGACAATTTTGCCGCCAGAATTACGGAAATTATCGGCAAGAAGGAATAGCTATGACGGCAGTAAAACTCGTTTTATATTTTATAGTATTGATCGCCATCTTGTTTTTGGCATATTATACGACAAAATTAGTAGGTAATGGGATGGGAAGGAAACAGGACTCGGGCGGTATCCGCGTATGGGAGCGGACGGCGGTTGCCAGGGACAGTTTCCTTCTTGTCGTGGAAATACAGGGTACATTTATGGTCCTGGGGGTATCCCCGTCGGGAATACAGAAGATTTGTGATCTGGATTCCTATGAGCCGGCTAAGAATGCGGATGCCGGGAAGACAGCCGCCTCTTCGTTCACTTCGGTGTTTGCAAAGCAGCTGAGAGACCGGCAGAACGGGAAAGGGCCGGATTTGTAAAGAGCGGAATAAGGACAAAAGAATGGAAACTGATATACAGATACAGGGGAGATACAGATGATGGAACATCAGATTGAGTTGCACAAATTAAAGAAAAAAATGATGGCGGCTGCCGGTCTGATGATCCTGACGGCGGTCTTTGTTTTTTCATTTTATAAAACATCCTATGCAGGCGGCTTTTCGATCCAGTATGACAATGGAAACGGAGCCAATTCCCTGGACTCTCTGGATGTGCTGTTTCTTTTTCTGTTCCTTGCGGTGGTTCCGTCGTTTATTATCATGATGACGAGCTTCACAAGGATTATTATTGTGCTCTCGTTTCTGCGGAATGCGCTGGGAACACAGCAGTCGCCGCCAAACCAGATTCTGGTCGGGCTGGCGCTGATTCTTACGCTTTTTATCATGACCCCGGTAATTGCAAAGGTGAATACGGAGGCATACCAGCCGTACCGGAGCGGGGAGATAGCCAGGGAAGAGGCCTTTGACCGCGCGCAGGTTCCGGTGAAGGAGTTTATGCTGAAGCAGACGGAGAAGAAGAGCCTCGATCTGTTCATGCAGATTTCCAAAACGGATCCGGTGGTGCTGGAAGGCGTTGAAGGGCCGGAGCGTTATATGCAGCTTGATCTGATTGTGATTGTGCCGTCCTTTATTTTGAGTGAGCTGAACAGGGCATTTACAATGGGATTTTTGATTTTCCTGCCATTTTTGATTATTGACCTGGTGGTGGCCAGTACCCTGATGTCAATGGGTATGGTGATGCTTCCGCCGACGATGATAGCGCTGCCGTTTAAGCTGATGCTGTTTGTACTGGTAGACGGCTGGGATCTGGTAATCAAGACGCTGGTGCAGGGATTCAGATAAAGAGGATGAAACGGCAGTCCGGACGGGAGGTAAGAAGATGACGACATCGGAAGTAATGGAAGTATTAAAACAGGCAATGCTGGTTGCATTTCAGATGGCCGGGCCTCTTTTGCTTGTCAGTATCGTGGTAGGACTTATTGTGGCTATTTTTCAGGCGGCGACGCAGATTCACGAGCAGACCCTGACCTTTGTGCCGAAGCTCATCGTAATTGCCATTGTGCTTCTGGTGACCGGTTCCTGGATGCTGGGTGTTTTTACGGAATTTGTGCAGCACATTTTTTCCCTCATGGCCGGGCTATAGAGGGTGATGCTTATGGATGAAATTCTTAGTTATCTGGATGTCTTTCTCCTTGTATTTGTCAGGATGGGAGCCCTCCTGTGGATGAACCCGATATTTGCAAGAAAAAATGTACCGATGATGGCCAGGGTGGGACTGGTTTTTTCGGTGAGTCTTCTGCTGGCTCCGCTGCAGGATGGGGCGGCAGTGGCGGCGCTGGAACCGCCTGATATGGTGCTTGCCATGATTCGGGAACTGGGAATCGGACTCCTGATGGGAATGGTATTCCAGGTCTATTACTATATGCTCTATGTGGCCGGTGATTTGATGGACACGGTATTTGGCTTGTCCATGGCAAAGGTCATGGATCCGGTGAGCAGCGTGCAGGCGTCGACCTGGGGCCAGATGCTGAATATGCTGTTTGTACTTTATTTTTTTGCAACGGGGAGCCATCTGGTCATGATCAAACTCTTTGCCTATTCTTATGAAGTGGTACCGGTGGGCGCTTATATGATTCTGCTGCCGCGGGTCACGGCGTATCTGCTCACCCTTTTCCATTCTGTATTTATTCTGGCGGCAAAACTGGCGCTGCCGTTTGCGGCGGCTGAATTCATCCTGGAAGCGGCGATGGGGATTCTGATGAAACTGATCCCCCAGATACACGTATTTGTCATTAATCTCCAGACCAAAATCGCGGCCGGCATTCTACTGATGATGTTATTTGCACAGCCTTTGGGCGAATTTATAGATCGTTACGTTGTAAGTCTGATGGAGGATATGCAGAAGGTTCTGACACTGTTCTGATATGAGAGGGGGGATACTGTTTGGCTGCAGACGAGAAGACTGAGAAAGCCACTCCCAAACGGCGGAGGGATGAACGAAAAAAAGGACATATATTTCAGAGCCAGGATATCGTTGCGGTGGTATCGCTCCTGGTTCTTTTTAATGGGCTGAAACTGCTGGCCCCTTTTATGTATGAGAATATACGGAAATGCGTCAGTCTTTTCTTTTCCTATGCAGGAACATCTTATCCGGTCAACCCCGCCAATGTAGGGGACAAGCTGTCCAAGGGGATGCTGCTTTTTATCGAGACGGTTCTTCCGATTGCCGGACTCAGCATCCTGGCGGCGGTTGCTGCGACAGCCGCTCAGACGCGGATGCTATTCTCCATGGACGCGATTAAATTCAAGGCAAGCAAGATGAACCCAATCCAGGGAATGAAGCGGCTGTTTTCTGTACGCTCTATGGTGGATTTGCTGAAAGCGCTTATTAAGGTCTCGGTTCTGACCTGGATTATTTTTGATGTGCTGAAAAACAGGCTCCACGAATTTGCCCGTCTGATGGATGGGAGCGTGGCGGGGGCGATTACCTATGTCGGTTCCACGATGACGTCGATGGTAAATACCGTAGGCGCGATTTTTATCTTTATTGCCGTATTTGACTTTCTCTTCCAGTGGTGGGAGTATGAAAAAGATATGCGCATGAGCAAGCAGGATGTGAAGGAAGAGTATAAGCAGACGGAGGGCGATCCGCAGATAAAAGGCATGATCCGCCAGAAGCAGAGGGCAATGGCATCCAGAAGAATGATGCAGAAGGTGCCGGAAGCGGATGTGATTATCAGAAACCCAACCCATTTTGCGGTGGCTCTTTCCTATAATACGGATCAGGACCGCGCGCCGCGCGTGGTGGCCAAGGGAGCGGACCGTGTAGCGCTTAAGATTGTTGAGATTGGCGAGGCGAACGGCGTCTATATTATGGAAAACCGGCCGTTGGCCCGCGGACTGTATGAAAATGTGGAACTGGACATGGAAATTCCGGAAGAATTTTACCAGACAGTGGCGGGAATTCTCGCTTTCGTATATAATCTAAAGAAGAAGACGGACGGAGGTAAACACTGACGGATAATCGGCATACGGGGTATGGATGAAGATGGAAAACAACATGATTGTTTTTGATAAGGTAAGTAAGGTTTACCAGACGGGGCAGAAGGCCTTAAAGCAGGTAAACATGACAATAGAAAAGGGAGAATTTGTATTTCTTCTGGGAGACAGCGGTGCGGGCAAGACGACATTTCTGGATCTGATCCTGAAGGAGACGGAACCGACGGAGGGGGAAATTACGGTAAACGGGATTCTGCTGAGTCAGTTGAAACAGAGGCAGGTATACCGCTACAGACGTTTTCTGGGCGTTGTTTTCCAGGACTTTAAACTGTTTTCCGATTTTAATGTATATGAAAATGTGGCATTTGCCCAGATGGTCAACGAGACGCCGCCGGCGCAGATAAAAGAACAGGTGATGACGGCGCTCACCAGGGTGGGGCTGGAACGGAAGATTAAGAATTATCCGGATCAGTTATCCGGCGGTGAGAAGCAGCGTGTGGCCCTGGCAAGGGCGATTGTGAATAAACCGGCCCTGATACTGGCCGATGAGCCAACAGGCAACCTGGATCAGAAAAATGCGGCTGAGATCATGTGGCTCCTGGAGAAGATCAATGAGGCAGGTACAACGGTCATTGTAGTGACCCACAACCGGGATATTGTGAAACGGATGCAGAAACGGGAAATTACACTTCAGCACGGCAAGGTGATAATGGACAGCAAACGGGGAGGATATTTCTATGAGCCTTAAGACATTTTCATACCTGTGCAGGCTGGGATTTAAAAATACATGGCGAAATAAGGTATATACCATTGCATCGGTTGTCACGATGACGGTCTGCATCTTTCTGTTCGGCCTTTTTTACCTGGTCGTACTCAATGTCAACACGGCCATCAGGAACACGGAAAAAGACGTGGCGGTTGTAATATTTTTCGATGATAATGTGCCTGCAGGGCGCGTGGATGAAATCGGGGAACTGCTCCGGGCACGCCCGGAAGTGACCAATACGGTCTACACTTCTTCGGAGGAGGCGTGGAATACATTCCGCGACACATATTACGAAGGCGAAAATCTGTTGGAAGGCGTGTTTGAGGAGGATAATCCGCTGGAACACTCCAATAACTATAAGGTGTTTTTAAAAGATGTGGAGAGCCAGGAGAAATTTGTGGCCTATGTAGGGCAGTTGGACGGAGTCAGAAGTGTCAGGAACTCGGCGGACACGGTAAAGGCGGTACTGAAGATCAAAAATGCCATCTCCACAATTACATTTGGAAGTGTCGTTGTCATCGTACTGACGTCGGTGCTGCTGATCTATAATACGCTGGCAATCGGGATAGCGGCGCAGAGGGAGAAGACCCAGGCGATGCTGCTGATGGGAGCCAGGGACATTTTTATTAAAATCCCGTTTATCATTGAAGGACTGATTATGGGAATTGCGGGTATGGTCCTGCCCATTGTGCTTTTATATTTTACATACCGCTGGGGAACAGAATTTGCGGTTACACAGTTTCATCTATTTGGGGAAGGAATACGCCTTTTACCGCTTCCGTCCGTATTTCCGGGAGTTGTGCGCGCCTGCGCGGCCGTGGGAATCCTATCCGGCTGTCTGGGCAGCATGCTTGCCATGGGCAGGCTGAAACGGTAAAACGGTGATTAAGACTGACAGGGGGACATCATGAATCGAATCACATATATGGTTTTAAGAAACATTTACAGAGCTCCGTGGTGGATGTTTAATATATGGAAGATGGGCCGCAAAGGCGACACTCACACACAGGAAGAACGGTACAGCTATCTGAAAGGCGTTGTGGGCAAGGTAAATAAGACAGGCCGTGTCAATGTGATGGGATGCGGTGAGGAGAACATCCCGGCTCAGGACGGTTTTATTCTTTTTCCCAATCATCAGGGACTGTTCGACATGCTTGCGATTATAGACACATGCCCAAGGCCTCTCAGCGTTGTCGTTAAGAAAGAGGTTTCCAATGTTTTTCTGGTCAAACAGGTTCTGGAGCTTTTAAAAGGAATTCCGATGGACCGCCAGGATATCCGGGAATCTCTGCGAATTATTAATCAGATGACTGAAGATGTGAAAAATGGCAATAATTATGTTATCTTCCCTGAGGGAACCAGAAGCAGGGAAGGGAACCAGATATTGAAATTCAAAGGGGGAACCTTCAAAAGCGCCTTTAATGCAAGGTGTCCCATTGTGCCCGTTGCGCTGATTGACAGCTATAAACCGTTTGGCGTTTCTTCTATTAAGAAGGAAACGGTTCAGGTTCACTATTTGGAGCCGATTCCATACGAACAATATATGGGACTAAAGACGGTAGAAATCGCAGATATAGTGCATGAACGGATACAAAATAAGATAAATGAAAATATATAAAAATATCTGGAAAAACAGGCTTGACAACCCAAATCTTATTTAGTATAATTGACAATGCGCTCGACATGAGCATGTCCAATGCGCAGAACTAAATAGCATTAAGTAATAACTGCGGAGAAATACTCAAGAGGCCGAAGAGGCGCCCCTGCTAAGGGTGTAGGTCGGGTAACCGGCGCGAGGGTTCAAATCCCTCTTTCTCCGTTTTCTTTTTTGAAAAGAACCTATTGAATATAATGTTTAAATAATTTGAAAAAAAGTGTTGACACTGACTGAGAGTTATGATATGATATTCAAGCTGCTGAAAACGAGCAGCGGTTCAAAAAAAAGAAATTCAAAAAAATAAAAAAAGTTGTTGACAAACAAAAGCGATTATGGTAAGATATAAAAGTTGCTGCTGAGGACAAAAACAGCGTTCAACAACAAAGAACCTTGAAAACTGAACAGTATGTAAAACCTTGAAAATTCTTAAAGAACAAAGGCTTTTGGTTAAGCCTAGAGGTTCGAGAGAACATTCAGAACAAAACCAAGTAAAAACGTGATACACTTGCGGAGCACGAGAGTGCTACAAAAGCGAACACAAACGGACAAAAATAGCCAAGCGATTTTTGAACGGAATCAAATCTTAAACATGAGAGTTTGATCCTGGCTCAGGATGAACGCTGGCGGCGTGCCTAACACATGCAAGTCGAACGAAGCGATTTAGCGGAAGTTTTCGGATGGAAGTTAGATTGACTGAGTGGCGGACGGGTGAGTAACGCGTGGGTAACCTGCCTTGTACTGGGGGACAACAGTTAGAAATGACTGCTAATACCGCATAAGCGCACAGCATCGCATGATGCCGTGTGAAAAACTCCGGTGGTACAAGATGGACCCGCGTCTGATTAGCTAGTTGGTAGGGTAACGGCTTACCAAGGCGACGATCAGTAGCCGACCTGAGAGGGTGACCGGCCACATTGGGACTGAGACACGGCCCAAACTCCTACGGGAGGCAGCAGTGGGGAATATTGCACAATGGGCGAAAGCCTGATGCAGCGACGCCGCGTGAGTGAAGAAGTATTTCGGTATGTAAAGCTCTATCAGCAGGGAAGAAAATGACGGTACCTGACTAAGAAGCCCCGGCTAACTACGTGCCAGCAGCCGCGGTAATACGTAGGGGGCAAGCGTTATCCGGATTTACTGGGTGTAAAGGGAGCGTAGACGGTACTGTAAGTCTGAAGTGAAAGCCCGCGGCTCAACTGCGGGACTGCTTTGGAAACTATGGAACTAGAGTGTCGGAGAGGTAAGTGGAATTCCTAGTGTAGCGGTGAAATGCGTAGATATTAGGAGGAACACCAGTGGCGAAGGCGACTTACTGGACGATAACTGACGTTGAGGCTCGAAAGCGTGGGGAGCAAACAGGATTAGATACCCTGGTAGTCCACGCCGTAAACGATGAATACTAGGTGTTGGGGAGCAAAGCTCTTCGGTGCCGTCGCAAACGCAGTAAGTATTCCACCTGGGGAGTACGTTCGCAAGAATGAAACTCAAAGGAATTGACGGGGACCCGCACAAGCGGTGGAGCATGTGGTTTAATTCGAAGCAACGCGAAGAACCTTACCAGGTCTTGACATCGATCTGACCGGGGAGTAACGTCCCCTTCCCTTCGGGGCAGAGAAGACAGGTGGTGCATGGTTGTCGTCAGCTCGTGTCGTGAGATGTTGGGTTAAGTCCCGCAACGAGCGCAACCCTTATCCTAAGTAGCCAGCACGTGAAGGTGGGAACTCTTGGGAGACTGCCAGGGATAACCTGGAGGAAGGTGGGGATGACGTCAAATCATCATGCCCCTTATGATCTGGGCTACACACGTGCTACAATGGCGTAAACAAAGAGAAGCGAGACCGCGAGGTGGAGCAAATCTCAGAAATAACGTCTCAGTTCGGACTGCAGGCTGCAACTCGCCTGCACGAAGCTGGAATCGCTAGTAATCGCGAATCAGAATGTCGCGGTGAATACGTTCCCGGGTCTTGTACACACCGCCCGTCACACCATGGGAGTCGGTAACGCCCGAAGTCAGTGACCCAACCGCAAGGAGGGAGCTGCCGAAGGCGGGACCGATAACTGGGGTGAAGTCGTAACAAGGTAGCCGTATCGGAAGGTGCGGCTGGATCACCTCCTTTCTAAGGAAGAAGAAGTAGAGGTTTTATATACTGTTGAGTTTTCGAGGATACAGAGTTAATTGCGCAGAAATGAAGAGACAGAAGCGATGAAAGCTTGCTTTCAAGAGCGGATGGAGCGGAATGGATGCATAAGTGGTGCCAACCACGACCGAGAAAAGCGTAGCTTTTGGAGGTGCAATTAACGTAGCCTGGAAATGAAAATTTCCGGTGGCGATGCGCTCAGGGGTCACACCCGTTCCCATCCCGAACACGATGGTTAAGACCTGAGCGGCCGATGATACTATATTGGTAACGATATGGGAAAGCAGGTGGCTGCCGGATTACTTTTTAAAAACTCACTCGCAAGAGTGTTTTATATAGAACGGACACATCTGAATGGATGAATTTGTAGTTTTTAACCAGATGAAAAAGACATCTGTGATGACGATGTGTTAACCCACTCCAGCAGGGTAGTGCTGTTCCATATAACTGGTTTTTACCAGTGATTAGTGAATTTGAGTTCATCGAGTTTGCTAATGACTGATAAACTTCAGTCAGATATGTACCTTGAAAACTGCATATTGAAATAATATCTAGATAGAGTTTCAAAACTCTTCTGAGTGGCTTGCCATAAGGAAGGGGAGAGAGACAAAATCAAGACATCCGAGGTGTTACACGAAAGTGTAACCGAAAAAAACAAACCAAAACGAATTTATTTGTAAACCTAAACCAGAGATTCAACGCTATGAATCTTAGACAAGAACCCGCACCCGCAGGTTTGAGTCAATTGGTTAAGCTAATAAGAGCGCAGGGTGGATGCCTTGGCACTAAGAGCCGATGAAAGACGTGATAAGCTGCGAAAAGCTTCGGGGAGGAGCAAATATCCTTTGATCCGGAGATATCTGAATGGGGAAACCCACTTGAGAAGACCTCAAGTATCCATACGCCAATACATAACGTATGGAAGGGAACCCGCTGAACTGAAACATCTAAGTAGGCGGAGGAAGAGAAAGAAAAATCGATTTCCTGAGTAGCGGCGAGCGAAAGGGAAAGAGCCCAAACCAGAGTGCGTGCACTCTGGGGTTACGGACTGCATACGTGAGCCGATTTGTTAATGGAACGGTCCTGGAAAGACCGGCCAGAGAGGGTGAAAGCCCCGTACATGAAAACAATAGGCAGCAGCAGGATCCAGAGTACCGCGAGACACGTGGAACCTTGCGGGAAGTCGGGGGGACCACCCCCCAAGGCTAAATACTTCTTAGTGACCGATAGCGCATAGTACTGTGAAGGAAAGGTGAAAAGGACCCCGGGAGGGGAGTGAAAGAGAACCTGAAACCCTGTGTTTACAAACTGTGGAAGCACGTTAAGGTGCAACCGCGTACTTTTTGTAGAACGGTCCGGCGAGTTGCGGATGCTGGCAAGGTTAAGCACTACAGGTGCGGAGCCGAAGCGAGAGCGAGTCTTAATAGGGCGTCAAGTCAGCATGTGCAGACCCGAAACCGGGTGACCTATCCATGTCCAGGTTGAAGTTTCCGTAAAAGGAAATGGAGGACCGAACGCACATCCGTTGAAAAGGGTGGCGATGAGGTGTGGATAGGGGAGAAATTCCAATCGAACCCGGAGATAGCTGGTTCTCCTCGAAATAGCTTTAGGGCTAGCCTCGTATTAGTTTAGCGGAGGTAGAGCACTGAATTTCCTAGGGGACGTCAAAGTCTACCGAAGAATATCAAACTCCGAATGCCGCGTAAATGATGTACGGGAGTCAGACTGCACGAGATAAGTTGGGTAGTCAAAAGGGAAAGAGCCCAGACCTACAGCTAAGGTCCCAAAGTGTGTGTTAAGTGGAAAAGGATGTGGGATTTCAAAGACAACTAGGATGTTGGCTCAGAAGCAGCCACACATTCAAAGAGTGCGTAATAGCTCACTAGTCGAGAGGTCCTGCGCCGAAAATGTCCGGGGCTAAAACACAACACCGAAGCTTAGGAATTGTCGTAAGACAATTGGTAGAGGAGCATTCTTAAAGGAGCGAAGCAGTACCGATAAGGAGCTGTGGACTTTTAAGAAGAGAGAATGCCGGAATGAGTAGCGAGATGGAGGTGGGAATCCTCCAGGCCGAATATCTAAGGTTTCCAGAGTAAAGCTGATCTGCTCTGGGTAAGTCGGGGCCTAAGGCGAGGCTGAGAAGCGTAGTCGATGGACAACAGGTTGAAATTCCTGTACTGCATATCATCAGAACTGTGGGGACACAGAACCGGTGCCAAACCCGGGAATGAAAAGACCGGGGCAAGCGTAGGACTGGTTAAGCTGGCAAATCCGCTTAACAACAGGAGGACGTGATGCGTAGCGAATTATTAGTAGCGAAGTTGGCGTAGGGGCTGTCGAGAAAAGCCGCTATTGTGTGATATGTACCCGTACCGTAAACCGACACAGGTGGATGAGGAGAGAATCCTAAGGCCGGCGGGAGAAGCATTGTTAAGGAACTCGGCAAAATGACCCTGTAACTTCGGGATAAAGGGTGCCCACGAGAGTGGGCCGCAGAGAATAGGCTCAAGCAACTGTTTAGCAAAAACACAGGTCTATGCAAAACCGTAAGGTGAGGTATATGGGCTGACGCCTGCCCGGTGCTGGAAGGTTACGAGGAGAGGTTAGAGCAATCGAAGCTTTGAATCTAAGCCCCAGTAAACGGCGGCCGTAACTATAACGGTCCTAAGGTAGCGAAATTCCTTGTCGGGTAAGTTCCGACCCGCACGAAAGGCGTAATGATTTGAGCGCTGTCTCAACAATGCACCCGGTGAAATTGAAATACCAGTGAAGATGCTGGTTACCTGCGCCAGGACGGAAAGACCCCATGGAGCTTTACTCTAGCTTGATACTGGGATTCGGTATTGCATGTACAGGATAGGTGGGAGACAAAGAAGGGAGGACGCCAGTCTTCTTGGAGTCACTGTTGGGATACCACCCTTGTGATACTGGATTTCTAACCAGCCACCGTGATCCGGTGGTGGGACAATGTCAGGTGGGGAGTTTGACTGGGGCGGTCGCCTCCGAAAGGGTATCGGAGGCGCTCAAAGGTTCCCTCAGAATGGTTGGAAACCATTCAAAGAGTGCAAAGGCATAAGGGAGCTTGACTGCGAGACTGACGGGTCGAGCAGGTACGAAAGTAGGACTTAGTGATCCGGTGGTATGAAAGTGGGATTGCCATCGCTCAACGGATAAAAGCTACCCTGGGGATAACAGGCTTATCACTCCCAAGAGTTCACATCGACGGAGTGGTTTGGCACCTCGATGTCGGCTCATCGCATCCTGGGGCTGAAGTAGGTCCCAAGGGTTGGGCTGTTCGCCCATTAAAGCGGTACGCGAGCTGGGTTCAGAACGTCGTGAGACAGTTCGGTCCCTATCCGGCGCGGGCGTAGGATATTTGAGAGGAGCTGTCCTTAGTACGAGAGGACCGGGATGGACTGACCTCTGGTGTATCTGTTAGGAATCAATCCTATGGCAGAGTAGCCAAGTCGGGACGGGATAAACGCTGAAGGCATCTAAGCGTGAAGCCCCCCTCAAGATGAGATATCCCATCGCAAGAGTAAGACCCCTTGAAGACGACGAGGTAGATAGGGCAGAGGTGGAAGCATGGCAACATGTGCAGCTGACTGTTACTAATCGGTCGAGGGCTTAACCAAAAGGTTAGGTTATGGATATTGCCAGAGTACTTAGTGAGGTATTGCCGAACTTAGTACGAGGCACGTCAGACACTTAACGAGGTGTTACCGAGTTTAGTGAATTGACGGGGAAACAAAGTTAAAAAAACGGATGAATTTCAATATGTGGTTTTGAAGGTATATATGGCCCAGTGGCTCAGTTGGTTAGAGCGCCGCCCTGTCACGGCGGAGGTCGTCGGTTCGAGTCCGATCTGGGTCGTTTTTTATAAAGATAAGGGGTCTTAGCTCAGCTGGGAGAGCATCTGCCTTACAAGCAGAGGGTCATAGGTTCGAGCCCTATAGGCCCCATTTCTTCTATAAAAACGCCGATGTGGCTCAATTGGCAGAGCAGCTGATTTGTAATCAGCAGGTTATCGGTTCGAGTCCGATCATCGGCTTGCATTAATCGCTTGGCGAGGTCTTTTCGAGCCTAGTCGATTAAGTACACCTGCGAAACGAGCGCGTTTTTTTGCGCGACATTGAGCATGGTGCTTCCTTAAAAGATAATTTGGATGGGTTCCCGAGTGGCCAAAGGGGGCAGACTGTAAATCTGTTGCGACACGCTTCGGTGGTTCGAATCCACCTCCATCCATTAAATAAGTGTTGTATTTTTCACACTTATTGTATATAATAGAATATGTAATAATTAGCGCGGGGTGGAGCAGTCTGGAAGCTCGTCGGGCTCATAACCCGAAGGTCGTAGGTTCAAATCCTGCCCCCGCAATTTTTTTGCAATGAGATGTGCGTAGATAAGCTGCCGAAAACTGGCAAGAGTGTTTGCACTCTTGAACGTTTTTGGCATTTTGTCTATATACGGCGAATGACGTAAGTGAAGACCGAAAGTCCCAGCTTCACATCAAAGTGCTAAAAAGGACAAGCCCAGATAGCTCAGTTGGTAGAGCAGAGGACTGAAAATCCTCGTGTCGCTGGTTCGATTCCGGCTCTGGGCACTTTGGTTTAATACCAATGGGGTATTAGCTCAGTCGGTAGAGCACTTGACTTTTAATCAAGTTGTCCGGGGTTCGAATCCCCGATGCCTCATGAATGAAACAACGAAAAGCGGAAAACCTTGTGGAATGCAGGCTTTCCGCTTTTTTGTCATTTAAATTTCTGATTTGAAATGTCAAGAACAGAGGGCGGTTCCTTCAATGAAGACAAAACTACGGAAGATTTAGTCTTCATGGCGGGAAATCTGCTCCGGAGCCCGGATAATACGGATTCCAGGGACTGGGTGGAGGCTGTCACAATCTTAAGCAGATACTCATAGTCGCCGCTGACACAGTAGGCCTCCCATATATCCGGTTCCTCTAAAACCGCATCTAAAAAGGACTGGTTTCCTGCAGTCTGCCTGCCCTGTAAATAGATCTGGCAATAGCATAGCAGCCTCTTATCCATAGCCTGTGCGTCCAGGATAGCGGTATATCCCTTTATAACGCCCTGTTCCTGGAGTTTCTGGACACGGTTGCTCACTGCCGGTGTGGATAGAGAAGTCCTGTTTCCAATTTCGGAAAAAGACATGCGGGCATTCTCCTGTAAGAGTTTTATAATCTTTTGGTCGGTCTGATCGATTTTTTTCATCCCCTTTATTCGCATTTAACTTAATTATAGCAAAAGTATGATTTAAACACAATTGGTGGTTAACTGTAAGCGGTTGTGCTTTATTTTTTATACCCGGTTATTCACAATTTAACGTTTTGATGAGGAAAAGATTAACATTTTAACGTGTTATTGTGGATAAATAGATGTTCTTTTTAATTGCCTTTATACTGTTAAGTGCTTGGAGGCCGCGTCAATGGAGGTTATGACGCTGTTACAAGCAAAAAGAGAGAGGGGATGAGAACAATGAGAAAAGAAACAAAAGTTATAAAAAAAGAAACAAAAATGATGAAAGCAGTCGGAGCGGCAATCTTGGGGAATACGTTTTTCGGCTTGAGTTTTCTGTTTTCCAAGGTAGCGTTATTACGGCTTGAGCCTTTTGTTCTGCTGGCAGTACGGTTTACTACGGCATTTTTAATTCTCAATTTAATATTGCTGACGGGAAAAGTGAAAGTCAGTCTGAAAGGGAAACCTCTGGGGAAAATATTATTACTTGGGCTGGTCCAGCCGGTTCTTTACTACACCTTTGAAAATTATGGCATCAGGGGCACGTCCACCGCATTTGCGGGTACGCTGCTGGCTGTCGTTCCGGTTATTACGCTGTTTGCCGGTATTATATTCAGAAAAGAGATTCCCTCCGGGCGGCAGCTTTTCGGTTCGGTCATTTCGGTGGCAGGGGTAGCCGTAATCTCATTGGTACAGCAGGACGGGAGTACGGAGATAAAGGGTATAATCTTTTTGTTCTGTGCGGTCATATCAAGTGTGGCATATAATCTGCTTATGAGGGATACCGCGGATTTTTTTACTTCGTTTGAGAGGACTTATGTCATGATTGCATTCGGCAGTGCATTTTTTATCCTTTTTGCGCTGGTGAAAACGGGCGGAAATTCTCTGGCGGCGGTACTTCGTCCGCTTCAGGAACCCTGTGTCTGGGGAAGCATCTTTTATTTGGCGGCGTTCTCTTCGGTTGGGGCTTTCTTCCTGCTAAATTATGCGTTTTCCTGTCTGAGCCTGGCTCAGGCAAGTATCTTTACGAATATGGTAACCGTAGTTTCAATTGCTGCCGGAATTGTGTTTTTGGGGGAAGCTTTTACCGTACTGCAGTTTATTGGATCGGCAGCCGTTCTTACGGGGGTCTTCCTGTCAAACCGTTCGGCGGGCGTATCAGATGAAGGAAAACGAAGATAATCCGGATTTGAAAAAACTCTATACCAGGTATAAGGTTTTCTCCTGTTATTTGGCGGGTTTATTTATGCCTAATCTGCTATTTTTATATTGACTCTATAGTAACTTGATCTTACATAATTAATACAGATATAAACCGGGGTTACGAAGGAAAGGAAAGGTGGATTATGATGAGTGTACAGGAGGAAACCGGTAAAAAGACGGTGGGGAAAACGTTAGGTACCTTTAAGTTTGTTGTGTTTTCACTGATTGGAATGTTCATGTTTTTTATTGATATTTCAATCGGAGGAGTAAAGACGACACCTCTGCAGCATATCTATAATTGGCTGAACGGACTGCTTGGTCCGGCCGTGCCGTTTATCGCTATGCTGTTCGTGATAGCGGGAGCGGCGCTGCCGTTCATCAGGGGAACGTTTAACCGCTCGATGTCGGATCGGATATTTACTGTTTTTAAAGTGCTGGGCGCAGGGGTGGCGGTCATGGCAGCATTTAATCTGGGGCCGGAGCTGTTTAAACAGCCCGATTATCTGCCGTTTTTATGGGACAATTTAGTCTGTTCCATTACCCTTATGTCGGTTATTTACGGTATTGGGTTTGTGCCGCTGATGTATTACGGCGTAGTTGAATTTTTCGGCGCGCTGATGCAGAAAATTATGAGAAAAGTGTTCCATACTCCCGGACAAAGCGCACTTGACGCCCTGGTATCGACTATCAGCGCGTATGGCACGGCCCTTCTTGTGACGAACAAACTTTATAAACGGGGGGTCTACACGGCCAGGGAGAGCGCCATTATAGCAACGGGCTTTTCCACCGTAGCGGTATCGTTTATGCTGATTATAGCGAATACGCTGGGGCTGGGGGAGCATTCAAGCCTGTTTTTGATTACCTGCCTGTTAGCTACCTTTGGGACAACCGCTGTTACCGCCCGGATTTATCCGATTACCAGGATTCCCAATTCTTATTATGATAAGCCGGCGGAACAGCCGCCGCAGCCGGAGGGAAGTGTTCTGGTCTTTGCATGGAATCAGGGAGTGGAAACGGCACGCAATGCGAAGTCGATGGTATCCCTGTTTAAAGATTACTATGTTGATGCCGTTCTCATGCTGACATCACAGGTGGCAAGTATTCTCTCCATTGGACTTCTGGGGATTCTGATAGCCGACATGACGCCCGTATTCGACATCATCGGACTTATTTTCTATCCGTTTACATGGCTGTTCCAGATACCGGAACCGATGCTGGCGGCAAAGGGGGCTGCCATTGAGATTGCTGAAATGTTTCTTCCAGCGGCCGTTGTGGCGGGAGCGCCGGTTATCACAAAATTCACGGTAGGAGTGACGAGCGTATCGGCCATATTATTTTTCTCGGCCTGTATTCCGGCGCTGACGGCTACGGATATCCCACTGAAAATGAAGGATATCCTGATTATCTGGATTGAACGCACGATTTTATCCCTGGGGATCGCATCGGCCGTGGCACATATATTCCTACGGTAAGATGAACGGCTCCGGATGAAATAAAAAGAAAGGGTGGAAATAGAAATGCCGATTATTTTAAATGACCATTTTACACAGACAATGATTGATATGACCTGGAGGGAAATTAAAGAACTTGCAGACGGTAATGCGCTTGTAATTCTGCCCCTCGGCGTGGTGGAAGAGCATGGGCCCCAGCTCAGCCTTGGAACGGATACTTACCTCGTCTATGCAAAGTGTGTGCTGATACGGGACATTCTGGAAAAGAGAGGCCGGAAAGCGGTGATCGCGCCGCCATTTTACTGGGGAATTAACCAGGCGACGGGAGCCTTTCCGGGATGCTTTACCTCGCGGCCGGAAACGGTTATGGCGATGATTCAGGACATTATAGAGTCTCTTGCCAATTTTGGATTTACCAATGTGTTCGGTGTGAACCATCACGGAGACAGCGTACATGGAAAGGTACTGGTTGAGGCATTTGGGCAGGCTGCAAAAAATACGGGAATGAATGCCAGGTACGTCCTGGAACATCGCCTTAAGGCGCCGTATGGCCTGGAGGGGACCGAAAAACATGTTACATTTTTAGGACCTGAGGTCATTGAAACGCCGGAAACAGGGTTTTTCGATATCCATGCGGGAGCCGTCGAGACGGCCCAGATGCTCAGATACTATCCGGAACAGGTAAACCGGCCGCTGGCCGGGACGCTGCCGCCCCTTGAGCTGGGGAAGGAGGATATTCAGAGATGGATGGCAGGAGGCCGGGATACGCTGTTCCTGACTCCGGACGGTTATCTGGGCCATCCGGCAGAGTACGGCAGGGTGACGGTTCAGTTTGAAAAGTATGCGGAAGGAATTGCAGAGTATATTTTCCATGACGCAGTCTGAAAGAAAAGGGTGTATGCACAATATGCATATGCCCTGTTACTATTCACAGGTAATGTTCCGCGAGGCGTTTTATTGTTCACAGCGCAATGCGGTGTGAACAGTAACTATGCCCTCTTCGGCTTTTTGCATAACCCGATATTAAGTATTCACCTGGCCCTCCTCTTTGTGATATAATGACCAAAGATGGGTAACGCCAGGCAGTTGATAAAAGAATGAAAGATTTGGCGGAGGAGGTGCCATGAAATCACTCTATACTATTTCTGAGGTAGCCGGTTATTTTAATGTTTCGAACCAGACGCTGCACTATTATGACAGGATTGGCCTGTTAAAACCAAGTATTGTGGATCCTCAGACAAAGTACCGCTTTTATGATCAACAGCAGTTTAATAAGATGTTCATGATAAGGGAACTGAAACGGATCGGCTTTTCCCTGGATGAGATAGCAGTCTTTGCGGAGAATAAGAATCTGGAATCCCTTGGCGAAGTACTGAAAATAAACCGCGGTGATGTAGAAGATAAAATACAGGAACTGATCAGCATCCGGGAGCGGATTGATTTTTATCTGGAGATGATCCGGCTGGCCGGCCGGGGCCATCGTAAAATGGAGTGTGAGTTCAGATATATCCCTGCAAGATACGTATTCTATATCAATGCTAATTTTGAACTGAATGAGCTGAGCCAATATGTAGAGGTGCTGTATAAGGCATATGTGAAGGCGGCCGGGCTGTCTATTCCACGGGAGCTTGACAATAAAATGGTTTTGGCGATGGATCAGGACAAGATTCAGCAGGGAAAGTTTAAGTATTACAGCGGAATCGGCCTGCTTGTGCCGAAACCGTTTAAAAGTCCCAATGTGCTTGAGCTGCCGGAGTCGCTCTATGCGGCAGTGATCCACATAGGCGATTATGTCGGCCTTCCCGCCGAATATAAAAGAGTCTGTTCTTTTATCGGGAAAAATGGATATCAGATAAACGGACACGCAGTAGAGGCGTCCCTGATCAATATTGTGCATACCAGTAACCCTGAAGATTTTGTGACAGAGATTCAGATACCTGTGAGGGAATTATGACATTAAAAGACTTGCATTACATCAGCCGGATAGCCGCTGAAAAAAATATGACAAAGGCAGCGGCGAAACTTTTCGTTGCACAGCCGGCTCTCAGCCAGTGTGTCCAGAAGGTGGAGAGGGAGCTTGGCACGCCTGTGTTCATCAGGACGGCGGCAGGCGTGTCGCTGACGGCGGAAGGCCAGCGGTTCCTGGAGTTTGTGAATAAGATGCTTTATGAAGAGCAGCAGATGAAGAAGGAGATTGAAGATATCGCCCATGCGGAGCGGGGAGAGGTGAGACTTGGCTTTACCGGATCCCAGGCGGCTCATGTCCTGCCGCAATTTCTGCCGAGATTCCGGGAGCAGTGTCCCCATATTGACATTATTCTGGAGGAAGCGGCCAGCGACAAGATAGAGGAGATGCTGGCGGCGGGGGAGATCGACGTGGGCATTTTACATCCTCCGATCCTTACACCCGGCCTGGAGAGCTTTGAACTGATACACGACCAGATGGTGATTGTACCCCGCAGGGACAGTGATTACCGGAAATTCATCTATAGAGAGAAAGAGGACGGCGACGGTTCCGGGCGTCCCTATCTGGATATCCGGTTTCTGGAGATGGAACCGGTGGCACTGACACCGGGCCGGCAGAGGAGCCGCATGGTTACGGAACAGATTTTTGCTAAGGCCGGAATTATACCGCGGGTCAAGCAGGTGTCGCGTAATCTCAGTACCTTGGATGCGCTGGCACAGGCGGATTACGCCACCGTGATACTGCCCGAAAAACAGATTTCGGCCGCACTAAAGGAACGGGAATACTTTTTAATTGACGAGCGGTACGGTGTGCCATTCGGCTTCTTTGCCGCCCTGTTACAGGGAAGTTATGTTTCACTGGCAGCACAGAAAATGCTCCTCTTTTTGCGGGAAGAGTTTAATTTGACATAAAGATAAGATCATGATAGTATGTAAGTGTTACCAAAGGTTTAAGTATTTTTAAAACATAGCCCAATAACGTCAGACCGAAAAAAAAGAATATGCCTTTGTAAGACCAGACTTTCGTATCATATATGCTGTATGTTTGTAAAATAAAACGATCGAGGGGGATTGCTTTTTCATGAGAAAAACGAAAGAAGATGCAGAGCTTACAAAGCAGAATCTGCTTGAAGCGGCATTTCATCTTTTTTTAGAGAATGGTTACGACCGGACGTCACTTGAGCAGATTTGTCAGCTGGCCCAGGTTACCAGGGGGGCGGCGTATTGGCATTTTAAAAACAAATATGAGATTTTTGAGAATACGGTCATTGAGACGTTGAACCGTATCCATAATGTGGTGGTAAAGAACATCGCCCACAATGACGGCCTTAAGGACGAGGAAATTCTGGTTGAACTTATGTGGCTGCCGAACTGTATGACGGATGATTTCCGGTTTGCCAGGAAGACGATGGCTTATGTCCAGGGACATGACGAATTTTCTGAGTTGAGAGAGAGAATGCTGGAGGATAAGAAGCGCCAGTACAGTTATTTTCTGGAGCCTATCAGGCGTATTAAGAACAGAAATAATAAACTGGATGATATATCGGAGAATGAACTGGCTTTCCTGATGTTCTATGCATTGGACGGTGTTTATATCCAGGACATTCCGAGAGAGATTGCTATAGGAATTGATAAAAAACTGATTCGGAAGTATGTTCATCTGCTTCTGAGAGAATAGAATGTAAAAGAATAAGATGTAAAGAATAAAAGATGAGAGATTAAAAGTGAACAAGATAGAGACAAAGCGCACAGGGCGGAAGTGATTCCGCTTCTGTGCGTTTTTGAATTCTGCTTTTATGGATGACGGAGGCCTGCTCGTATGCAGGTGGTCCTCATAAGGAGCATTATTATATTTATTTTATGAAATGTCGATTTATGTTTCTTGGATAGGTGGAGGAATTGTATTGAAAATAAAGTACATCTCGGAATCAGGACAGGAATTATCTGATTTCATTTGAAATAATTCCTTAAAGGTGACTTGAAAGAATAAAAAAACTACATAATTATAAAAGTTTTCTATAAAATATTTTGTAACATGCAGTATAAAGTATAAATGAAAAGTTATTATTAAAATAAAGCAAAGCAATTGACAAGTAAACAGAAAACTGTTACTATACAAATATACAAACATGCATGAATGTATACGTACGGAAAAGGTCTTGGGACAGCTTTAACGGAAATGTATGCAAGGAGGATTATTGAAATGAATATTGATTTTGAAAAGATACGTAAAGAGGAGTGGCCGGTACTTGAAACGATGACATTTTTAGATGCAGCATGTGTGAGTTTTGCTCCTCAGCGTACCGTGAAGGCAGTAAAGGCATTTGCGGAAATGACGGCTACACAGGAAGAGGCGAACTCCAGCGCTCACCATATCGCGATGGATTCTCTCAGGCATAAAGCTTACGAAGAAGCCGCAAAGCTGCTGAACGCGGATCCGGAAGAGATTGCTCTTGTTGAGAGTACTTCCCACGGTCTTAATATCGCGGCACAGGGTATTGAACTGCAGGATGGCGATAACATCATCACAACAAATCTGGAGTTTATCCAGGTAGCCCTTCCCTGGTGCGTTATGAGAAAAGACAAGAACATCGATATTCGTGTCTGCAAAACAGATGATAACCGTTTTACAGCAAAGGATTTTGCAGCTCTCGCAGATGAGAAGACAAAACTGATTGTTATGTCCACTCTGGAGTGGTGTAACGGATGGCAGACAGATTTGAAAGAGCTTGGCGAGTTCTGTAAAGAGAAAGGTATTTTCCTTGTAGTAGATGCCGTTCAGCAGTTGGGCGTTACAAAGATTGATACAAAAGAATGCCATGTCGATATCCTGACGGCGGGCGGACACAAGTGGCTGAACTCCCCATACGGAACCGGCGTTCTCTATGTAAACAAGGAAGCGCTTCCAAAGATTAAACAGTCATATGCAGGATATTTGAATACAACTGTTCCGGAAGGCGGATGGGGCGCATACTGGGAGAATCCGGCAGCACCGTCGGTAAATGCCTGGACATTTGATGAGACGGCCAGAAAGTTTGAAATCGGCGGAACCTCCAACTACACGGGAGCAATTGCTTTAGGTGAATCCCTGGCTCTTGTCAATGAGATTGGAATCGAGAACATTGAGAAACGGATTCGAGAAATTGCTACATATTGCATGGACAAGATTGAGGAGATCGGTGGTACACTTATTACGCACAGAGATCCGGGACATTTCGGCGGAATCGTAATCGCAAGATTATATGACGACCTCGATGTCGACAGAATGATTCTTAAAAAACTTCACGCACAGAGAATTTTTATCGCACAGAGATTTACCGATTATATCGGCGGTTTCAGAATCTCCTGCCAGTACTTCAATAATGAGAAGGATATCGACACCATGATCGCCGCTATGAAAGAACTCATTAAAGAGATCGGCAGAGAGCCTGATTATAAGAAATGATTTAACGTAACAGTTCAGACAGCATGAACTGTTACGATTTAACAGAATGAATTTATGAAAGAGGAGTAAAAGAATGGCCAAACTTCAGCTTACGTCAAATATCACGTTTTTATATTTTAACGATTTAGAAGCTGCAAAACCATTTTTTGAAGAGGTTCTGGGGCTGGAAAAGGCTTACGATCCTGGTTGGGCAGTAGTATACCGGCTCCGTGATAAAGCATTTTTAGGAGCGGTTGACAACAAGAGCGGTTCCATTCAGGTTACCTCCACGGACAGCGTGCTGATTAGCCTTACCGTCGGCAATATTGAGGAGGTCCATGAAGCTCTGAAGGGATGTGAAGGAGTGGACGGACTTTCCGATATCAAGCAGGTAAAGGATTTGGATCTTAAATCATTCTTCTTTACCGGTCCGGAAGGATACCACTTTGAAGTGGAACAGTTTACATCAGGGGCACTCAGCGAATTGTTCTGATGAAGACAGTTAAACCAATGATTTATGAAGAAAGGGGAGGAAGATGTCGGTAGGAATTCTTTTATTCGCCACGGCCGGCGACAGACTGAAAGGGGATCCCGGATTTCCCGGAACGTTTGATTTTCCTGTTGAATACGGCATTGTGGAAGGCAGTTACAGGGACCTGATAGAGGGTTCGCCCGATGCGTGTAAGAGACTTTGTGAAGCTGCAAAAGAGCTGGAACGAAAGAATGTATCCGCGATTGCAGGGGATTGCGGACTGATGGCCCTCTACCAGCGGCAGATAGCAGATTCGGTCAAAATTCCGGTGATATCTTCCAGCCTTTTGTTTCTTCCGTTTGCAAGGATGATGATATCCGGGGAACAGTCTATCGGCATCCTGACGGGCCATTCGGCGCTTCTGGGGGAGCGCCATCTGAAAGCGGCCGGAGCCGGGAACCTGGATGGAATCGCAGTCTACGGAATGCAGAATGAACCTCATTTTAAAGAAGTGGTAATCGAAGGAACGGTAAAGCAGGATTACGAAAAGATGAAGAAAGATGTTCTGAATGGAGTTAAGCATCTGAAGGAGTCATGCGGGGCTCTGGGAGCGGTACTCCTCGAGTGCAGTAACCTGGCCGTGTTTGGATCGGAGATTACCAGGGAGTTTAAGATTCCCGTATTTGATATTAATACGGGAGTGTACATGATGCAGGAAGTTCTGAATAAGAAATGTTACTGTGATTAAGCCATTGGCTGGCGGCAGTATACAGGCAGGCGGAACGGTTTACGGATTGTTTTTATGAAGAAAGGGAAGGTTACAATGAGATTTTACGAATATGAGACATGGAAATTAAAAGACGGGGTAAATGTGGAAGAGTACGACCAGATGCTCCGTGACTGGTTCCAGTTCCTTCACGATCACAAGGAAGAGCTGTTCCAGGAGTGGATTAGCGCAAAATACTATAAAGAGACTGATATTGAGGGGGTTCCCTCCGGCCGTTACATTATGGTATTCGAGTATGAGTCTCTGGAAGGACATCACGCATATAAGAAGCGCAGAAATTATAAGGGGCCGTATGCTCCGTATAAGCTGGTGGATCCGTATTATCACTATTTTAATTATGACGAGACCACATGTACATATTGGCAGCCGATTGAACCGGAACGCTGGCTGGACACGGATAAGAAATAAGGAGGGGTTATTATGAGATTTTTAGAGTACGAAACATGGAGATTGAAAAAAGATATTGATATGGAAGCTTACGACAAAATCATCAAGGACTGGTTTGAATTTGTTAAGAAGAATAAAGAAGAACTGTTCCCGGAATGGGTAAGCGCAAAGTATTTCAGAAAGACGGACAGGGACGGAAATCCCAACGGTCTGTTTGTTATGTTATTTGAATATGAGTCCCTGGAAGGACATCATGCATATAAAGAACGCCGCAAAGACTGGGACGGACCATACGAGGCATACAAGGCGGTGGATCCATATCAGGAATTCTTTGAACTGGAGTCTGTAACGTGCGAATACCTGCAGCCACAGGCCGTGGACAGCTGGTTTGATTTTTCCAAGTAAAATACAGGAGGGAATTTTATGAAAAAAATACTGGCAGTTGTTTTAGCAGCAGCAATGACAGTTTCTCTGGCGGGATGCGGCGGTAATGCGGCAAGCTCAGGAAATTCAGGTACACAGCCCGCAGGCGGCACAAGCACAGGCGGCGAAGTAAAAGACACACTGGTAATCGGACATTATGGCGATACGCCGAACTTTGATACACATGACAACTTAAACGACAATGGTATGCGTATCAACATGTGCGTTTACGACCCGCTCGTCCGTATGGACAATGAAACTTATGAGATTAAACCGTGTCTGGCAGAATCCTGGGAGCTTTCCGAAGACGGAAGGGAATATACATTTGCCATCAAGTCGGGCGTTAAATTCACAGACGGAACCGATATGTCGATCGACGACGTTGTTTTCTCATTGCAGCGCGGCATGACGATGCCGATGGCGGTTCCAAGCTTTGCACGTGTAACAGGCGTTGAGAAAGTGGACGACAGCCATGTAAAAGTTATCCTGGACGGACCGTATCCCGAGTTCTTATTCGCAATGGCGCTTCCGACAGCCGGTATCTTCAGCAAGACCGCTTTTGAGTCCATGGGTGAGGATGCATTCAAGAAGAATCCTGTAACGACAGCTCCTTATAAAGTAGCGGACTGGAAGGCAGGAGAGAAGGTTGTTCTTGAGGCCAACGAAAATTACCACATGGGCGAGGTTCCGATTAAACACGTGGAATACCGTGTTATCACAGACCCGAACTCCGCAGTTCTGAGCCTCGAATCCGGCGATATCGATGCATACGTAGACGTACAGCCGACAAGCTTTAAACGTATCCAGGAAAATGATAAGTTAGAGCTTCATATGGGCGATACATTCGGCCTTAACTACATTACCATCAACTGTGAAAAAGCTCCGTTTGACAACATTAAAGCCCGCCAGGCTCTGGCTTATGCTACAGATAAAGAATCCATGCTATACGGCATTCTGGATGGAAACGGAACAATCATGGATACGTTCGCAAATGAGAAGTACCTTGGATACACAGACAAAGTTGTCAAATATCCTTATGACCTTGAGAAAGCAAAAGCATTATTTGCAGAGGCCGGCGTAGACGGAAGCCAGGAGATTTCCATCATCGTTTACGATACAAAAGCTTCCAAATATGCTCAGGTTTTACAGAACTCTCTTGCAGAGATTGGCCTGAAAGCCAATGTTTCCCAGATGGAACGTTCTGCATATGACGACGCCTGCTTAAACGGCGATGCAAACATTATGGTTGACGGCGGAACCTTTACGGCTCCTACGATTGATGAGGCGCTTTACTCCGGTATTCACTCCAGCCAGATGGATGTCCGCAATTACAGCAAATATTCCGATCCGGTTGCCGACCAGTACCTGGACGAAGCACGTGTAACACTGGATGAGACGGAAAGAGCCGCTCTGTATGAGAAACTTCTCATTAAGCTGAGTGAGGATCTTCCTATGATTCCTACCTTAAGCGGAACAAAGAATATTGCGACCAATAAGAACCTGAAGGGTGTTACGGTTAACCCATGGTCCTTCTATAACATTTACGAATTCAGCTGGGAATAATAAGATTCCTTACGAACGTTACATAATTGAATGAAGATTTTGTCCCGCCTTCCAAAATTCAGCATTACCGGAGGCGGGACGAATGAAATCAGGAGTAGTTTGGTTACGGTCCACGGAGTGGACGGTAATACAGTTCGAGATAGGAGCGGGGTATGCATAAATATATTGCAAAAAGACTTCTTTTGATGATACCGGTTATCGTCGGCATTTCATTTATTATTTTCTCAATCATGAGCTTTATGCCAGGTAATCCGGCCCGTCTGATTCTGGGGGAGAAAGCGACAGCCGAATCAATAGCCGCTTTAAACGAGCAGATGGGATTAAATGATCCGTTCATTATGCGTTATTTCAGGTATATGGGCGATGTATTAACAGGGAATTTTGGTGTTTCTTACAGAACAGGCATGCCGGTAGTGGAAGAAATTATAAGACGTTTTCCAACCACCGCAAAACTTGCAGTTCTGAGTGTTCTCTTTGCAACGGCAATCGGTCTTCCTCTTGGAATCCTTTCAGCCGTAAAGCAGTATTCCTGGATTGACAGCCTGACAACCGTGCTGGGTCTTGGATTCATCTCCATGCCGCCGTTTTGGCTGGGCCTTATGCTGATTATTCTCTTTTCAGCAAAACTGGGAATCCTTCCGTCGTTTGGTTCAGATTCCTTTGCACACTTTATCCTGCCGGCGATTACCAGTTCGGCATCCACATTTGCAACACTGCTTCGAATGACGCGTTCCACGATGCTGGAAGTAATCCGCCAGGACTACGTCACAACGGCATATGCAAAAGGAGCGGAAAAGAGCAGAATTATCTTCCACCACTGCCTTCCAAATGCACTGATTCCGTTAATCACGGTTGTCGGCGTTAACTTCGGCGGTATGCTGGGCGGTTCCGTTATCACGGAGTCCGTATTCGGAATGTCCGGTATCGGCCAGCTTCTGATTATGTCCATCCGTTCGAAGGATGTTCCGGCCGTTATGGCATGTACGCTGCTTTTGGCAGTAATGTTCGGACTTGTCAATCTGATCGTGGATGTGATTTACGCTTATGTGGATCCACGAATCAAGGCACAATACGCAAAGTAGGGGGTGGCATCATGGGAAGCACAACGTTGGAAATACAGACTGCGAAGAAAAATTCACAGCTTGGCATGATATGGCATCGTCTGACAAAGAATAAACTGGCCGTCATCGGACTGGTTATCATTGTTGCCATGATTGTAGCCTCGATTGCTATCGGATTCACAGTCGACTATAATAAAATTATATTACATGATCTGAAGAATAAGCTGCAGGGGCCGAGCCTGACTCACTGGTTTGGAACGGATGCTTATGGACGCGACCTGCTTTACAGGATTATATACGGTGCGCGTATCTCCCTGTTTATCGGTTTTGTCTCCGTAGCCGGAGCGATGTTTATCGGCGGCGCAATCGGAGCGATTTCCGGCTACTACGGCGGTAAGATTGATATTGTGGTAATGCGTTTTATGGATATGCTGATGGCTATTCCTTCCACGCTGTTCGCAATCTGTGTCGTATCTGCCCTTGGTACCGGTGTTATGAACCTGCTTCTGGCCATCATGGTTTCCATGATACCTCAGTTTGCAATGATTGTCCGGTCTTCCGTGCTGACAATCAAAGGTTCGGAATTCATTGAAGCGGCGCAGTGCGGCGGTACGTCCACGGCCCGTATCATCATGCGTCACATTATCCCCAACGCCATGGGACCTATCATTGTACAGGCGACTCTGGCACTGGGCGGCGTTATCCTTACGGCGGCTTCCATGAGCTTTATCGGCCTGGGCGTTCAGCCTCCGGAACCGGAATGGGGCGCTATCCTTACAGAAGGACAGGAGTTCATGCGTGACTTCCCGTACCTTGTATTCTTCCCGGGTGTTACCATCATGATGGCAGTGCTGGCATGTAACTTCCTGGGCGATGGACTCAGAGATGCTCTCGATCCGAAGCTGAAACAGTAGAGTCTTTAAGAAGCCCGAACTGGTTTATGGTAACAATGGAAGGAGTATGACGATGAATAATAATGATATTTTGCTTGATATAAAGGATTTGGAAGTAACCTACGATACGGAGGAGGGGATTGTCCGCGCGGTTAATAATATTTCCTTCAGCGTGGTCAGAGGAAAAACCCTGGGTATCGTGGGAGAGACCGGAGCCGGTAAGACGACAACTGCTATGAGTATACTGAGACTCCTCCCGGAGAGAACCGGCAATATCCGAAAGGGAAGCATTGTCTATGACGGCAGGAACCTGCTGGATCTCCCGATTGAAGAGATGCAGAAGGTCAGGGGCGAGAAGATCTCGATGATCTTCCAGGACCCGATGAGCAGCTTAAACCCCGTAATCACGGTAGGCGACCAGATTGCCGAGGTTTTGCAGCTCCATGAGGCGGCCGAGGGAAAAGGCGGCAAAAGACCCGGTAAAAAGCTGGGTAAACCGAGCCCGGAAATTATGAAGAGGGTCGATGAAATCCTTGAGATGGTAGGCATCCCGACGGAACGTAAGGCGGAATATCCCCATCAGTTTTCCGGCGGCATGAAGCAGAGGGTGGTTATCGCCATGGCCCTTGTCTGTGAACCGGAGCTGGTAATCGCCGACGAGCCTACGACGGCCCTGGATGTTACAATCCAGGCACAGGTTCTGGAGATGATGGAGAACCTGAAGAAGAAATTAAATACATCCATGATTTTAATAACCCATGATCTCGGTGTTGTGGCCGAGACCTGCGATGACGTGGCGATTATGTACGCCGGAGAAATCATCGAATATGGCACGGTGGAAGATATCTTCGACATGACAAAGAGCCACCATCCGTATACGGTCGGACTTTTTAATTCGATTCCGAGACTGACCGACACATCGGAAAGACTGCAGCCGATTCCGGGACTTATGCCGGATCCGACGGCGCTGCCGGGAGGGTGCAGTTTCCATCCGCGCTGCCCGCACTGCATCGGTAAATGTGAACAGGCGGAGCCGGGTATTTACCATTCCGGAACCCATAAAATCCGCTGTATCAGAATGGCCGACGACCACACGATGACGGATGACAAGGAAGGAGGAGCGTGCTGATGGCTTTTATAGAGACAAAGAACCTGAAAAAATATTTTAAGACCCCAAAAGGCATGCTTCACGCCGTGGACGACGTCAATATCAGTATTGAGAAGGGCCAGACCCTGGGAGTAGTAGGAGAATCCGGCTGTGGTAAATCCACCCTTGGAAGAGTTGTGCTCAACCTTTTGGAACCAACCTCCGGCCAGGTATTTATCGACGGCCAGGAGATGTATAAACTGCACGGCGCGGCTCAGAAGGAAATGAGAATGAGGGCCCAGATGATTTTCCAGGATCCCTATTCTTCCCTGAACCCCAGAATGTCAGTCAGTGAGATTATTGCAGAACCTCTTATCGCCAATAAGCTGATGACGGAAAAAAGGGAAATCCAGGGACGTGTGGAACAATTGATGGAGACGGTCGGCCTTGCCCAGCGTTTTATTAACTCCTACCCGCATGAGCTGGACGGTGGACGGCGCCAGAGGATCGGCGTGGCCAGGGCGCTGGCGGTTAACCCGGACTTCATTGTCTGCGATGAGCCGGTATCGGCCCTCGACGTGTCAATCCAGGCACAGATTCTGAACCTGATGATGGATCTGCAGGACAGCATCGGCCTGACTTACATGTTTATCACACACGATCTTTCCGTTGTTAAACATATCAGCGATGAGATTGCGGTTATGTATCTCGGACAGTGTGTGGAGCGCGTTTCCAGCAAGGAGCTGTTCGTCAACCCGATGCATCCTTATACACAGGCGCTGCTTTCAGCCATCCCGATCCCGGATCTCTCCATGAGAGGAAAACCGAGACAGATTCTGAGGGGAGAGGTTAAGAGCCCGATCGAACCGCCGGCAGGATGCCGATTTGCTTCGAGATGTCCTCATGCGACGGACGAATGCCGGGGCAGAAACTTCCAGCTTAAGGAAGTGGAACCGGGACATCATGTAGCCTGCAGACTGTACGAATAACATTGCCGGGAGGCAGAGGGAAATTATGTATCAGAAAATTAAAGAATATTTTGAAGTCCATAAGCAGGAAATGCTTAACGATATTATGGCTGCCATCCGAATTCCCAGCGTCAACGGGCCGGAACAGCCGGGCATGCCCTTCGGGGAAGAGAATGCCCGGGTTCTGGCGTTTGCCCAGATGCTTGGAAAAGAGCTGGGAATGAAAGCCGAGGTGCTGGAAAATAAAGTGGCGGTGATCGATCTGAACGACGCCCCGACAGAACTTGATATTCTTGCTCATCTCGACGTAGTGCCCGCCGGAGACGGATGGACCGTTACGGATCCCTTTGTGCCGGTTATCAGGAACGGCCGCCTGTACGGCCGCGGTTCTTCGGATGACAAGGGACCGGCCATTGCGGCTCTGTACGCAATGAAGGCGGTAAAGGATTTGGGAATTCCGCTGACTAAAAATGTACGTCTGGTTCTGGGGGCGGATGAAGAGACCGCCTGCCGCGATACGGCATATTATTACAGCAAATTCAATGAAGCGCCCTGCTCATTTTCACCGGATGCCGAGTATCCGCTGATTAATATTGAAAAAGGCGGCCTTTATACAAAGTACAGCGCCGAGTGGGAGGAAGATACCGCTCTTCCGAGACTCGTCTCCCTGAAAGGAGGAACGGCAGGAAATGTGGTTCCAAACCGTGCGGAAGCCGTTGTTGAGGGCCTTGCGGAAACGGTTATCAGGGATATCTGCAAAAAAGCCGGTGAAGAGACTGGAATCCAGTTTGCCGTAGCTCCTGAGGAAGATTCACCGGCCGGGACCGAGGGAAGATATGTAATCCGTGCAACGGGAATCAGTACCCATGCCTCCACCCCTTGGGACGGTAATAATGCGGTGACGGGGCTGATCAAAGCCGTTGTGAGCCTTCCGCTTGCCGAGGGCACAGGAATTAAGACCTTAAAGGGACTTTCTGAGATTTTTCCACATAATGATTATTATGGAGAGGCAGCAGGCGTTGCCCAGAAGGATGAAGTGTCGGGCGTGCTGACTCTTGGCACCAATATGGTGGAATACGGAACAACGGGATTGATGGGCAAGATAGACTGCCGCGCGCCGATCTGCGCTACGAAGGAAAATATGCTGGATGTACTGAGCGCGAGGCTCAGCGCGGCCGGAATTACGATTGACCCGGAGAGACGGATGACGCCGCCTCACCACGTACCGGCCGAAAAACCGTTTGTACAGACCCTGTTATCCTGCTATGAGCAGGTGATGGGTGAAAAAGGCTACTGCATGGCGATCGGCGGAGGAACGTACGCACACCGCCTGGAAAACGGCGTTGCTTTCGGATGTATGAAGCTGGGAATCGATTATCATATGCATGGAGCCGACGAGTATCTGATTATTGAAGATATGGTTAAAAGTGCGGAGCTGTTTGCACTGGCCATTGCGGAAATCTGCAAGTAGATGAAAGATACACAAATGAAAAACACATAAATCTGGAAGAAGAGCAGGGGCTGCCACGGGGAGATGAAACGAACCCGCGGGACAGGGCCGGCTCTTCTTTTTTTGACCTTCAGGTGGAGGATAAACAAGAGCTTTGACAGAATTTCTCAATGATTGACAGAATTTATTAAGTTGTCTTTGCGGTGGCTAACTGTTATAATCGTGGGAGGAAAATCTACGATTATGAAGGAGAAAGCACAAAGATGAGAAAAGCGATAAATAGATGGGTGAAAAGAGCAGCCGGCATTTACCTGGCAGCGGCGATGACCGTGACAGTCCCGGTATATGCGGATGTGATTCCTCCAACACAGCCGGCCGCCGTACAGGACATTGCACCGGTGGCGGAAGAGACTTACCTGGGAGGGGCGGAGCTTACGCTGCTTGCACCGGCAACCCAGAGCCAGAACCTGTCCTGTGTCATTCAGACCAAGGCGGGAAGCGTGATTGTAGTGGACGGCGGACTCAGGGAGGATGCCCCTCATCTGATTGAGACGATTCAGGCCAAGGGAGGCCGTGTATCGGCGTGGCTGATTACCCACCCGCACAGCGATCACATCGGCGCCCTGACGGAAATCCTGAATACACAGCCGATGCCGATCGAGATTGATAATATTTACTATTCATTTTTAGAGAGAGAGTTTTATGAGAGAGGCGACCATATGGGCAGGATGGACAATCTGGACAATCTGCTGGCGGCCTTTAATAACATCGCGCCTGAGAAACTGCACCCGTCCATTGATAAAGGGCAGCAGATCCAGGTCGACGAAGTGACAATCAATGTCATGAACAAGCCGTTCCGAAGTTTTCATAATACCTTTAACAACAGCTCCGTCGCATACCGCCTGGATTTAAACGGCAGGAGGATCCTCTTCCTCGGCGATATGGGCTGGGATGCGGGCCAGAACCTCCTGAAAAAGAATAAACCGGAAGATTTGAAGGCCGATATCGTGCAGATGGCCCATCACGGCCAGGACGGGGTGGAGCTGGATCTCTACCGTGTGATCAGACCTGAAATCTGTCTGTGGCCGACTCCCGACTGGCTTTGGGATAACGTGAAGAACGGCCAGGTGGATGCGGGTCCCTGGAAGACGCTGACCGTCCGTAAATGGATGGAGGCTCTGGGCGTTAAACGCAATCTCTGTGCAAAAGACGGAGATCAGATTCTGAGATAAAAGCTTGTAATAAGGGAGTCGGTTATGGCAAAATTAAGGAGTATGAAAAAGCGCATAACAGCAGTACTGGCAGTAATCATGGCGGCAGCAGTGTTTACCGGCTGCGCGGCATCAGGCGGGGCAACCGCAGCGGAGGAACCGGCACAGCGGATTGTGAGCGGTTATTATATCACGACATCCGCCTGCATTGCCCTGGGACTGCAGGACAGAATGGTCGGAATCGAAGCCAAGGCGTCGAGCCGCCCTGTCTATAAACTGGCGGCCCCCGAGTTTCTAGAGCTTCCAAGTGTGGGAACTGCCAAGGAATTTGATTTGGAGGGATGTGCCGCACTGGAACCGGATCTCGTCATTCTTCCAAAGAAACTGTCGGAACAGGCAGACATTCTGGAGGGAATGAATATCAGGACACTGGTGGTAAATCCGGAAAGCATGGAGGCTCTTAAGGAGACAATCCGGGAGATTGCCGCCCTGACGGGAACGGAAGGGCAGGCGGAAAAACTGCTCGGCTGGTATGCGCAGAAGGAAGAAAAACTGGCGGGCATCCTTGAGAAGGCCTCTTCAGAAAAGAAGGCGGAAGAAGGCGTTACGAGTGTATATATTGCCGGAACAAGCAGCATACTGAGGGCCGCAACGCCCCAGATGTACCAGAGCACCCTGATCGGGCTGGCCGGAGGAGTGAATGCGGCCTCCGATTTGAAGGATAACGGCTGGGCGGATATTTCCTATGAGCAGCTGATTGCCTATAATCCGGATGTGATCGTGGTGATTCCCGAGGCCGACTACACGAAGGAAGATGTGATGAAGGACAGCCGTCTCGCCGGAGTCAATGCGGTGAAGAACCGACAGGTATATGAGATGCCGTCTTCCTTTGAGGCGTGGGATTCTCCTGTTCCGTCGGGAATTCTCGGCGGCATGTGGCTGTCGTCGGCGCTTCATGAGGAGCTGTATCCATTTGATGAATTTAAGGAAGAAGCCGCGGAATTTTACAGGGAGTTTTACGGCGCAGAGATCGACCGGTCACTGATCACGCGCTGATAAAGAAAAGATATGACAGTTCAAAAAAGAACGGGAAATAAGAAAAGAATCTATGTTTACAGCCTGATCATCCTGATTGTATTCCTCGTGATATCTCTCTGTACCGGGAGATATCCGCTGGAAGTGCGGGAGATAGGGCGTATATTGTCAGGACAGGGAGCAGATGAGACGGCAAAGAGCGTGTTTTTAACTCTGCGTCTTCCCCGTACGGTTATGGCATTTATAGCAGGAGCCGGCCTCAGTATGGCCGGCTCTATTTATCAGGATATATTCCACAATCCACTGGCGTCCCCGGATCTGATCGGCGTTACCAGCGGAGCCGGGGCAGGAGCGGCGTTCGCCATTGTCTGCTTCGGGCAGGGCGGAGGTATGGTGGTCGGCAGCGCATTCGCGGGCGGCCTGGTTGCTGTTGGAGCCGCAGTAGCGCTGGCGGGAATGGCCGGACACCGCTCCGCCTCCGATTTTGTGCTGGCCGGGATTGCGGTGCGGGCGCTTGCAGATTCTTTTATCATGGCGATGAAATACCTTGCGGATCCGGAGCGCCAGCTTGCGTCGATTGAATACTGGACCATGGGGAGCTTTTCCAGCATGACTTATGAGAAGCTGATGACGGCGGCTCCTGTGGTGCTGGCCGGGTTGATCGGGCTTTTGTTCTTTCGGTGGCAGATTCAGATGCTTTCCCTGGCCGACGACGAGGCAGCCATGCTCGGCGTGTCCGTAAAAGTGGTCAGGATCTCGGTTCTGGCGCTGACGACGCTGATTGTTGCGGGAATTGTCAGTGTGACGGGCGCGATCTCTTTCATAGGACTCGTGGCCCCGCACATTGCCAGGATGCTTCTGAAAGAAAACGGATTTTCAGCCGCTGTACTGAGCGGACTCGTGGGGAGCATCATTATGCTTGCGGCGGACTGTCTGGCCAGATCTCTGGGAGGAAGTGAAATTCCGGTCAGCATTCTCACGTCGCTTCTGGGCGTGCCGGTGTTTTTGTGGCTGATTGCCGGCAATGGGAATAAACCTTAAACACAGGATGGACGGACGAAGGATGAACGGTTATAATGTAGAGAAGGACTGCCTTCTGGAGATACGGGATTTACAGGTTTCTTACCAAAAGGGGACAACTGCCGCCGGCAGGAACTCCAGGGAACCACAGACGGCAGTTTTGGATGGTGTGAATTTAACGGTAAAAAAGGGCTGCCTGACGGCGCTTCTGGGAGTGAACGGTTCGGGTAAGACGACACTTCTAAAAGCGGCGTGCGGACTGATACCGTTCCGGAAAGGCGGAGTGACGGTATGTGGGCGTGACCTGACGGCGTTTGGCCGCAGGGAACTGGCGTCCTGTATCAGTTATATTCCCCAGAAAAACAGTATTTTATATCATATCAGGACAGAGGAAGTGGTTGTCATGGGGGCAAATCCGCGTCTTTCCTGGTATGAGGCGCCTTCTGCCGCACACAGGCGGGAAGCGCGGGAGCTCCTGGGACAGATGGGGCTTTTGGAGGAAGCGGACAGGGATTTTCTGACGTTAAGCGAAGGTCAGAAACAACTGGCGCTTCTTTGCCGCGCCCTGATGCAGAATGCTCCGGTGATGATGTTTGACGAGCCGGACAGCGCGCTGGATTATGGAAACAGGAGAATGATCCTGAGCCGGATTTCCGGTATTATCCGGGAAAAGAAGTACGGCGGCCTGATTACAATCCATGATCCCGATTATGCCCTGCGATACTGTGATGAGATTGTAATATTGAAGAACGGAAGGATAAGGGAAACAGTTTACTGCAGAAATGGAACCGAGGAAGGGCGGAAAGAAGCGGAGAGAAAGCTCAGAATGATTTATCCTGATCTGGAACTGCTGAGCTTTAACGGCCGTTTCCTCACGGTAAAATAGCAGACGATAAAGGAGGAATGCGTTTGAATCAGCGTACTCTTTTAAAAAAGACAATGGATCTGGCAAGATCAGGGGACGCGGACGCGTTTCAGAATTTTTATATCCTGACGGTGCAGGATACTTACGGAAAAATCGGCTCTCTTGTGGAAGAGCGGGAGAGGGCGGAAACAATCCTGGTGGAGGTCTACTTAAAACTCTACAAAAAGGCCAATACCCTGCCGGTTGATGAGGAGGAACTCAAGGACAGGATTGAGGAAGAGATTTACCGTGTAGTTGAAAAGGAACTGGGACATGAACCGGCACATTTTGAGTTTGATGGGGAATATCAGAGCCTGAAGGAAGAAACGGCGGTTACAATGTGGTTGAAGATCGAGGAGAAAGCAGGTCTTACCCGGGAGGAACCGGAGGAAGACAAGGGCTCGTTTGCCGCATACCTCTACAGCCTCCTGAAGGTGGTCATAACGGTGCTTATCCTGATTTTCACGGTGGCGGTCTTTTACAAAGGGCTGAGGTGGTTCCGCGGCAGCAGAAAGGGGGAGGAGATCCCCGCCGTTGTGATGGAGACGGCGGCAAGCAGCGAGGCCCCGGTCGTCATAGAGGGAGAACGGCTGAACCCGGGCTGGGAGCAGAAGCCGGATGGAAAGCTTTATTATACGACGAAAGAGGGACGGCTGGCCGACGGCCCCGTTGCGCTGGGAAAACAGATCCTGACATTTTCCAGGAACGGCGAGCTGACCATGATCGGAAGCAATAAGGATGTGGTGGAGAATAGGAACCTGTCCTTTGATGAAAAAACGCGGTATGAGGTAAAATCCGGTGATATTTATATAAAAGATCCCGATACGGGGGAGGAGACATGCGTTGTGATGAACGGCCATGTGACCCAGGCCGACGTAAGGTGCGGGTATCTGTGGTATATCAGCCAATATCAGATCCCCAATTCGTCACAGGTCAAGACAACGCTCTACAGGGCTGAACCGGAGGGCGGAAAGCAGGAGGAGATTTATACGACGGACAGTCCCCCGCCGACGGAGAGTTTTCAGGTCACATCCAGGTGGCTTTATTACCTGTCCGACGGAACGCTGTACCGGAAAGAACTGAGCACCGGCAACACGGAATCTCTGGCCTCGGATGTGGAACATTATTTTGCCTGGGAAGATACGGCTTATTACATGAGAGACAGGACGCTGGAAAGTGTGTCACAGGGAGTGGAATATTCCGGCACGGAGGCCGGATACCGGATCGAGCTGAGGGATCAGGGGCTGGTTCTGTCCCTGTTTGATGCGTCGGGAAATCCGGTTGTGGAGGAAGGCAGCGGCGAAGTGCGCGCCGGAGACAGAATCTACCGGCTGGAGGAGGGCGTAATCAAATCGGTAAGCCCGGCTCCCAGAAAAGACGGAGACGTCACATACTACATCGACGATGCGGGTACGGATAAGAAGATTTACTGGAAGGACGAAGCCGGTACAAGAGGACTGATACGGCAGGAAGGGCTGGTGGCGGACAGCTTCTGTATAGCGGGTGAATGGCTGTACTACAGCGCCAGAACGGAGCAGTACGGGGCCGAGTGTGACAGCCAGATTTACCGTCTTAATTTGCAGACCATGACCCTGGAGAAATCGGGCGCTCCGTTTAGGGGATATATGCGGAACCTGTATTATTTTGACAATGTCCAGGCTATTTTTGGCGAGTACATCCCATCGGTGGCGGATCCGGAGGATATCCACGGGGAGATCTTGGTGATTTCTCTGGGCGGCGGAATTGAACCGGTCAATGATACGGGAGTGCGGCCGGAATCGGACGGCAGTGACATGTTAGAGATGGTCATGGCCGAGGGAGACAGGATCTACTGCCTGTATCACAGATGCAGCTATGACAGTGATTCTGGGCAGATGGCCTGGGAGACGACAAAGCCGCTGGAATTAAGATTAAACGGAACAGAAATCCAGAATGGAGCCGAGGATGAATAAGGATAATACGGGGGAGTGGAAGAATCTCCTGCTGGAACAGCTAATCAGTTACGGTGAGTCGGACTGTTATCCTTTCCACATGCCCGGACACAAACGGCAGGTGGAATTGGGGATAACTTCTTTTCCAAATCCCTTTTCTGTGGATATCACGGAGATTGACGGCTTTGACAACCTGCACCATGCGGAGGAAATACTGCGCGAATCCATGGAGCGGGCCGCCGCCGTTTACGGGGCGGACCGGACCTATTATATGGTAAACGGCAGCACCGGGGGAATCCTGAGCGCCATCAGCGGGGTGACATCCCCCGGCGGGAAGCTCATTATGGCCAGAAACAGCCACAAAGCCGCTTATCATGCGGTGCTTCTGGGTCATCTGGATCCGGTATATGTTTACCCCGACTATGTAAAGGACTACGGAATCCAGGGAGGCATTGACCCTGCGGCAGTTGAGGCCGCCTTTGAAAACACGGATAAGAAAACGGAGGTACACTCCGGGACAGGGGAGGACGGGAACGGAATCCAGGCGGTGTTTATCACATCGCCGACTTATGAGGGAATGGTTTCGGACATCGGGGCCATTGCAGAGATTGCCCACCGCCACGGCGTGCCGCTGATTGTGGACGAGGCCCACGGGGCGCATTTCCCCTTTGGGGAGCAGTTTCCCTGCTCCGCTCTGGAATGTGGGGCGGATATCGTGATCCAGAGCCTCCATAAGACGCTGCCGTCCCTGACCCAGACGGCCGTGATGCATATAAAGGAAGGGTTTGCCGATAGGGCGGGGGTGGAGCGGTATCTGTCCGTTTTCCAGAGTTCCAGCCCTTCCTATGTGTTTCTGGCATCCATAGAAAACTGCATCCGATATATGGACGTGGAGGGAAGAGTGCGGATGGAGCGTTACGCCGCTTCCCTGCAGAAACTGATGGAGTGCGGAAGGGAATTCAAACATCTGCGGCTGGTGGATGACGGAATCTGCGGCCGTTACCATATAAAAGACAGGGACGCATCAAAAATTGTGATTTCCACAAAGGAATGCGGCATGAATGGAGCCGAGGCGGCGGATCTGCTGCGCAGCCGCTTTCATCTGGAACCCGAGATGGCCTGCGGCAGCTACTTAATTCTGATGACGTCTTTGATGGATACGGAAGACGGATTCAGAAGATTATATGAGGCGCTTTGCCGCCTGGATGAACTGGCCGGCGGCAGGGAGAACGGCACGGAGGAAGAAGAAAACGGCACTAAGGAAAAAGAGAACGGCGGGAAAACGGCGGGGACAGGGAACGTTTGGGATGGCCCGGCGCGCACCTGGCTCGCAGGAATCCGGAAGGTAATGAAGATCTCCGACGCATGGGGACAAAAGCTGAAGCACATACCCCTTAAAGATGCCGCCGGAACCGTCAGCGGAGGTTTTATTACCGTATATCCGCCCGGCGTGCCGATGATTGTCCCGGGGGAGCTGATTTCGGAGGAAGCCGTGGAGCTGATACGGAAAAACCAGGAAATTGGCCTGACCGTGGAGGGAATCGCGGAGGACGGAACCATAGCCGTTTCAGACATAATACAGGCGGGAAACGATACCGCAGGGACGGCGGGAATTTAAACAGATGACAGAGGTATGGAGCCATGGGAAAAATATTTTATGTAATGGGAAAAAGTGCGTCCGGGAAGGACACAATCTATAAAAAGCTGCTGGAGCGTCTGCCCCGGCTTAAAACGGTTGTCACTTATACGACAAGGCCGATTCGGGACGGGGAGACGGAGGGCGTGGAGTACCATTTTACCACGGCCGGGCAGCTGGAACAGTTCCAGCGGGAAGGAAAGCTGATCGAGCTCAGGACGTATGATACGGTGTTTGGGCCGTGGAGCTACAGCACGGTAAACGACGGCCAGATCAACCTTGCAGAAGATAATTATCTGATGATTGGGACGCTGGAATCCTACCGGAGTACAAGGGAATATTTCGGGGCGGACAAACTGGTGCCGCTCTATATCCAGGTGGAGGACGGGGAACGGCTGACCCGTGCCCTGGAGAGGGAAAAACAGCAGAAACAGCCCAAATACGCGGAACTTTGCCGCCGCTTCCTGGCGGATGAGGAAGATTTCAGCGAAGAGAAGCTCAAAGAGGCGGGAATTGAGAAAAGGTATTCAAATTCAGGGATGGATCAGTGCCTTTCTGAAATTGCGGAGACGATAACAACACTAACCAAAACCCCGGATTAACCTCGGATTCCCTACTAGGCAGCATTTTAATCTTGTGTTATACTATATGAGACAATTTTGTATGCGGTGGGGAGTTACGCCGTTTCAGGAGGAAGATATGGCAGGTTTTCATGATATAATCGGACATGACATGGTGAAGAACCATTTACAGAAAGCAATTGAGTATCACAAGGTATCCCACGCCTATATTTTATCGGGGGAAGAGGGGATGGGCAGAAAGACGCTCGCCAAGGCATTTGCCATGACGCTTCTCTGTGAAAAAAGTGATAAGGAACCATGCATGCAGTGCCACTCCTGTAAACAGATTATGTCGGGCAACCATCCGGATGTCATCTGGGTGACGCACGAGAAACCGGCCAGTATTGGAGTTGACGATATCCGTGTCCAGATCAATGACTCGATTATGGTGAAGCCGTACAGCAGCAGTTATAAGATCTACATGGTCGACGAGGCCGAAAAGATGACGGTACAGGCGCAGAACGCGCTTTTAAAGACAATAGAGGAACCGCCTTCCTATGCGGTCATCATTCTGATGACAACGAACCAGGAGGTGTTCCTGCCGACGATCCTTTCAAGGTGCATCCAGCTGAAGCTGCGTCCCCTGAAGGATCATGTAATAAGTGATTACCTGGAGGAGATGATGGAGATACCGGAGAGCAAAGCGGATATCTATGCGGCATTTGCAAGGGGAAATCTGGGAAAGGCCATTCACCTGGCTTCCTCGGAGGAATTTTCCCTGCTTTATAAAGAAGTGCTGACATTGCTTAAGAATATAAAAGAGATGGACATTCCCATGCTGCTTGATTACATTAAAAAGCTGCAGGAGGACAACCTGGATTTGTTTGAATGCCTTGATTTCATGCAGCTCTGGTACCGGGATATCCTGATGTTTAAGGTGACAAAAGACATCAATACACTGGTGTTTAAGGATGAATATACAACGGTCAGCAATCTGTGCCAGAAGAGTTCTTATGAAGGCCTGGAGCTGATTTTAAACGCAATAGAGAAAGCGAAGGCCAGGCTGAATGCGAATGTCAATACGGAGCTGGCCCTGGAGCTTATGCTGTTAACAATGAAGGAGAATTAATCTATGACAAAAGTTATCGGAGTCAGGTTCCGCAAGGCCGGTAAGGTTTATTTCTTCGACCCGGCCGGTATGGAGATAAAGACCGGCGATCACGTGATCGTGGAGACTGCGCGCGGTATCGAGTTCGGCCATGTGGTTCTCGGGAACCGCGAGGTGGAGGACAAGAAGGTGGTACAGCCGCTGAAATCGGTTATCAGGATGGCCACCCGCGCGGACGAAGAGGTGGAGAGAAAGAATAAAGAGAAGGAAAAAGAGGCGTTTAAGATCTGCCTTGAGAAGATTAAGAAACACGATCTTCAGATGAAGCTGATCGACGCGGAATATACCTTTGACAATAATAAAGTGCTGTTTTACTTTACAGCGGACGGAAGAATCGATTTCCGTGAGCTGGTAAAGGATCTGGCCGCCGTGTTTAAGACGAGGATTGAGCTTCGTCAGATCGGCGTGCGCGATGAGACGAAGATTATGGGCGGCGTGGGAATCTGCGGCAGGGCTCTCTGCTGTCATTCTTACCTGTCTGAGTTCATACCCGTATCCATCAAGATGGCGAAGGAGCAGAACCTGTCCCTGAACCCGACCAAGATTTCGGGTGTCTGCGGACGCCTTATGTGCTGTCTGAAGAATGAGGAAGAAACCTACGAGGATCTGAACAGCAAACTGCCGAATATCGGAGACTATGTGACGACGGACGACGGCCTGAAGGGCGAAGTCCACAGCGTGAGCGTACTTCGCCAGCTTGTCAAGGTAGTCGTAATTGTGGACAGGGATGAGAAGGAAATCAGGGAATACAAGGTGGAACAGCTTAAGTTCAGGCCGAAGCGCAGACGGGAACGCGTCAATGTCAACGATGCGGAACTGAAGGCGCTGGAAGCTCTGGAGCGCAAGGAAGGGAAATCGAAGTTAGATGACAATTGACCTGAAGGAACATGAGAGAATCGATGAGCTGCACCGGAACGGTTACCGTATCATCCAGAGGGAGAACGCATTCTGCTTCGGCATGGATGCGGTGCTCCTGTCCGGTTTCGCTTCAGTAAAGCCGGGGGAGAAGGCTCTGGATCTGGGAACCGGAACCGGGATTATCCCGATTCTTCTGGAGGCCAAGACGGAGGGGAGCCATTTTACCGGGCTGGAAATCCAGGAAGAGATGGCCGAGATGGCATCGCGGAGCGTAAAGCTCAACGGACTTGAAGAAAAAATAGACATCATAACAGGCGATATCAAAGAGGCGGGCCGGATCTTCGGCGGGGCCTCTTTTGATGTAGTGACGACAAATCCGCCCTATATGAACGACAGCCACGGTCTTAAAAACCCGGAACTGCCCAAGGCGATAGCCCGCCACGAGGTGCTGTGCACGCTGGATGATGTGGTGAGGGAGGGGGCGCGTGTGCTCCGGCCGGGAGGCCGTTTCTATATGGTGCACCGGCCCCACAGGCTGATCGAGATCATAACGGCCCTCACCAGATACCGGCTGGAGCCGAAGCGGATGAAAATGGTACACCCGTTTGTGGACAAGGAGGCCAATATGGTCCTGATCGAGGCGGTCAGGGGAGGCCGCTCTATGATTAAGGTGGAAAAACCGCTGATTGTTTATAAAGAACCGGGCGTATACACCGACGAGATTTACGATATCTATGGCTATTAAAACGCAGGTTTGGAGGATTGGCAACGAAACGTTTTGGTGATTGGCGGAGAGCCGCAGGGAGAATAAAATGCAGGGAAAATTATATTTGTGCGCCACGCCCATTGGAAATCTGGACGACATAACGCTGCGCGTGCTTAACACACTCAAAACCGTGGATTTGATAGCGGCGGAGGATACCAGACACAGCATTAAACTGCTGAATCATTTTGACATAAAGACACCGATGACCAGTTATCATGAGTATAACAAGATTGATAAGGCGAGATATCTGGTGGACAGGATGAAAGAGGGACTGAATGTGGCCCTGATCACCGATGCGGGAACGCCGGGCATCTCGGATCCAGGGGAGGAACTGGTGAAGCAGTGTTATGAGGCAGGAGTCGAATTAACCTCCCTTCCGGGTCCTGCGGCCTGTGTTACCGCACTGACTATCTCCGGGATGACGACGAGAAGGTTCTGTTTTGAGGCATTCCTGCCGACGGATAAGAAGGAAAAACAGTGGATTCTGGAAGAGCTTAAGACGGAAACCAGGACGATTATCCTCTATGAAGCGCCCCATCATCTTCTCAGGACGCTGGGCGAGCTTTATGAGGCGCTGGGAGACCGGCGCGTGGCCGTATGCCGGGAGCTTACCAAGAAATACGAGACGGCATTCCGGACGACCCTCAGCGGGGCGATTGCCCATTACACAGAGAATGACCCGAAGGGCGAGTGCGTGATTGTGCTGGAAGGACGGACGATCGAAGAGCTTAAGACAGAGGGGCAGGAGGACTGGAAAGAGATGCCGCTTGCCGAACACATGGAACATTATCTTTCCCAGGGGAAGGATAAGAAAGAGTCGATGAAGCTGGTGGCAAAGGACAGGGGAATCAGTAAGAGGGATGTCTATCAGCAGCTTCTGGAGGACGGAGAGTAGAATACAAAGGAGAGGTTCATGTACGAGGATTCCTATTATGCGGACAATGAGATCGACAGGGTGATATACCAGTATTACAAAAAGAACGGCGGATACTTTCTGGGGAATCCGTACGCGGGACAGTATCCTCACTGCCAGTTGATTCTTGATATGGACAGCGCGCCGGTGTCGGTGCTCCCGGTAGTGACTTCCCAGTCCAACTATGGTTATGGCATAACCTGTGCGGCGATGACACAGGCGGAGCTTAAATATCCTTATCATCTGGATATTGTGCCGATGACTTTTTTCAAAAAGGGGATGGAGCTGATTGCCAAGGCTGATATCAAGGTGAGATACCGCGATCTGGATTCGAAGTATCGGATCAAGAGCGATGAACCCGCCTTTACGAAGTTGATACTCCCCGGCAGCCGCCTGGCGGATTTACTTCTGCAGACCAAGGCATTCCGGATCAAGGTGGAGCCGGTTGCCAAGGAGCGTAACCTGCATGCGGTCCAGGTCTTCAGAAACAGGACGCTGGGAGTGGAAATCCAGGGGAAGACGGTTGATTTTGAAGAACTTACCGCAATGGTTGAGATCTGCAGGGAGGCGGCTGCGGCAGTGAAAAGCTTTGCCATGCCGGAGAGAGAAGAACGGTAAAGGATGGCATGCCGCCGGAGATGGAAACCGGCCTTTCATATTAGGGTAATTATGAAAACAAAAGAAGCCGGGCTGTCGGGAAATTTTCCGACAGCCCGGTATTTTTAACCGGCCTGTTATTTTTTTAGCCATAATTCTTTAAATAATAATGAATCTTTCATTTCCGGCAAACCATTAGAAACGGAATATAGCGGTTCCATAAGCCGGAAGCGGATAGGAGAAGGAATACGGCTGGCCATCACACTCTCCTTTGGCGGATTTAAATACCTTCTGCTCTTCACCGCGCTCATAAAGGCCGTGTTCATTGTCCAGAAGCAGCGTAAAGTTGCCCCGCTTCGGAACACCGACCCGGTAATCTTCGCGGGCGACCGGGGTGAAGTTGCAGATAAAGAGCAGGTTTTTCTTCTTCGTCTCGTCACGGCGGACAAAGCTGAAAATACTTCTGTCGGCATCGTTGGCATTGATCCATTCAAATCCGGAAAAGTCGCCGTCCAGGCGGTAAAGCGCAGGATATTTTCTGTAGAGGGTGAGGAGGCCGCGGACGTATTTCTGTAAATCCTCGTGGAGAGGTTCGTCGGCCAGATACCAGTCCAGCGCCACTTTTTCATCCCACTCGTGGAGCTGTCCAAAGTCCTGCCCCATAAACAGGAGCTTTTTGCCAGGATGGCCCAGCATAAAGGTATAGCCTGCCTTCAGGTTGGCAAATTTATCTTCATACTCACCAGGCATCTTATTAAGCATGGAACACTTCAGGTGCACAACTTCATCATGGGAAAGAACCAGGATAAAGTTTTCGCTGGTGCTGTATGTGATGCCGAAGGTCATCTTATTGTGGTTGGGTTTTCTGAAATAAGGATCCAGTTTCATATATTCCAGAAAGTCGTGCATCCATCCCATATTCCACTTAAAGGTGAAGCCGAGTCCGTCATCTTCGGGCCGTTTGGTCACATTGGGCCATGCCGTGGATTCTTCCGCAATAATGATAGAGCCATCCTTCCGGCCGGTAATCACGCTGTTTAAGTGCTTGAAGAATTCGACGGCCTCCAGATTTTTATTTTCTCCGTATTTATTGGGAACCCACTGGCCGTCCTGACGGCCATAGTCCAGGTAGAGCATGGATGCGACGGCATCCACTCTCAGTCCGTCGATGTGGTAATTCTCGATCCAGTAAAGGGCGTTGGCAATCAGGAAATTGGCGACCTCGTGTTTGCCGTAGTCAAATACTTTGGTGCCCCAGTCGGGGTGCTCTCCTTTTCTGGGATCCGCATATTCATAGAGCGGCTGGCCGTCGAAATCGGCAAGGCCGTGGGCATCTTTTGGAAAATGGGCGGGAACCCAGTCCAGGATGACGCCGATGCCCTTTTTGTGCAGGTAATTAACAAAATACATGAACTCTTTGGGAGTTCCGTAACGCGAAGTCGGGGCGAAATAGCCGGTAACCTGATACCCCCAGGAACCGTCATAGGGATGTTCGGCAATGCCCATCAGCTCCACATGGGTGTAGCCCATCATTTTCACATAGTCGGCCAGTTCGTGTGCGGCCTCCATGTAGGTGTAATATCCGTCCTTCTCCTGGCGGTTTTTCTTCTTCCAGGAACCAATATGTACTTCGTAGATGGACATCGGGGATTTTACAGGATTGGTTTCCCGGCGTTTCGCCATCCAGGAGGAATCGCTCCAGCCGAAATTCCGGATATCCGTAGTGACGGATGCCGTCCCGGGCCGGTATTCGGCCGCAAATGCATAGGGATCCGCTTTGAAGAGGATTTTTCCGCTGGTGGTTGTGATGGCGAACTTGTAGAGCTGGCCCGAGCCGAGGCCGGGGACAAACGCCTCATAGATACCGCTGTTTTCCACCTGTTTCATCGGTGTGGAATCCAGATTCCATCCGTTAAAATCGCCTACCACGCTGACGGATTCGCAGTGCGGCGCCCACACGGCAAAATAGTACCCGTCTTTTCCCTGATATGTAAACGGATGGGCTCCCAGCTTGTCAAAGAGTTTGTAATGGCGTCCCTCGCCGTAAAGATACCGATCCAGCTCACCGATCACTCCAAGACCGGACATCTTTGATTTGGCAGCAGGTGTTTTCCTGGTTGTTCTGCCGGTGTTCTTGCTTCCCGTCATAATGTTAACCCTCCGTTATTCTGAGAATAACTGCATCGTTACCCTCTAATTCTATTTGAATCCGGCCGTTTTGAATGGTGAATGCCCGTCCGGTTAATAGATCTGTGCAAATATCCGCTCCGGTGTTAAAGGGTATATTCACCGATGCAGGATTTTCGTCGTTGTTCACGGCTGTAATCATCGAAACGTCCTCCGACAGACGGGCAAAAGCATACTGACGGTTGGTCAGCAGCAGCTCCTTATAAGGTCCGCCGTGATAGGCCTCTTCGGCCAGATGAATCTGCCCCAGCTTACGAATCAGCTCCGTCAGTTCACAGGACCGCGGAGCCGCCTCCGAAATGGCGATCGCAGGACGGAGTCCGTCGTCCGAGTGCGGGGTCCTGCGTCCCTCCGTACCCCATTCGCCGCCGTAGTAGATAGAAGGGATTCCGGGCAGGGTAAACAGCAGCGCATAGACTGGTTTCAGATGCGCCTTACTGTTTAATTTGCTGGCAATCCGATCCTCATCGTGATTGTCGACAAAAGTATAAAGAACCCTGGCCACGGCCTCCAGCCTGCGGACATTATGGGCCAGTTCAAAGTAATTGTGATCGTTGTGGGCGGAATAAATGCTCTTGTGCATCTCGTAATTCGTCACCGAATGGAGCATCTCATCATTGACCCAGCGGGAATATTCTCCGTGGATGACTTCTCCCATCAGCCAGAAATCAGGTTTGACGGCGTTTGCAACCTGCCGCAGCTCCTTCATAAACTGAAAATCCAGGACGTTGGCACAGTCCAGGCGGATGCCGTCAATATCAAATTCGCGGACCCAGAACCTGACCGTATCCAGGAGATAGTTTTTCACATCCTGATGATACAGGTTCAGGCAGGGTAGTTCCCAGATACCGTGCCATGCCTCATATCCAAAGGAATCTCCCATGGGACTGTTAAAGCCGAAATTTACGCCCTTATACCAGTCCCGGTATGGAGATGCCTCCCGGTTGCTGCAGATATCCTGAAATGCAAAAAATTCACGTCCCGTGTGGTTAAAGACCCCGTCAACGACGACGCGTATGCCGTTTTCATGGCAGAGGTTAACAAACTTTATGAAGTCTTTATTCGTGCCGAGACGGCGGTCCACGGCCCGGAAATCCCTGGTGTCATAGCCATGGGTAGAAGATTCGAACAGCGGTCCGATATAGACTGCGCTGCAGTTTAAACTTTTAATATGCGGAATCCACAGATCCAGTTCGGTAAAACGGTCTGCGGCCGCGGTTTCCGTATTCTGCTTGGGCGCGCCCGTCATACCCAGCGGGTACATGTGATAAAAGACGGCCTCCTCATACCAGGTGTGTTTACTGTGTGCCATGCTTGTCCTCCCCAGGCAGCGTGTGCTATGCGTAAGTTTCCTGCTCCTTAATGCTTCGGAGAAGGAACTGATAGCGAAGCTGCGCAGCTTTTAATTCATAAATATAACAATCGATCAATGTAGGATCCACGACTTGTTCAAACCGGTTGATGGCGGTGTCAATGGTCCCCATAGCCTGCTTAAGCTCTTCCAGAAGTTCCGGATCCAGCCTGCGGGCTTTCATACTGCGTTTTGCCTGTCTTGATAATCTCATCATTATTTCACTCCTGTATAATCCGTGCAATGGTCCGGCCGTGGGCGTGCAGATGGCGGGAATGAATTCTCAAACACGCGCGGGGCTGGACAGTGACAAATATGCGCTTTGTCAGCAGTTTATGGATGCTGTAATTAGTATATACAGGAATGGAAAGTTTATGCATCCATGCCCAGAAATGACTGGAGGTTTGTGCCCAGTTTTGTGAGCTGTCTGGTGCTGTCGCCAATGGACAGATAGTAATAATTACAGGTGCCTTCACGGCGGATGGAAATCAGCCCGGCATCCTTTAGAAGTTTTAAATGATGGGAAACAGCCGGACGCGACAGGCTTGTTTTTTCAGTGATTTCCCGCACATTCATACCGTGGCGGCTTAAGTTTTCCGACGAGAAATCTCCGCCGCACGTTCTGTAGGCCGCATCGGTCAGGGATTCGATAATGGACAGCCGTATCTCATCGCCGAGTGCGATAAACAGGGGCATGCAGTCGTGGAATAAATTTTTCAGTTCCAATACGTCAGGCAAGGCGTTTCCTCCTTTGGTTTAAAAATTTGAACTAATATTATTTTATCATTTTTAGGAAAGCCAGTCAACGTAAAGGCTGCGGGGACCGAAGGAATAAATGAATAAAATTCTCCCCCCTTTTTTGGTGATTTTTTTTGAAAAAGGGAGTTGACTTTTTGGACAAAAGTGTTCATAATAGAGAAACATTCTTTACAGTTTAGCAGAGGATATCCTGTAACAAATATTCTTGCTGTGTCTTGCAGCGTGGTTTATCTTTTATTATTATCTATATCATTTGTTTTTCGCTTATTTTCCGGTTTGATTGTTATTTTGTGTGATTGTTATCTTGTGTGATTGGCTGCCGTTTAATATTACAGGCTGCAGGTGCGTTACCGCCGCTTCGGAAGGAGGGATTGGGTGGGAGATTTTGTGTTACTGTTTTTTCTGTCTGGCTGTGCTTTATCCGATCTGAAGACGGGAAAGATTCCGAATGTTTTAGTGCTGTTTGGTGTTGCGTCATTCGGAATTACCGTTTTTATCAGGGGGCCGTCCTCCGGGGATTGGGGCTGGGAGACAGGGACGGTTTTTATTCTGTTTTTTGCCCGGATCCTGTTTACGGCCGGTGTGCTCTTTCCGCTCTTTCTCTTCAGGATGATGGGAGCCGGGGATATTAAGGTGATGGCGGTGACGGCCGGATACCTGGGCATGGACAGAGGGTTTCAAATTATATTCTATGGTCTGGCGGCCGCGGCCGCGTGGTCTTTTATCTATATTCTGCGAAAGCGCATTCTTTTAAATCGTATCAGATATTTCCTGAATTACATGAAAAACATATTCCGGACAGAGTGCATTCTACCCTATTACTGCGCAAGCGGGCAGGAGGGAGCGGGAGTCTGCTTCGTCCCCTTCCTGTGGTGCGGGTACTGTCTCTGGCTGGCGGTGAACGGAGGCATGGTATGAGACATGTTATGGCAATTTATGACGTAGACCCGCTCTATGCGGCGAGGTTTGCGGATGTGGTGAACCAGAAAGAGAAAATACCCTTTGAGGTGCTTGCCTTCTCCTCTTTCGACAAGCTGAAAAGCTATGCAAAGGACAATCCGGTGGAGCTGCTTTTACTCAGCAGCGCGGTCAGCCGTGAGGAGGCGGAGGCGCTCGGCGCGGGCAGGGTGATCCGGCTGGCGGATGGGGAGACCGTGCAGGCCGATATGGAGTATCCGAGTGTTTACAAGTATCAGTCCAGCGAGAATATTATCCGGGAGGTGATGGCCTGCTACTGTGAGAAGGAGACGGAGCTTCCGGTCGGCCAGGCTCTGGGAACGGCGGCAAAGATATTGGGGATTTACTCGCCGGTGGGACGGTGCCTGAAGACCTCCCTGGCGCTCACGATGGGGCAGCTTCTGGCCCAGGAGGGGCGGACCCTGTACCTGAACCTGGAGGAGTGCTCGGGCCTGTCCGTTCTGACCAGAGAGGAATACAGGGAGGATTTATCGGATCTGCTGTATTTTTACACCCAGGGCAGCTATAACCTTCTCCGGCTGAACAGCGTGGTACATTCCATCAATGCGCTGGACTACGTGCCTCCTGTGCGTTATCCGGAGGACCTTGCCCAGACCGACACGGAGCAGGTGGCCGGGCTGATTGGGAAGATAGCCTGCGAAAGCGGCTACGAGAGCATTATCCTGGATATCGGGAGCCTGGGGAAGTTCGCTTCCGGCCTAATGGAACTGTGTTCCGTCATCTATATGCCGATCAAGGAGGACAGCGTATCCCTTGCCAAGCTGGAGGAATTCGAACACTACCTGGACGTATCCGGGAATAAGGCGGTGAAAGACAAAATCAGGAAGCTGAGACTCCCGTATCACAGCAGCTTCGGGCGGAGGGAGAATTATCTGGAACAGCTTTTATGGGGCGAACTGGGAGACTATGTGAGACAGCTTTTGAGAGGAGGCAGGAGACAGCCATAGACACGGCGGTTATGACAGAGGAAAAGGAGAGGAAAAACAGGCTCAGGGCCAAGATGATGGCCGAACTGGAAGGGAGGATGCAGGTGGAGGATGAGGAGCTGCGCGAGATGATTGACAGCGCTGTCCTCGAGGAGGCCGGGGAGACGTATCTGACCCTGAAAGCAAGGCTCCGACTGAAGAAAGAACTGTTTGATTCGTTCAGACGTCTGGACATTCTGCAGGAGCTGGTGGATGATCCGGAGATAACGGAAATCATGGTCAATGGAACGGATCACATATTTGTAGAAAAGGGCGGCCGGATCAGCCGCTCCGAACGGACTTTTGACTCAGCGGAGCAGCTTGAAGATCTGATCCAGCAGATTGTCAGCCGGGTGAACCGGACGGTAAACCTCTCCTCCCCGATCGCGGACGCCAGGCTGGAAGACGGTTCCAGGGTACATGTGGTACTTGCGCCTGTGGCAATCGACGGCCCGGTCCTGACCATCAGGAAGTTTCCGGAGCCTATTACAATGGATAAGCTGATCGGCCTGGGGAGCATTACCAGGGAGGGGGCGCAGTTTTTAAAGACAGCGGTCAGGGCAGGGTACAACATTTTTGTGAGCGGTGGGACAGGCTCCGGAAAAACCACGTTTTTAAACGCCCTGTCAGAGTTTATACCGGAGGATGAGAGAATTATCACGATTGAAGATTCCGCGGAGCTGCAGATACGCCATATTCCCAATCTGGTCCGTCTGGAAACGAGGGTTGAAAACCGGGATGGCAGCAGGGAGATTTCGGTCAGGGATTTGATAAAGGCCAGCCTGCGCATGAGGCCGGATCGGATTCTGGTGGGTGAGGTCAGGGGAGCGGAGGCTCTGGAGATGCTCCAGGCCATGAATACGGGCCATGACGGCTCCATCTCTACCGGACACGGAAACAGCCCGAAGGACATGATAACGCGCCTGGAGACGATGGTTTTGATGGCCGCGGATCTGCCGCTGGCCGCAGTGAGAAATCAAATCGCCTCGGCGGTGGAATTAATGGTACATGTGGGAAGACTGCGCGATAAGAGCAGAAAAGTTCTGGAGATATCGGAGGTGACGGGATGTGAGGAGGGACAAGTCATACTGGAACCAATCTTTACCTTCCGGGAGAGAGAGGGAAAGGACAGGAAGCGGGTGGAAGGCACGCTGGAAAAGGTGGGCGAACTGCGGCGGAGAGAGAAACTGCGGGCTGCCGGCCTGGATAAGTGAATTGTTCGGGAGACGAAGTAAATTGATCGGGAGGCGGAAGCCGGAGCGGCCGGAACGCCGGATTAAAGCAGGCGGCCAGATGGTATACGACAGATACAGTCTTTCGGGCCGGGAGTGGTTTACATATGCGGCCGGAGGAACCGCGGCCTGTGCCGCAACGGCGTTTGTATTTTACAGAAGTATAGCGGCCTTTTTGATTTTTCTTCCTCTGGGAATTCTCTATCCGTTAATCAAAAGGAAGGAGCTGGCGGTGCGGAGAAAGGAGGCGCTCAGGCAGCAGTTTAAGGAGGCCGTACTGATTCTGTCCTCCTCCCTGGGGGCGGGCTACTCCGTTGAAAATGCTTTTGCCGCGAGTCTGCGGGAACTGGAGGAACTATATGGGGCGGAAGGGATGATCACGGTGGAATTCGCCTACATCTCATACCAGTTGAGAATGAACAGGACGATTGAAACGCTGCTGGCCGAGTTCGCAGCAAGAAGCGGATTGGAGGAGATAAAGAACTTTGCCGAGATATTTGCCGTTTCCAAGAGGAGCAGGGGAGAGCTTGTTTCCGTCGTCGACCATACGGTTCATGTGATTAGTGACCGCCTGCAGGTCAGGGAGGAGATTCTGACGATGACGGCCGAAAAGCAGTTTGAACAGAAGATTATGAACCTGGTTCCATATTTTATTGTTTTCTATATTGAGTTTTCATCGCCCGGCTTCTTCTCACAGATGTACGTGACAGCGGCGGGGCGGGTGGTGATGACGGGATGTCTTATTGTGTATGTGACCGCCTGTTTTCTGGCGTTGAAGATATTGAATATTGAGCTTTAGGGATAAAGGCATGAATAAAGAGCCGAAAAGGGAACAGAAGAAAGCGGAAAGAGATGTAACAAAAAGTGAAAGGGAATGGATCTTGAAAAGATGGAGATGAGATGGACCGATGAAGGTGGAAAAAAGGCAGGTTATTTGTGTCATTATGGGGATACTTCTTGCCCTGGCCTGTTTTTTTGTGGACAGGCAGGAGCCGGGATTAGCCGGGGGCCGTGGAATTGGGAGAAATTCCTATGGCCAGGGGGAAAAAGAACAGATTGTTATCGTAAAAGGCCTGCTTACGGAAAAGACGCCCGTGGACGTAAGAATTGGAGCGCGGCAGTATACCGAAGAGGAGGCTTTGCAGGCTATTCAATCAGCCGTAGAGGAATTGTCCGCAGAAATGTCAGGGGACAATGAATCACTGGAGCGGGTGCGGGGGAATCTGAAGCTGGCCACCTGGCTGGATGAATATGGAGTGGCTGTACAGTGGCAGCCGGAGAATACGGAACTAATCAGCCCATCCGGGGAAGTTTTCAACAGAGACTGTCCCGAGAACGGCACGGAGACATTATTGACGGCCAGATTGAGGGCGGGAGAGTATTCCGAAGAATATATATTCCGGCTGACGGTTTTTCCGCCGGGAGGCTCGGCAGAAGAGAAAAAGGTTGCGGCTTTTATGCGGTTCCTGGCCGAGGAGGAAGAGAAGCAGAAGCACTCGGAAGTATTTCTTCTGCCCGTGCAGTTTGATGGGGAGGAGATATCTTATACCGTAAAAAAGGATCGGGATTACCTGGCATTTCCGCTGCTCGGAGTATTAGCGGCAGTGCTGTTGCCCTTTAAGGACAAACAGAAGGAGAAGGAGGAAAAGAAAAACAGGGAACGGCAGATGATGATGGACTATTCCGAGATCCTGTCCAGGCTTGTGGTGTTTCTGGGAGCCGGTCTTCCGGTAAGAAATGCCTGGGAAAAAATAGTGACGGATTATATGCAGACCGTTGAAGAAAATGGAAAGAGGGCGGCCTATGAAGAAATGGCGGCAGCGTATCACCAGATGCAGAGAGGGGTGCCGGAAATACGGGCCTACTCAGAATTTGGCAACCGCTGCAGAGTGCTTCCTTACAGGAAACTGGCCGGGATACTGGAACAGAACGTGAAAAACGGATCTAAGAGCCTTGAACCAATTCTGGAAACGGAGATGGAGAATGCTTTTGAACAAAGAAAGAATCTTGCCAGAAGGCTGGGGGAGGAGGCATCCACGAAGCTTCTTCTGCCTTTGTTTATGATGCTGCTGATTGTGATGGTGATGATATCGGTTCCGGCCTTTCTGGCCTTTGGAATCTGATACACCGGAGAGGAGTGAATGTATGAGATTAAAAAATGAAGTAATGGCGTTCTGGTACGATGAGAATGGAGTAACTGTGATCGAGATAGTTCTGCTGCTCGTTGTGGTGATTGGCCTGGTCCTGATTTTTAAGACCCAGATTAATACACTGCTCAATAATATATTCAAACAGATTAATAACAAGTCGAAGGAGGTTTACTAGTGCTGCATTGCATCAGGCGGCTTTTGACCATAAGAAAACCGTGTTTTGGGAAGATACCCGGGGCGGCAGACGGAAGCATTACCGTATTTTTAAGTCTCACCTTAACCTGTATCTGTGCTCTGATGGGAGGACTTTTTGAGTCCGCCAGGACAGCGGGAACCGGTTGGTATATGCAGATGGCTCTCGATTCTTCCCTTGACTCCCTGATGAGTAAATATCACAGGGATGTATGGGAGCAGTACAGGATCTTTGCGCTGGAATATGAAGATGAAGAGGGGCTGGCTGCGGAGATGGAACCGTATCTGGAGGGCTATTTTGATGCTGCGCCGTTTTATCCGGTCGGGGACAGGGAACTAAGCGTTTCAAAGATCACAGGTGTTACGGAGGAGGAAGGCCGCTGGTTTGAGAAGGAGATACTTGATTACATGAGGCTCGGAGTCTGGAATGTGGAAAAAGAACCGGGTGTGCTGAAGGAGATGGCGGATGGAATAAAAGAGGCTGAGAGTCTGGGAGCTATTGCGGAGGAATATCAGGAAAACGGCAGGCGCCTTCTGGAGCTGGAACGGATTGTAGAGGAGATTGGAGAAAATCTGAAAAGGCAGAGAGAGTACCTGGAAAAAGGAAACAGACAGCTTGAAGACGGAAATGGTTCCGGATTCATACGTACGGCCGGAAAGCTGGAACGGGAGCTGGATAAAATCCCGGCTCTCGTCCGCAAATATGAGGAGAAGGCAGAGGAACTGAAAACAGTGGTCAAAGAAACGGAACAGGGGGCGGAGAAACGACGTAACGATCTTCAGCCCCAGACCTGGGAACTGGTGACGGAAGAGATGGACAGTTACCGTTCTTATACCGACAGTGAGGGAAGCAGACGGAAGGAAGTGAAACAGACGGAAACAACGGCCGGGGAGAATAAAGAGATCGTCAAAGCCGCGGTTGATAAGGCGGAGGAGATTCAGGAGTATATAGATTCCTGGGAACCGGATGACGATGATGATGAGCTGGATGAAGAACGTCTTTGGAGAAAGGTACTCACGGTTACCGGCAAATTCAGAGTGGATACCCGGTTTGAGAAAAGCGGAATAAGAGACAGGAAAAAGATGAATGTCCTGGAATCACTCAGCCGTCTGGCAGGTACTGATTTACTGTCGATTGTTGTGCCGGAAGGAAAAAAGGTGTCCGGGGACAGAGTGGATACGTCACAATTTCCTTCGGTTACGGAACTGCGGGGCGGCCATGGCAGTGAGGAAGAGGAGACAGGAAGGAACCTTCTGGATACGGCGCTGCTCCATGAGTATGCCGCCTCGTTTTTTACCAATTTTCTCTCAGAGCAGGAGCGGCCGGTAAAATGTGAGCAGGAATACCTTTTGTCAGGTAAGGATACGGACCGCGGGAACCTGAAGGCGGCTGTGAACAGAATCGTGGCAGTGAGGGAGGCAATGAATCTCTTGTATCTGCTGGGGAATACAGAGAAAAGGGCTGAGGCGGAACAACTGGCGATCGCCATAACCGGTGCGTCGGGGGTTGCGCCGCTTGTGGCAGTCACAACTTTCTTTATTCTTACTGTCTGGGCACTGGCTGAATCCATTGAGGATGTAAGTATCCTTTTGAGGGGAGGAAAAGTCCCTTTTGTAAAGCAGAGAGCTGACTGGAAGGTTTCTCTGTCGGGATTAGCCGGGGAAGGTATTGCTGTTTTAGGCAAGGCGGAGGATTCCGGCAAAGAGGGGAGGGGATTTGATTATCAGGCATATCTGAAACTGCTGTTTCTGCTGGCCGGCAGAACGCAAAAGGAATACAGGATGATGGATATGATACAAAATAACATAAGAATCAGCCAGCCCGATTTTCTGGTGAGAAAGTGCGCCTGCCGTTTGGAGGCGGAGGTGAAAGGCCGGGGAGTCCTGATACCCGTGAAAAAACAAACTGTAAAGGCATATTAGGATTAAGAGGGGAACCGGAAGTCGGCTGTATCATTACGGGGCGGAGTACAATGCCCTTTTCAGAAATCAGGCCCAGAAAATGTGCCTCTCCAAGTACACCTGATAAGTCTCCGAGCTTCTTTACATATAGAACGCCATGGATATTATAATCCTTATAGTCTGATTCTGAAAAGGGTGTTATATTCCGCCCCGGAAAGGCAGGGGGGAAATAAAGAGTGACTGATAAAATGCATGAAAACTGCTTAGAGGCCAGCCTGACTGTTGAAGCAGCGTTAAGCTTTACTATATTTATATTTACCGTAATACTCCTTGCGGTACCGATGGAATTGCTGGATACGCAGAGAAAAATACAGATGGTTTTAGAGACAACGGCCAGAGAGATGAGCCAGTATGCGTATATCCGCTACCGGCTTTCAAAAGGAGAGGAAATCTCTGACACAGAAAACGGGGAAGATTCTTCGGATATTTCAGGCTTTTTTGCAGAGGGGGCGGCAAAAGCGCTGCTTGCCGTTAAAATCGGAAAATCAGCCGGGCAGGGAAGAATCAGTAATCTGGACCTTTCCGGAACGAGGATTTCAGAAGATGGGGAGGAAATCAGCCTGCAGGCCAAATACAGGCTCAGGCTGCCGTTCAGAGTTTTCATATTGGACAGTGTACCCGCGGCCTCTGGGAGTTTTAAGAGAGGATGGACAGGAAGTGAAGGAGGGCGAAACTCACACCGGAATCAAGCGGGGGATCAAAATGAGATTATGGTTTATGTGGGGAGAACCAGAACAAGATATCATCTGACTCCTGACTGTCATTACATATCGAACGATATTAAATCATTGCCGTGGGACAGCATCGGAGAACAAGTCAGCGGCAGCGGGACTCATTATAAGCCGTGCAGTGTGTGCGGAAAGGGGGCCGGAGCGGGAGCGATTGTTTATGTAATGCCAAATGGAAAGTATTATCACAGCAGAAAGGACTGCTCTTCAGTTGCGTTTTACGTGCAGAAGGTGCCTCTATCCGAGGTGGAATATCTGGGGGCCTGTTCTTACTGTGGGAAAAAATAGGGGGATGAGTACATGGAGCTGATATACAGCATATTTTTACTGACGTCTGCCTGGTATGACCTGAAGATAAAAAAGATTCCCGTGTGGATTTTTGGAGTGTTTGGATGTGTGGGACTCTTGAGCCTGTTTTCAGGTTCGGAAAACGGATGGGCAGGAATGGCGGCATTTTTGCCCGGTATTTTGCTGCTGATCCTGACCATCTGTACAGGAGGGGCCGCCGGAGCCGGGGACGGCTGCTTTTTTATCGTGTCCGCCTGTTATCTTGGTTTCTCACAGACGGTTACACTTTTTGTCTGCAGTGTTCTATTCTGCGGGACATGCAGTCTGGGAATGGCTGCCTGGGGCTTTACCCATGGCATCAATGCAGGAAAAATGCGCCTGCCGTTCGTCCCGTTTGTTATTCCTGCCTGGTTCTGGCTGACGTTTTGCAGGATAGCGGTGGGATAGACGGTGCTTAATGGGGAGTTAATACTATGGTAAAAAACAATAATAACATGGGAAATCAAAACAAGGATCGAGTAAAGAATCAAAACAAGGATCGAATAAAAAATCAAACAAATAATCAAACAAATAATCAAACAAATAATCAAACAAATAATCAAATAAATAATCAAGTAAGTAAAAAAGCCGGGAGAATAAAAAATTCAGGATTAGAAACCGGAATTCTATGTCTGGAAGCAAGTCTCACAGTGGAAGCGGCTCTGGTCATGTCGGCTATGTTCCTGTTCATTGCATCGCTGTTAACGGGCGTGTTTGAGATTCATGCGCGTGTGACGGGAAACATGGTTTTACAGGAGGCGTTGGAACGGTATGTTCATTTGGAGGAAGGACAGTCGGCACGGGAACTGGAAATCCGGGCACAGCAGGATTACAGGGGCTATTTCTGGTGTGGTGGCGGTCGTATTGCTTTGAGGGAAGCAGGGAACAGGCTTGAAGGTGGGGCAGAGGATAAAACAGAAACAAATATATCGGTCAAAAAATTTGATCCTGAGAATTTTCTCCGGCTGCTAAGAGCAGCCGGAGTGTAGGTGGGGGAATGACAGGTGGAAGTTCGTTATCAGAGAGAGGTCAATCATAATTACATGATATTGGATGCCCTTGGACCGGGAGGGGGATATGAATGCCGTATGCTTGCGGCAAATTCCATTAAAGGCCTGTTGAAATTCAGAGTGAGGCAGTATGAGGAGAAAAGGGAGTTCTATTATGAGATAACATCAAAGCAGCCATTAAAGAGGCTGCTGGAACAGAGAAAAATAAGCGGAGGGGAACTCCGCTCCCTTTTGCTGGGAATTTCCGCTGTGACGGTAAGGATAGAGGAATTCCTTTTGAAAGAAGAACAATTACTCCTGGATCCGGATTTTATCTATATAGATCCCGACAGCTTTACAGTCTATCTCTGCCTCCTGCCCGGGTATTCCTGTAACTTTCCAGAAGTCCTCTCAGGACTTTTGCAGTACCTGTTAGAAAAGATAAACCATCAAGACCGGGAAGGCGTAGTTATGGCTTATAACCTGTATCAGGAGAGCCTGCGGGAGAACTATGGAATGGCGGATCTGCTGCGGCACCTGACAGGAGCCGGGGATGGAGTCTTTGGAAACCGGAGAAAAGGTGGAGCGGTAAAAGGAGGCGGCCCCGGGCAAACAGGGTGGAATGGAGCCCCCTGTCTGCCGGAAAACAGTTTTGAGGAGCGTGAGACAGAGGCGTATGAAGCCCGGCAGCAGGATAGTGAAATAGATTCACAAGCATCACATATGAAAGGTACTTATGGAGCGGGAACTTATATGAAAGGAGCTTATTTAGCTGGCTCAGGTAAGGAAGAATCAGGCATGGAGGGACTTTATACAAAAGGGCTATTTTCAGAAAGATCTTATGCGGGAGAACCGTATACGGAAAGTGTTTATGCGAAAAAATCATATCCGGAAAAGTCATATGAGGAAGAACAATATATGGAAGCAGCGTATATGAAACCGCCATATATGAGACCTTCTCAAGCAAAATCACCTCATGTGGAAGATTCCTGTATGCCATCACCCAATCAGAGAGGATTCTGCACGGGATATCACGGAAATGAAAAATGTCATACGGAGAAAAACAAAACTGGAAGACAGGAGCGGGGAAAGAAAAACCCAAAAAAAATCCAGGATGGAGAAAAACCAAAACAAGGTCGAGGCCGTATCAGGATAAAAGATTTTCTGCGGATTTTAGCTTTTTTAGCAGGAGCAGAGCTTGGGGTATGGTATTTTACCGGAACAGAGGGGATTGGAAGATATGGGGGATGGCTTGCAGCAGGAGCGGTGATTATTTTCCTTATGAAGTTTTTGTCGGCACACGTTAAAGAAGAGCCGGGAGTAGGGGACTCTAAAATTTCAAATAAAAGTCCTGCTCACCGGACGACCGGAAAAAGAACAGAAAAAGCAGGAGACAAGAGCCGGTATGACGAACAGGATGCAATAGCGGGGACTGAGTTCCTTCTTCGACCTGAAAGTGAGGAGGAATACCGTCAGAGAATGATGGAAGAAAGAAAACGGGAAGAGCGGCATTCACGGGAGGAGGGGACGGCTCTTCTCTCGGAGAATGCCGGGCAGTCAGCGGGCCCGGTTCTTGTGAGTATGGGGGAGAATGAGAACCGCATTGAGATACCCTACCTGCCATTTGTAATCGGGAAACATGCTGAGCTGGCGGACTTTTGTCTTTCCCGTCCCACGGTAAGCAGACTGCATCTGCGGATTGACAAAAGGGAGGGCGTATACATCGTAACAGATTTAAATTCAACCAATGGAACAACGGTAGAGGGGTACAAGCTCCAGGCGAATGAGACGGTGAGTATCCGGGATGGTGATATTATTTCAATTGCCGAAGTAAAATACCGGTTCGCAGAGATGCAACAGGGTCAAAAAAGCGTTACAGATAACTTAAAAAAGATGTAGAAAAATGTCGATTTACATCAATACGGAGTTTTTCAAAAATACCATAGAAGAACGGTAATTGCTGTGCTATAATAGTGCCATTGAAGGATGTGCAAATATGAATAATTATAGAAAAAAAGCATATGTCAACGGAACTATTATAGCAGTTAATGTGATTTATTTTCTTTTCCTGGAGATAACAGGCTCTTCATTAAATACGGGGTTTATGGTTGAGCGGGGGGCTATGTATGCACCTCTTATATTGCGGTACAAGGAATATTACAGACTGCTCACTTCTGTTTTTATGCATTTTGGAATTGGCCATCTGATCAATAATATGTTGGTTTTATTCGTTCTTGGGGATAACCTGGAACGGGCGTTGGGCAAGGTGAAATATCTTATATTTTACCTGTTATGTGGTGTAGGGGCCAATATCGTGTCTTTGGCTGTCAACATAGGTAGAGGGTCTTATGTTGTCTCGGCTGGAGCATCGGGGGCTATTTTCGGTGTTGTAGGCGGACTTGTGTATGCTGTGGCTGTAAACAAGGGACGTCTGGAAGACCTGAGCACACAACAGTTGATGATACTGGTTGCAGTAACGCTCTATCACGGTTTTACGAGTGTCGGAGTAGACAACGCTGCGCATGTGGGCGGCCTGATAATTGGTATTTTTCTGGGCATGATTTTTTATAGAAAGCCTGGTAAAAATAAAAGATGCATATATAATGCAGAAAATAAGGAGTGGTGAAAATGACAGATAACAATTGCATTTTTTGCAAAATCGCAGGAGGGGAGATACCATCAGCCACAGTGTACGAAGATTCAGATTTTAGAGTAATTCTGGATCTGGGTCCGGCATCCAGGGGACATGCCCTGATCTTGCCAAAAGAACATTTTAAAGATCTCTGTGAACTGGATGAATCAGTCGCAGCAAAGGTGCTTCCGCTAGCCGGTAAAATCGGAGCAGCAATGAAAAAGGTTCTGGGATGTTCAGGATTTAATGTGGTGCAGAATAATGGGGAGACAGCAGGACAGACAGTTTTTCATTTTCATGTGCATATCATTCCAAGATACGAAGGCGGACCGGCTATGGTCACCTGGACGCCGGGGAATGCTGATTCAACGGAACTTGCTGAAATTAGTAACAGCTTAAAAGAAGCAATGAAATCATAGGAGACATGTATGCGGCAGGATGAACGCAGGCTTTTAAAGGAACTTTACGAAGACTACTCTGTTCCACTGAAAAGGTTTGCCGCCAGTATAGGCGTACATTATGATGACATTGAAGATATAGTGCATGACACAATCATGGGATACTATTATCGTTATCCAATGGATTGGGATGCAAAACTGAAGACAACCATACTTATCAAGATATTATACAGCAGATGGAGAGATTGTTACAGGAAGAATTCACGTTGTGTAACGAGCATCGACGCTCAGGACGAGGAATTTCTGTTTATGACCAAACTGCTTGGAGCTGATACATTAACCTATATTATGGATAATGAAATGTACCGTGAAATATGGAAACTTGTTGAGGGTATGAAGAAGGATTGGCGTGATGTGATTCTTCTCAGAGTAATACAGGAATTGTCGACAGAAGAGACATGTGAAATCCTGAACATACCGGGAACGGTTTGCCGAACCCGGTTGTCAAGAGCCAGAAAAGAGTTGCGCAAAAGAATTCTGGAAGCCGGTTTGATTGATGACGGCTATTTTAAGCGTTGATACATTCATCGATCAGGTTGATGATAGTAGAAACAGCGTTATTAAGCTGGCTTTCAGCCATTTTGTCTATAAAGGCCTGGCGGTTTTTATAGGTTTCGGTAATTGCCTGCAGGAGAGAGTCGCCTGTCAGCGCCTCTTCCTCCAGAACGGTGCTAAAGCCCTGTTTTGCAAAGGAATTGGCATTCAGGATTTGATCTCCGCGGCTCGCGGCGGCGGAAAGCGGAATCAGAATATTCGGTTTTCTGAGAGCAAGAATTTCACAGATGGAATTTGCCCCCGCTCTGGAAAGAACAAGATCAGCAGCAGCAAGGAGATGCCTCAGTGGTTTATCTACATATTCATACTGAACATAACCTTCTTTGCCAATCAGGTTTTCATCCAGATTACCTTTGCCACAGATATGTATAATCTGGAAATGCTCTAACAGTTCAGGAAGAATGCTGCGGACCGCCTGGTTTACGGTCACAGAACCGAGACTGCCTCCAATTACCAGGATAATCGGACGACTGGAGGACAGATGGGTATATTGCAGCCCAGCCAGGCGATCGCCGCTCAAGAGCTCTTCACGAATAGGAGAGCCGGTTAACACAGCTTTGTCTTCAGGGAGATACTTCAATGTTTCAGGAAAATTACAACAAACTTTTTTAGCAGAAGGAATACATATTTTATTGGCCAGGCCGGGTGTCATATCTGATTCGTGTATAATCACAGGAATTTTATGATGCCTGGCGGCTAAGACTACGGGGACGGCGACAAACCCTCCTTTTGAAAATACAATGTCAGGTTTGAATTTTTTTATAATTTTCAGAGCCTCTGCATAACCTTTGAGGACTCTTAGGGGATCAGAGAAATTTTTGATGTCAAAATAACGGCGGAGTTTTCCGGACGAAATTCCGTCATAGGGAATACCAGTCTCCTCAATCAGACGGCGTTCGATCCCATTGTAGGAACCAACGTAGCGTACTTCGAATTCTTCTTTTTGAAGAGACGGTAGAAGGGCAAGATTGGGGGTGACATGGCCGGCTGTACCGCCTCCGGTCAGGATGATTTTTTTCATAGGGTTTTCCTCCATAAATTTAACCGTCCGGCAAACTCAACTTCCGAACAGTGGAATGTTGCCTGCAGCGACAGGCCGCAGGACGACTAAACTATTATACTAAATTAATATTTATATTAGTATAGTAAACTTAAATGACAAAAAGTCAACCCCAAAGCCAGGGAAAGCGGCGGGAAAAGCCATGGAAAAAAATAGAGATTATCATATAGCTATGATTAAGCAGGAGGCAAACAGTGAGCAAGGACCGGGACAGACACAAAACAGAATATGATTTGGATCAGCTTCTGAAAGAGTCATTTAGAATGGACGATAAAACGCTCCTGGAGAGGTTTCAGCGCGCACAGACTGAAATAGACGATAGCCAGATACCTCCGGAACCAGAAGATGGTTTTGAACGGTTGTTGGAAAAAATAGAGCCGAGATACACCAGGGATAGCACTCCTGAAAAGAAATTCAGGAAGATTCGCAGGCTTAAGCCGATTTTTAAAGTTGCTATGGTGGCCGGAGTTATTGTGATGATTTTGTTGGCGACGACTATCACTGCTGGGGCTAAGAAATATTTTGTTTATAGGAAGACAGTAAGGCCGAGTATTAGAAATGATGTGGTTCTAGATAATGACAGAAATGTCGATAAAACGGGAAAGCTGGAAGATGCCTATTTAGAGATTGAAGAAGAGATTGGAATAGTGGCTATACGTATGGCTTGGATGCCTTCAGGTATGGTATATTCAAAAACATATATAAGTGAGCAAGCTGCGACTATGACTTTTGATTATCAAGGCAACAGTTTTTTTATAAAACAAAAGATAAAGGACGTAACGGATTCTACAAATATCATTTCAGATAGAAAAGAAAAAGATATGGTCTTTAGTAAGTGGATTAATCAATATATTGAAGTTCAAAAGAGAATTACAAATGAGGGGGAGACAGAATACAGTGCTGAGTTTATAAGACAGAATTCATACTATTATTTAGCGGGGATTATGGAACGGGAAGACTTTGATAAAATTATTGAGAATTTATATTTAGAAAAAGGAGAAGATTGAACGTGAAAGATAAATGGAAAAGGATACTAGTATGTATTATTATATTTATGTGTATTAATGTAATGCCAATATATGCATCTGAAACTTTTTATTGGAATGGTATGAAAATTCAAGAGAATAATGATGAAGCGTCTGCTATTCTTCCAGAAAGCATAGATCGCTCTACTGGACAAACGAGAGGCGATATTATATCTACTGGGATAGTTAGTATAGTGGACAAGGGAGAGGGAAAAGTAGCGTTGACTGTTGAAACATGGGCTCATGTTCCTTGCGACAGAATTTGTAATGGTATTTCTTTTCAGAAGTGGAACAAAACCACGGAAGATTGGGAAGAACTCTTTTTTTATGAATTCGAGGCTCTTAAAGAAGATAATCCAGAGGAGGATTTGGTTATATTAATAAATGGAGTAGATGTTGAAAATGTACAATCAGGTACATATAGGGCACGCGGTTTTCACGCAGTATATCTTGGAACAGAATATGAAGGTTACACATCAAAAACTCAAGGTATTCAGATTACTAAATAATAGACTTGCATAAAACGTTTAAGCTGCCGTGGTTTCCACGACAGCTTAAACGTTTTATGCTAGGTAATAGTGGATAAGTAAGTGTAAGTAAATGTTTATTGACAATTTATCCTATTGTAAATAATATAAAGGTATTAATTCATAGGCGGCTTAATCTAATTGTTTTTACTCAGACAACTAATAAATCTCCCACTCCACAAGAAAGGACCTCCCTCCCATGCCAAGTATCCTCCTAGAAATCCAGGAAACAGTAATGAAATATGCAGATATCATGTCCAAAATCGCCCAGGTGGAAGTGGAGGTTGTGGACAAGAATCTATTCCGTGTAGCAGGAACAGGGCTTTTCAAACAGCATGTTAATGAGGATATGGCTCAGGAGGGATATGTCTATGAGCACCTGCTCCGTACGGGAAGTGTAGAAATTATTTACAACCCGGGCAAAGAGCGTTTGTGCCAGAAATGTCCGAAAAAGGACAGCTGCAGTGAAGAAATCGAGATTTCCATGCCCATCCGGCTGGGTGGTGAGATTATTGGAGTAATTGGCCTGGTAGGGAGCAGTCTGGAGCAAAAAGAGCGGGTTCTTTCCAATGAAAAAATGTATCTGGAACTCCTGGAACAGATTGCAGATTTCATCGCAGTGAAGGCAGGCGAATTGACGGAGTCCAAAAAGAGGGCGGTGCTGCTGGATGCCCTGGACTGTGTGATTAACCATGTGGAGAAGGGCATTTTAATTCTGGGCGGCGATAATGTTGTTACGATGGCAAACGAACCGGCCAAACGGCAGCTTTCTATCGATATGCCGGAGGGGCAGATGGCGGTTGTCACACCGACCGGTGATAACTTCAGCCGTCAGAATGAATTTAAGGTGCTGTTAAATGACAAGGAATATTTTGTTATGGGCCATCTCTATGATCTGGATCAGGATCCCAGACGGTACTCCAAGGTACTGATATTTGAGAGCACCAGGGTAATGCAGGAGCGGTTTTATGAAATTACGAACACAGTTAATCCTCTCAGTACATTTAATATTATAGGAACCAGCCCGCAGACACTTCAAATGCAGGAAGAGATTAAAAAGATAGCGCGGAGCACCTCCACCGTCCTGATTACCGGAGAAAGTGGAACGGGAAAGGAGCTGGTGGCGACTGCCATCTGGAAGGCAAGCGACCGGAGGGAAAACCGTTTTATTGCCATCAACTGCGGAGCAATTCCGGAACCGCTCCTGGAGTCGGAATTGTTCGGTTATGTGAAGGGCGCGTTTACCGGTGCTGATCCGAATGGGCGTATGGGGAAGTTTGAACTGGCTAATAAAGGCGTGATTTTCCTGGATGAGATAGGAGATATGCCTCTTTATCTTCAAGTTAAGCTGTTGAGGGTAATACAGGAACGTAAGATTATCCGTATCGGTTCGAATCAGGTGATTCCGATTGATGTCAGAATCATTGCGGCGACCAATAAAGATCTGAAAGAGATGATGGCAAACAATAAATTCAGGGAGGACCTTTATTACCGGCTGAATGTCATACCGCTTAAGATTGCCCCATTAAGGGAACGGCGCGAGGATATTAAGGATCTGGTTTACTATTTTGCCAACCGCTATGCCAGCCTGTTCGATAAGAATCTCTTAAAAATATCCGAGGAGACGATGGACCGCCTCTATGAGTATCCCTGGTACGGAAATATCCGTGAGCTGGAAAATACGGTTGAATTTATGATTAATATGATGGAGGAGGACGGCGTTCTGGATACGGGGACGCTGCCGGCCAATATTTCGGAACCGCAGACGGAAACGGGAACCGTTATACAGAATGACACGGCGTTACAGGAAGCGGTGATTCCTCTCAAAGAGCTGGAACGCAGTGAAATTCTGAAGGCTCTGCGTCTCTGCGGCAATGATACGGAGGGGAAAAAGCAGGCGGCAAAAAAACTGGGAATTGGACTGGCGACTTTGTATCGGAAAGTGGAGGGAATGGATGATACGTCTGGCAAAATACGATGATTTAAACAGGATAATGGAAATTTACCAGGAAGCAAGAAATTATATGGAGGCCAACGGAAATCCGGACCAGTGGGGGAAAAATCATCCGCCGAGACAACTTCTGGAGGAAGATATCGAAAAGGGCCAACTTTATGTGTATACGGAAAATGATGAGGCTCAGACGGAGGATTTAAAAAGGACTCAAATACACGGAGTTTTTGCCTTCATCATTGGCCACGACCCAATCTACACTTATATAGAAGACGGTGCGTGGCTCAATGACGAGGTTTATGGAACCATTCACCGCATTGCCGGGGACGGTGTAGCAAAAGGGGTATTTGAGAAGTGCCTCGATTTTTGCAAATCTCAAATTGCCAACCTGAGAATCGACACACATCACAATAATCTCACGATGCAGCACCTGATTGAGAAAAACGGTTTTGAGAAATGCGGTATTGTTTATATGGAAGACGGAAGTCCGAGAATTGCATATCAGTATCTGGCCGGATGACGGAATGTTTCGGAATATTAAGGAGGAGAAAGATGCAGTTAGGAATCACGATACCATTGCAGAAAACGTTAAAGCTCCCGAAACAATCATATGGAGAGCCTGAAGATTTGTTTTTCTGCTGGGAAGTTCACAGGGTTAAATATGAGGGCTGCAACACTCTGGTGGCAGTAAACGCCAATAACCGTTTTGGGATTGTTATGAGCGGAATAAAAGCATCGGAGTGGAAGAACCTCCCGAAGCTGGTGGAAGAGGGGATTGAAGCTGGAATGTATATGGAAGGATTTTCCAGGGAGGAGATAGACGCCTACTTCAATATTGCAGGACCGCCTGTATTGACAAAGACGCACGGAAGAAAACCGGTGGCAGGATTGAATAAAGCAATTGAATATATGTACTATGTGCCTGAATCTCTGGATAAGGAGAGGAAATTTCAGGCGGCGCACTGCTGGCGGATGAACAGAGATATTTGTTCACCCAGCGGGTTTGAAGATTATAATGAACCTAAGAATTTTTTACGGAGTGATATGGAACGTATTGGAATAATAAAAAACAATAAAATCATAAAATTTCCGATGCAATAAAAATTATGGCTCCTTAGTGTGGCAGCACAAAGGAATTCTCATAATGAGAAAATGAATTCTCGAATTGAGAAAAATTCTCATAATGAGAATGAAAAAACGGATAAAAATTCATCTTAATTCGCGTCAAAAAAGAAAGAAATAGTTTAAAAACGCATTAAAATCAATTCCGAGATTTTGGTGCGTTTTTATTTATGATAAAATTCACTAAACGGCCAACGTATTTAGTGGGTTGTTCCAATATGGTTTTAGATATTATGCACAAATGTAAAGAGAAAGGAGAGAAAAGGTTATGATTTGGTGTAAATGTTGGCACGCAGATTGCTTTAAATAAAGGTGAATAAACCCAAAGGAGAGGAATGTAATGAGAGAGGAATTTAAAGTTGTTCAATATGAGCGCAAAGCAGGCCCAAAGTTTAACCTGAATTTCCTGAATCTTGAGAGTGCAAAGAAAGTAAGAAGTTTCCATGCGAGCTTTCCGGTATATAGAGAGACACCCCTGGTAGAACTGAAAAATACGGCAAAAGCAATAGGGCTTGGTAACATTTATGTTAAGGATGAATCCTACCGGTTCGGGCTGAATGCATTTAAGGTATTGGGCGGCAGTTATGCCATTGGCAATTACCTGGCGAAACGCCTGGGCAAGAGCATTACTGAAATGCCATATGATAAACTGATTTCTGAAGAGGTCAGAAAAGAACTGGGTGACATCACATTCGTAACGGCAACAGACGGCAATCATGGCCGTGGAGTTGCCTGGACCGCAAAACAGTTACAGCAGAAATCTGTTGTTTACATGCCGAAGGGCAGCGCAGAGGAACGCCTGATGAATATCAGGGCGGAGGGGGCAGATGCATCCATAACCGACTTAAACTATGACGAAGCGGTCCGCCTTGCCAACACGCAGGCGGATCAGAAGGGCTGGGTGATGGTCCAGGATACGGCATGGGAAGGATATGAGGATATTCCCGGCTGGATTATGCAGGGATACGGAACGATGGGATATGAGGCATATACACAGCTTCCCGAAAAACCGACCCACATTTTTTTACAGGCCGGAGTTGGCTCCATGGCCGGGGCGGTGGCAGGATTTTTTGCAGCGGCTTACGGCGAGGATAGGCCTATTATCACAATTGTAGAGCCCAATAAGGCCGACTGTATCTTCAGGACGGCGGAAGCGGCAGACGGAACCCTCCATTTTGTGACGGGAGATATGGATACCATCATGGCGGGACTGGCCTGCGGAGAACCGTGCAGCATCGGCTGGAACGTCCTGAGAGATTACGCCGACAACTTTATCTCGTGTCCAGATTACACGGCGGCACAGGGAATGAGACTTCTTGGGAACCCGGAGGCCGGAGACACGAAGGTGATATCGGGAGAGAGCGGAGCATCCGCCTTTGGCTGTGTAGCAGAGATTATGAGGGATCCTTCACTTGCCGAACTGAGGGCAAAGCTGAAACTGGATGAAAACTCCAGAGTGTTATTCTTCAGTACGGAGGGGGACACGGACAAAGAAAATTATAAATCAATCGTCTGGGACGGAGCATATCCCAGAAAGTAAAACACATAACAGTATCGGCGATCAAAGTCAATAGCAGTTGTTAAAGTCAATAACGGAATTCAAAGGCTATATTGGTACTCAAAGACAATAACGGCATTCAAAGGCAATAACAGAATTCAAAGCAGGAGGACAGGATAATGGATAAAGAGAGAGAAGAGCAGGTAATTTCACTGTGTCAGAAACTGGTTCAGCAGAAGAGTTATTCCGGCGAGGAGAGCGGAGTGGTGAGCGTTCTTTCGGAAAACATGAAGCAGATGGGATTTGACGAGGTCACGGTGGATAAGTATGGCAACATCATCGGCTGCATCAAAGGAAAAAGACCGGGCAGGAAGATATTATTTGACGGCCACATTGATACAGTACCCGTTACAGAGGAAACAGAGTGGATTCATCCCCCGTTTGCAGCGGAAATCCATGACGGAAAGATTTACGGCAGAGGAACCAGTGATATGAAGGGCGCTGTGGCGGCAATGACATGCGCGGCCTCCAGTTTTGCGAAAGATACGGAAAAAGACTTTGCCGGAGAAATATATGTGGCGGGCGTGGTGCACGAGGAGTGCTTTGAGGGCGTTGCCGCCAGGGAAATCAGTAAAAACGTCCGTCCGGACTACGTAGTGATCGGTGAGGCATCCGAGCTCAACCTGAAGATTGGACAGAGGGGAAGAGCCGAGATTGTGGTTGAAACCTTTGGAAAACCGTGTCATTCGGCCAATCCGGAAAAGGGAATTAACGCGGTCTATAAGATGGCAAAGGTCATCGAGGCAATCCGCACTCTTACACCGACCCACCACCCGGTATTGGGCGACGGAATTCTGGAGCTGACGGATATCAAATCCGCGCCGTATCCCGGGGCATCCGTAGTACCGGAGTACTGCCGCGCAACCTATGACAGACGTCTTCTCGTAGGCGAAACGAAAGAGAGCGTCCTGGCCCCCATCAATGAGCTGCTTGAAAAACTGATGGCGGAAGACCCGCAGTTAAAGGTAAAGGCCTCCTATGCGCTGGGGAAAGAAAAGTGCCATACGGGCAATGAGATCGAGGGAGAGCGGTTCTTCCCGGGATGGTTATATGACAAAGAAGACGAGTTTGTTCAGGACGTCTATAAGAAGCTGCAGGAAAAGGGATTTACCCCTGAAATTACACAGTACAATTTCTGCACCAACGGCAGCCACTACGCGGGTGAGGCGGGCATTAAAACATTTGGCCTCGGGCCGTCCAAAGAAAATCTGGCCCATACACTGAACGAGTACGTTGAACTTGATCAGCTTACAAAAGTAACAGAGTGCTACTATGGGGTTATGGAAGCGCTTTTAAAATAAAACACAATCATCTGTTTGAGGCAGAGGTGAAGAGTATTGAGGAGGGTTATTTTATGTATGATTTGATTATCAAAAATGGTTATGTAGTATCTCCGTCATCCACAGTAAAATGCGATATCGCCGTCAACGGAAAAACGGTTGCCGGACTTGGGACTTATGATGAGTCTGAAGGAAAACGGGTAATTGATGCAGAAGGAAAATACGTCCTGCCCGGAGTCATTGAGGCGCACATGCACTGCCAGGCTCCGTTCCAGGGCTGCCTCGGCGCCAACAGTTTCTATGAGCAGAGTGTCAGCGCCGCATACGGCGGCGTGACGATGTATATGGATTTTGCCAACATGGGAAAAGGCGATTCCCCGTATACACAGGCGCTTGCAAGGGCCGATGAGATGAAGGAGTCCGCCATTGACTACAGCGTTCACGGCAAGTTTGTGGAATCCACACCGGAGGCGATTGCCGATATTGAAAAGATGGCCGACTACGGAATTCCCACCTTTAAAATGTTCATGACGTATAAAAAAGAAGGCGTTATGAGTGACGACGAGACGATGCTTAAGGTATTTGAAAAGGCAAAATCCGTAAACGGCCTTCCGATGGTCCACTGTGAGAGCAATGCGATTGCTGAGACCAATATTGAAAAGTGCATGGCGGAAAACGACTTAAGCTGGGTGAATTTCGCAAAATGTAAACCGGTGCTCTGCGAGGCCGAGGCATTTGCCCGGGCCGTCTATTTTCAGGAGTATGTAGGAAATGCACTGCTGGTTGTACATACAACCAATGGAGAAGCTCTGGGCACCGCCAGAAGAGCCCATGGCAAGGGACTTCCGCTTTACGTGGAGACGGGACCTCACTACCTGACCCTGTTTGATGATCTTTACAAAGGCGAGAACGGCCATCTGGCCATCTGCTCCCCGCCTCTGCGCACACCAAAAGAGGCCGAGGAGTTATGGGAGGGATTAAAGGACGGCACCATCCTGCTGACCGGTTCCGACGACTGTACCTTTGATGTGGATGAAAAATCCCTGTTCCTTGAAAAAAATCCGGACGGAACCTGGAAACAGGATTTCACAAAGGTTGTTAATGGTATGAGCGGCATTGAAATCAGACTTCCGCTGATGCTCTCCGAGGGTGTGTCCAAGGGACGCATTTCCATTAATAAAGTCTGTGAACTGACGAGCACCAACATTGCGAAGATTTACGGCTGCTATCCGCAGAAGGGAATTATCGCACCGGGATCCGACGCGGATCTTGTCCTGGTGGATATGGACAAAGAGGTTACGCTCTCCAAAGACGTGCTTCACAATAACATCAGCTACTGCCTCCATGAAGGATTTAAGGTAAAGGGCTACCCGGTAATGACGATTGCAAAGGGCAGAGTCATTGTTGAGAATGGGGAATTTAAAGGGGAAAAGGGCAAAGGAGAATTTATTAAGAGAAAAATAAATCCTGCTTACCTGGAACGATACGGTCTGAACTAAAACAATAATGGGTGGAGGTTATTTTCTTATGCAGAACGAAAAGTCACAGAGTTTAAGGAGCCCGGAACTGCTCCCGACAAAAGACAGCGAAAGAACCCTGTCCCTGTGGGATTATACGATTCTTTGGGCAGGTATGACGATTAATATAGTAGCATTCAGTTTAGGCGCGCAGTATTTCAACGGGGGAGACGGACTCTCCCCCTGGATGCTGGTCCTGGTGGTTTTCCTCGGCTACGGCCTTGTTACGGTTCTGACCGTTCTGGCCGGAGATATCGGAACAAAATACGGCGTTCCGTTTGCCGTATACAGCAGAGCTGCATTTGGATACAAAGGTTCCTTCTTTGCGGGACTTGTCCGGTGTGTCCCCTGTTTTTACTGGTTCGGATTCCAGACATGGGTAGGGGCAAACGCTCTCAACATGATAATGGGAATTATGTTCCCGTCCTTTAACAATGTTACCCTGATGCTGATTCTCTTTGCGACATTCCAGATTGTCAATGCCCTCTTTGGCATGGAGGCCATGGCTAAATTCGACTGGATCGCGGTTCCGATGCTGGGCATCATGTTTGCCGCCATCGTAGTCACCGTATGTAACAAATACGGGGTATCCATCCCCGATATCATGGGTGTCAAAGCGGCGGGCAACTATTCCATGGCATTTGCCATTTCCGGTATTGCAGGCGGATGGATTACCATGGCGCTTAACGGCCCCGACCTTGCAAGACAGATCAGACGCAGCGACAACTATAAGAATGAAGGTCTTATAAAACGTAACAAGAATGCCATCGTGGGACAGCTTGTCGGCCTTATGGCAGTCGGAATCATCGCAATGATGGTTGGCATGGCGGCAGGCATCTACACACACGAGTGGGATTTAAACAACGTGGTTTACAGCTTGTTCTCCAACAATATGCTGGTGCTTGTGTTCTGTTTCATCGCCATTGCATTTGCACAGTGGTCAACCAATACGGCGGCCAACCTGATGCCTCCGGCATACATCCTGCTGAATATTTTCCCGAAAATGAAATTCTGGATGACAACGATTATTTCGGGCGTGATCGGTCTTCTGATGATGCCGTGGAAACAGCAGGGAGGAGATTTCCTGGTCGTAATCCAGTCGAATTTCTCAACACTTTTGGGGCCGATTATCGGTATCATGCTGGCAGACTATTTCCTGGTACGTAAATGTACAATTAACGTGGACGACCTTTACAATGTAGGCGGACAGTACCATTATACAAGCGGTTTCAATATGAGTTCGGTGGTAACCATGATCCTTTCCTTCGGCCTGTCGCTGCTGGCGGGAGACTACTCCTTCTTCGCAGGCCTTGCCATCAGTGTAGTAATTTATGTGGTGCTGATGAAGAATTTTACCCTTAAGAAATATGACCAGAAATTAGGACAGGATATCCCGTTCCGGGAATAAATGATGGAAACCATAAAAAACAGAGGTGAGAACAGTGAAAAAACTGATTAAGAACGGATTTATCGCTGACGGAAGCGGAAATCCGGGATATAAAGCGGATGTTTTAATAAATGCCGGAATAATTGAAAAAATAGCGCCGACAATCGATGCAGCATCGGCCGAAGCCGAAGGGGCGCAGGTGATTGATGCGGAGGGCCTTGTTGTGGCTCCGGGTTTTATCGATACTCACAGCCACAGTGACCTCCGGGTGCTGGTGGAACCGGAGGTTGCCCCCAAGGTCATGCAGGGTATCACAACGGAAATCCTGGGACAGGACGGAATTTCCATGGCCCCGCTCCCGAAGGAGTACATCAGCCCCTGGAGAAAAAACCTGGCCGGCCTGGACGGCGACAGCGACCAGATTGACTGGAATTATGAGACAACGGAAAATTACCTGAACATGATCGATGAGGTGAAACCGGGTCTTAATGAATGTTATCTCGTGCCTCACGGCAATATCAGAATGGAGGCCATGGGTCTTGAGAACCGTCTTCCAAACGACGAGGAGCTTGAAAAAATGTGCGCCATCACCAGACGGGAGATGGAGGCGGGAGCCGTAGGACTTTCCACGGGACTCATTTACATGCCGTGCGCTTATTCTGAATCGAAGGAAATAATCGAGATGTGCAAGGTGGTTGCGGAGTACGACGGACTTTTCGTCATTCACCAGAGAAGCGAGGCGGACACAATCCTGGACTCCATGGAAGAGGTTATTAAAATTGGCCGCGAGTCCGGCGTGAAAATCCACTATTCCCATTTTAAGGTCTGTGGAAAGAAGAACTGGGATAAAGTTGACAAGGTGATTGAACTCCTGGAAGAGGCTAAAAAAGAGGGAATCCGCGTATCCTTCGACCAGTATCCGTATGTGGCGGGCAGCACGATGCTGGGCGTTATTCTCCCGCCGTGGGTGCACGACGGCGGAACAGACAAGGTGTTGGAGCGTCTGGCGGATCCGGAGCTGAGAAAAAAGATGGTCTACGATATCGAACACGGCATCCCGGGCTGGGATAACTTCGTGGAGTTTGCGGGCCTGGATCAGATATTTGTTACCAGTGTTAAGACGGATAAGAACAAAGACGCCATCGGCCTGAACCTGGTTGAACTCGGAACGCTGAGGGGGAAAGATCCGTATGACGCCACCTTCGACCTCCTCTATGAAGAGGAAAACGCCGTGGGCATGGTGGATTTCTACGGGACCGAGGAGCACGTAATCCGTATTATGAAACGTCCCGAGATGAACGCATGCACCGACGGCCTGTTAGGCGGGAAACCGCATCCGCGTGTATACGGCGCATTCCCGAGAATCCTCGGAAAATACGTGAGGGAAGAAAAAGCCCTGACGCTGGAGGAAGCCGTTTATAAGATGACGAAGAAACCCGCCACGACCTTCAACATGACGGGCAGGGGAGAGGTGAAGGAGGGCTATCAGGCCGACCTTTGTATCTTCAATCCGGAGACGGTCATCGACAAGGGAACCTTTGTCGATCCGGTACAGTATCCGGAGGGAATTGAATACGTTATTGTCGGCGGCGAGCTGGCCGTTGAAAAGGGAAAACACACCGGAAGAAGAAATGGCGTGGTGCTCAGAAAAAAAGGAAAAGAGGTAATCAGATAAATGGCCAGGGAGATTGTATTTACGGAAAAAGCGCCGAAGGCGGTAGGACCTTATGTACAGGCCGTGAAATCAAACGGCATGGTCTATGTTTCCGGTCAGTTGGGAATTGATGTAACGGCGGGAGGCCTTGCGGACGGAGTTGAGGCACAGGCCCACTGCTCCATGAAGAATCTGGGAGCGATTCTCCATGAAGCGGGAACCGATTATAAGAGAGTTGTTAAAACCACAATATTTTTAACTGATATGAACGATTTTGCAGTTGTAAATAAAATTTATGAGTCCTACTTTGGAGGAGACTTCCCTGCGCGTTCCTGTGTCCAGGTAGCTAAGCTGCCGCTTGGCGGACTGGTAGAAGTGGAGTGTGCTGCGGAACTGTAATATGGATTTTTTTCTGCAAACCAATGATTAGAAGATCAGCCGGTGACGGCTGGTCTTCTTTTTTCAACAGGAAGGTTTTTCATACACAGGCCGTCATTTTCTCTCCTTAATCAGCATCTCCCCCTTACTGTTGAATATCCCGAATCCCGTAAATATGTAGACAGCCGCGAATACAACCCCCAGATAGGTAATCGGCGCATATAAAACGTACTGGAAGGAGCTGACGCCCAATGTGCCCAGTATGAAGATGGAGATATTGCTCCATGGCACGATCGGGGAGAACGCGGTTCCGGTGTCTTCCAGCATCCGGGAGAGGTTCTTTCTGTGCAGGTCGTATTTATCAAACATCGGCCCCAGTATTGGCCCGACGATGGAGAAGGTTACCAGATATACGCCGGTGAAGGATGCCAGGATCAGGTGAAGGAGGTAGCTGAAGCCCAGCAGCGATTTGCGTCCGGTGGCGTATTTCTGGATGGCGTCGAGGAACATCTGGAACACATTGGTGGCCTTCAGGGCGGAACTGAACACCGCCGCTCCGATAATCAGGGCTACCGATGGCATCATACTCAGGAGTCCGCCGCGGTTAATCATCGAGTCCACCAGGGCAACTCCGGTTGACATGCCGAGCCCGCTTGTGAGGGCGGTCAGCACTTCCTTGATCCCCTTCCCCTGTACGGTGATGGCAAGTATTGCCGCAAGGAGAATTCCGATTCCGAAGACGGGAATCGTCGGTTTTCTCAGGAAGATGAGGACCAGCACGACGACCGGAGGCAGCAAAAGGATGGGATTTAAGGTAAAAGTACCCTGCAGTGTCGTTAAAATCTGAGTATAAGCTTCACTGTCGATGTGACCGCCCTGGAACTTCATCCCCAGCACCGCATAGAGGATCAGGGAGATAACCAGACAGGGGATGGTCGTATAGAGCATAGACTTTATATGGTCGATAATGTCTACGCCCGAGACGTAGGGAGCCATAATCGTCGTATCCGAGAGCGGAGAGAGCTTGTCGCCGAAGATGGCGCCCACCACGATGGAACCGGCCGCATAGGCCACCGGGATCCCAAGGCCCTCGGCCACGCCGATCAGCGCTACGCCTACCGTTCCCATCGTACCCCATGAGGTTCCGGTCATCAGTGACATCAGGCAGCAGAGAAGACAGCTGGCAACCAGAAAAATGGGGGCCGGGAGCAGTTTGAGGCCGTAATACATCATCAGCGGAACGGTGCCGGAAATCATCCAGGAACCGATGAGAATTCCTACGAACATCATGATCAGCATTCCCATGAACATGGTTTTAAACGTGTCTCCGATGTCATTTTCAAACTGTTTCCAGGGACAGCCGAAGGCCATGCCCAGATAGACGGCCGACAGCGCCGAAAGAATCAGGCTGACGCCGGGATTTGCCTTTAAGATGGCAACACAGTACAACAGGATTGCCAGGGACACTAATAAGATGATGAACGACCTGGACGCAGGTAACTCTTTTCTTTCTTCTTTCTGACTTGTTCTTTCCCTTTTCTCACTTTCCATTGTATTTCCCCCTTATCAACTTACCCAGATTGGACTTGACCAGGCAATGGCCTTATCTTTCTGGTATACTCGAACGTAATAGTAAAGCCATCCGGCTTCGGGCAGGTTCCCATCCTGCCAGCTGAATTCGATTTCTCTTCCACTCCCTTCTTTTCTGTAAACGGTATGTCCCATTGAAATAATCTCAACGGATTCGATGTCGGCGGTTCCTGTCACCCGGACCGACAGAGTGCGGACCGGATTTTCCGACAGGCTGATTTCCTGCCCCATCATGGCTCCGTTTACCGTAAAATCAAGAATAATGCGCTCACCCGTCGTGGCGTAGACTCTCCGGTTCCACAACGCGTCAAACAGGCTGTGCCGGTCGAGACGGTCCGCCATGATGCAGGTCAGTCCTCCCCGGTAGCTCATCAGTTCGGATGAGAATACCCAGTGGGAATAGCCGGGATTACCCGCATGCGTATCGCTGCCGGCCACAAAGCCGAGGCGGTAGCCCTTGCCGAGGGCATATTGGACGGAGTGGTTTTCATAGACGGAACCGCCGATGATCGGCCGCTCACATCCTTCCCCTTCCGAGCTGCCCCAGCAGGAATAGATTTCCACCAGACGCTGAATTTCCTCATCGTGGATTTCAAAACTTCCCAGCATCACCTTCTTGGCGGTGTGATGCGGAACCGTGATTGCCCTGACATTCTGGTTCTTAAGCTGGGCCCAGAGTTCCTCCGGGCAGTAGCTCCCTTCGTCGACACAGCGGCGGATTGGCTCGTCATATGACTCATAGTAGACATTGCGGTCGCCTCCGAATTCCGGATTGGGGGCATCGTTATGATACTCATAGCCCAGAATCGGGACAAAGCGTCCTTCCTCATAAAATGCCTTATTAATATCCTGAATCTCTTTCCACTGTGCGTCCGTCATGTAGCAGCTCAGAGACAGATGGGCGGTTTTGTTGTTATTTGTGTATCTGCCGGAATCAGGGTCGGTCAGCGCACAGAAATCAACGGCCGCCGCTTCTCTGGCATATTCATAATAGGAGCGGCCGCTTCCGCGGCCCCACTGGATCCCGGTGTGTCCGTGCATGTCACCCCAGAAATGACGGAGCGGCCTGCTTTCCGGCTCATTCGTTTGTCCATCGGCCTGAGCATTTGCCGGTCTGTCAGCCTGTCCGTCCGCGGGCTCATTTGCCGGGTCACCTGACAGTCCGCTTACCTGACAGTTACCTGCCTGTACAGAACAGATCCCGGGATTACTCTCTCCCAACAGGTTCCCATCCCGGTTTTCCGCGTATACCCTCAGGGGGCCTTTTCTACCAGGAGTAAATTTTATCTTTTTAATACCGCAGTCATCTGGTTCAAATTCCCCTTCATAAATAACCGTATCTTCCAGTCGGCATCTCAGCTCTCCGGTATGGTGCTCGGCCAGGTTGCGGTATGAATCAATGGCTGCGACGGTACACTCGGCCTCGATTCCCGCCTGCAGGTCGGATGGGATGTACACCTCAAAAAAGGAGGCCGCTTCGGGATGTACCATTACGGTGGGAGGATCCGAGGTCAGATAATAGCCGCTGTAGGGAGCTTCCAGCGTTCCTCTCTGGTCGGTTGCCACATCAAACTGGACCGGTCCGGTGGTGCGGCAGTACCGGGCGGCGGCCTGAGGGGAGTAGGAGGTGTCGCCGTAGGTGAGAACCACCTGATCCCCTTTTGTCAGTGCATGGCCCAGCACCCTGACCCAGACATGGGATCCGACGTGTTCGGAGACATTCTCCGTCTTGGAGCGGTCGGGACCCCGTTTCCACCAGTCGTTTTCCACGATAAAGGTTTTCACCGAAGCATTCTTCCGCGATACGGCAGCCGTGGTGTAGCCCGGATAGATGGGCATGGCAATCTGGGGCTTTGTAAAGCCGAACGGAATGGTAAAGCGCAGCACACCGCCGATATAGATCGTCTCATCCCCTACCGTATAGGTTACGGTAAAGGTTCCGCTCCCGCCGACGGTGATCTCCTCCGGTTCCACCCGGACGGTTCCGTTATTTTCCTTCACCTGCTCCATGTTGTTTCTCATAATTTGAACTTCATTAAAATACTTCAGTCTTCTGGCCATCCTTTTTCCTCCTTGTAGTTTCTGACGGTCATTCACCCGGGTAACCCGCCGCCCAGATAATCCACCGCGATCTGCGTACAGAGGGCGGTTCCGTTCTTAAGAATACGTTCATCCACCATAAAACGGCTGCTGTAGTTATTTTCCGTGTATCCGAGCCGTTTATTGGCGCATCCTATATTGATATAAAGGCCCGGAATGTGTTCCGTCAGACAGGCGAAGTCCTCGCTGGCCATCACCGGGGGCACGTCTTTTCTGATCTCACCGCCAAAAAGTTTGTGAAGCGCCTTATCGGCAATGACGCTCAGTTCGGGAGAATTATACAGAGGAGGCAGCATGTACTGATAAGAAAGTTTTGCCTCGCAGCCCAGGGCCTTGGCGGTGTCCGTCACTATTTTTTCCAACGTTTTTTCAAGCTGTTTCCTCCTCTCGGCGGAGTGCATCCGGACCGTGCCTTCCATTTTTACCTTACCGGCGATGATATTGCGCTGTGTCCCGCCGTGAATTGTGCCGATATTGATGACGAGGGGGTTCAGAGGATCGTTATCCCTGGAGACGCAGGCCTGAAGGCCGTTTATAATGGCCGCTGCGGCAACAATGGCGTCCTTTCCGGTATGAGGGAGGCTCCCGTGCGCGGCAAGGCCCGTTACCTCAATATCAAACTTGTCGGCGCTGGCCATTCTGTATCCAGGGGCAATATCGATAAACGGAGCCTCCAGCCCGCCGTATACATGGGCGGCACAGATGGCATCCACATCCTGCAGAAATCCGCGCCTGATATATTCCTGGGAGGCGCGGGCGCTCTCCTCGGCGGCCTGGAAAAAGAGCTTTACATGGCCTGCCAGTGAATCTTCAAGTCCCTTTAAGAGCTTTGCGGCTCCGAGCAGCATTGCGATGTGGCAGTCACGTCCGCAGGCGTGCATCATGCCGGTATTCTCGCTTGCAAAATCGAGGCCGGTCTTCTCCTGCACGGATACACCGTCTATATCTGCCCGGAGCAGAATGGTTCTAGCGTCTTTACCGGCGTTTTTGCCGTGAATATAGGCATAAACGCCCGAGATATCGTCAAACCGGATCGGTTCCAGGCCGATCTCTTTCAGCTGTTTTTCAATTGCCAGTGTTGTCTTCACCTCTTCCCAGGCCGGTTCGGGAAAACGGTGAAAATACCGGCGCTGTCCGATGATATAGTTTTCTGCCTCAGAAGCCAGATTCAGGATATCCATAAGTGTCTCCTTCCCGAAGGTGTTGAATTATGGAAATATTGTATATCTTGACGGACTATATGTAAAATAATATAAAAGTATACAGACTATATGGAATCTGTATACTAATTTGGTAAGGAAATATGATAGAATCAGGATATGCATCTAACAGTATGGGGACCGGCATTTAGAAAGCCTGAAGGATCGGGGAGATTTTATGACTTTGAGACACATTAAGATTTTCATAGCGGTCTGCGACACCGGAAGCACGACTGCGGCGGCCAGGGAACTTTATATTGCGCAGCCTGCGGTGAGTTTCGCCGTCGCGGAGCTGGAACATTATTATGGACAAAAATTATTTGACCGCATTTCCAACCGGCTCAGGATTACGGAGGCGGGACGGCGCTTTCTGGAATATTCGAGACAGATTGTGATTCTCTTTGATGAAATGGAGTTTGAAATTAAGAATTGGGACTGCCTTGGCTCCTTAAGAATCGGAAGTAATGTAACAATCGGCAACAGCTTCCTGCCCCAATGCGTGAAGGCCTTTAAGGAAATATATCCCGACATTGAGATTGAGGTAATTGTTGACAATTCCGCGAAGATTGAACAGCTTATCTTAAACAGCAAACTGGATTTTGCCCTCATTGAAGGGCCGGTGTACAACCATTTTATTAAAAGTGAGCTTTTCATGGATAATTCCCTTGTCTTTATCTGTGCGGCGGAGCATCCGTGGGCCGGGCAGGCGGTGGAAATGGAACGGCTGGCCGACTGCAGTTTTATAGTGAGGGAAAAGGATTCCTTTGAACGCAAGCTCCTGAACGATCTTCTTCAGATGAATAAGATACAGTTTCACACGGCATGGCAGAGCGTAAGTTACCAGGCGATTCTGAAGGCGGTCGAAAAGAACCTGGGAATCGCGGCCATCTCCTATCAGGCGGCAAAAGAATACCTTAAGTCGGGGAAAGTCATGCAGTTTTATGTAAGCGGGGTCAACCTGAAACGGGAATTTTATATCGTTTATCATCAGAATAAATTTTTGAACAAACCGGCAAAAGATTTTATGGAACTGTGCTTTAAAATGAAAGAACTGGATCAGGCAGGGGAACAGGCGGCCGGCGGCGTGGATCCGAACGGGGCGGTTAAGGCGGAAGAGGCCGGAGTGGAGCAGAAGAAGGACAGCCGGCAGAAAAAGAAAAATCCTCCGCATTAGCCGTGACTGAATACGGAGGACTTTATTGAGTGGCAATGAGAAGTTCGCGAAGCGTACTTTTCGTTGTTATATTGATACGGTTTTAAACAATCACTTTCTCGAAATCGGATGCAGGATGCTTACAGATCGGACAAACAAAGTCGGCCGGAAGCTCTTCACCCTCATACTCATATCCGCAGATCCGGCAGCGCCAGATGGTCTTTCCTGTCTTTACAGCAGGTGCGGCTGGTTTTGGTTTAATATTACTCTGATAGAAGTTATAGGTGGTGGAAGGAACTTCACTGAGAACGTCCATGTCATCGACAGCGGCGATAAACAGTGTGTGGCTTCCAAGGTCCATGGTGTTTTCCACGGTGGCGGAAATAAATCCGTTGGTGCCTTCAGTCACATAATAGATTCCATTCTCACTGCGTTTTACCTGATCATAACCTTCAAACTTGTTCACATCTTTTCCGGACTGGAATCCGAATCTCTGGAATGTGGAAAATTTAGCTTCCTCACTTAATATGGAAACGTTGAATTTCCCGGTTGCTTTGATCATGTCATGTGTATAGTTGGCTTTATTTACAGCAATGCTGATTCGGTTGGGAACAGCCGTTACCTGGCCTGCCGTATTAATAATACATCCATTGTCTTTCTCATCCTGTCTGGCCGTCAGTACAAACAGGCCATAAGTCAGTTTAAACATTGTCTTATCGTTCATTCTTACTTCTCCCTTCAAATATGATAATAGTTACTGAGTATAAATCCCGCGGGCTATGTCCGGTAACATGTCGCTGGGTGCCCTGCCAAACGGCATCATTTAAAAAAATCCGTTCCTGCGATGCCGTATCACGTATCCCCATTATATCATGTATATGGAAGAAAAAGTATTATGAATCTATAAAATATTAAGGATTACAACCCTATACCAGCGTATTAGCGGCCGGCCTGTTCGGCTTTATACTGCTTTAACGCCCTGGCAAGCTGATCCGGACAGGAAGTAGGGCGGAATCCGCAGTTGATACCCTCTGTGCGGGCAATTACATCGTCGATATCCATGCCTTCTACAAGACGGGCCACGCCCTGGGTATTACCGGAACAGCCGCCGATAAAATGTACATTTTTAAGCTTGTTATTCTCCACATCGAAACTGATTTCACGGGAACAGACTCCCTGCGTTTTAAACTTCATAACTGATTAACCTCCATAATAATGTGTTTGCAGACTGTCAAAACAGACACAGCCATGTTCTGTAATACGCGTTGCTATCGCGCCTGATTTACGTTCTGAATCATGCAAAGCCGCATGAAATTATGTATATTACGATTATAACTAAGGCCTGGTTGCATTCTGCGGGCATGTTTCCATGTTTGAATGAAAACCCGGATTGTGCAGCATGGAACGGTTTTGAATTCCGTTTCCCCGCATCAGTGTTACGGTTCGCCCCGTGTTCGGCCGCATGTTTTGCGGAATACATCCGTTGTGAACGGTAACAATTGATTATAGCCCCGTGCTAAAGGAATTGTCAAGATTGTAAAAATACATTATAATGATCAGATATGCGAAGGACAAGACGTCGGTGACAAAGCAGGCGCTTATATAATGAAGATTGTGGTACAGAGCCGGAGTAAATAAGAACGAGATGGAGGAATTGTAATGTTTGGAATTATTGGCGCAATGAATGAGGAAGTTGCTAAAATTAAAGAAGAGATGACGGATGTCACGATCACAACCGTGGCCGGCATGGATTTTTATGAAGGAAAACTGAACGGGAAGGACGCGGTTGTGGTCCGCTCCGGTATCGGCAAAGTCAATGCTGGCATGTGCAGCCAGATTCTGGCCGACCGCTTCCATGTTGACGCGATTGTCAACACGGGGATTGCAGGTTCACTGAGGAACGAGATCAATATCGGTGATATTGTACTTTCCACCGATGCCGTGCAGCACGATATGGATGCCAGCGGCTTTGGTTATAAGAAGGGACAGATTCCCAGAGTCGACACCTTTGCATTTAAGGCGGATGAGGGACTGATTGAACTGGCGCTTCAGTGCAACCGGGAAGTGAATCCCGATATTCAGACGTTTAAGGGCCGCGTTGTGAGCGGGGATCAGTTTATTTCAGATAAAGATAAGAAAAAATGGCTGATCGAGACATTTGACGCAAGCTGTACGGAGATGGAGGGAGCGGCCATCGCACAGGCGGCCTATCTGAATCAGATACCGTATCTTGTAATCAGGGCAATCTCCGATAAAGCCGACGACAGCGCCGGAATGGATTACCCCGTATTCGAGGCGCAGGCAATCCGGCATTCGGTACGGCTCCTGCTGGAAATGGTGTCCAGAGCGTAGTTTAGCCCGTAAGATGCAGCGTTTTCCGGCCTTCTATAAACGGGATAAGGCCTGGGTTTCTTAACTTAATAATCGAATTGTGGCTATATTTGACGATCGATTTATGCCATTCTCATCTTCCCAAACCAGGAACGGGCGGCTATAATAAATGTCATCTGGAACAATCTGGAGAAGAAAGGGGAGCTTTTTATGCTGGAATTATTACAAACCGGAAAAGCATTGACCGTGCTTGCGGCGATCGGAATTATAGGAATCGTCAGTAAATTAATCACACGGAGCCTCTACAAAAGATTATTAAAAGAAACTGATAACATGGCAATGACCAAGAACAAGAATCTGAAAGTACTGAAGCAGAAGTTGGAGAATGCGTACCGTTTAAATCAGAATATCGTCAATACCCAGGCGTATCTGGACAAGCAGCTGTATGGGTTTAAGTTTATGCACATTTCCCTGGAAACATGGAACAATCTGTCTTTACAGATGACGATCCTGGGCCTTTTGGCCGGTGGAGCCGGTTCCTTTATGTCCTACTGGTACAGACTGGATTCCTACTATATTGTACTGTATGCGGCAATGGGTGCGCTGGGCGGCCTGTTACTTACATTTATGGACAGCAGTTTTAATATTACGGGAAAACAGCAGAAGCTGGAGACGGTTTTACTGGAATATGTGGATAATTCCGTATTTGTGAGAGCAGCCAGAGATAACTCGGCCAGGGAGACGGCCGGACAGGTCCGTGCGGCTGCCACGGCGCAGAGCAGAGAACGGCTGACACGTGAAAATGAAATCAAAGACGGTCTGGTAAGAGAGGAAGAACCCCGCCAGCTGTCTCCGAGAAATATAAGAGGCAGGAACTCCAAGGCGGAGGAACTGCTCAGGACGGTGCGCAATATGAAAGATGATGATCTGCGCCCGGAGGAGGAAGAGAACTCCGCCGTGGACAAGCCCTCCGCATCCAGGGCCGACACCGTACCGTTACGCGGCAGAAACAGGGACAGTATGATGCGGGACAGCGATAATGAAGGTCCATCCAGAAACCGGGAGAGCGACAATACCGTCCGCAGGGATATCGACTATCTGAAGCACAGCCTGGATCAGATAGCGGCGAGCAAGGAAAAAGATCGGGATGACAAGGACTGGATGAAGAATCTGAATGGCGATGAGATGAAAATCATCGGGGAGATTATGCGCCAGTATTTTACCGGAGCTTAAAACATAGAGTAAAATCATATAGAAATAACCGGTTATGAGGCGGTTATAACAGGATTTGAATGGACAGGCAGGCGCGCTGCTGTTAAAAACTGAATATCGTGGATTAAATAATTACATAGTGTAATTGATCATAGATAAAAAGAGACATTGTTTGGGTGAACAATGCCTCTTTTTGCGTCTATTCTTTTTTTGCGTCTATTCTTTTTTTTGCGTCCGCTCTCATTTTTGCATCCATTCTTATTTTACGTCCATTTTCATCTCTATGCGTTCAGAGTTTCTATTAAATGGAACCGCCTTTAAACGGAGAACGGCCGGATAAAAAGACAAAAAAACAGAAAAAGCATGTAAATATATGGAAAAATAATGATGTATACAGTTTACTTGCAATATTGAATGAAAGTAATTGACAAATAAAAATGGAAATGTTAATATGCAAACATACACGTATGTATAATACGGAGCAGTGAGAAAATACGGTAGGTTTTTTGTCTGAACCTACGGGAGAAGAGAGGGGGAAGCATTCTGTACACAGATTATTACAGAAAATATGCAGGAGTATTGATCCGGGCGGCCCTGGATTTACAGCCGGGGGAAGTGCTTGTGATCAATGCGGCTCCATGGGACTGCGAATTTGTCCGGACGGTGACGGAGGCCGCTTATGAGGCGGGCGCGGCCTATGTGCGCTGCGATTATGTGGATCCGGAGGAAGACCGGCAGCGGTGTCTCCATTCGCGGGAAGAATATCTGGATTACTATCCGGAGTGGGTGACGGATTACATGTGCAGTTATGCGGAACAGGGCGTGGCGATCCTGGATTTGCTGCCGCCCGTATTTGGCGCCGCAGATTCTGCGCTGACGGAAAAGCTGGCGGCAGTCCGGAAACTCCGGGCCAGGTCGGGGGACCGTTACAATAAGGCCAGGTCGGCAAAGGGAGTTACCTGGGTCAAGAGCTCTCTGCCCTCCGTCGGATGGGCGGAGACGGTATATCCCGGATTAAAGGGAGAGGAAGCAATACAAAGGCTGTGGGAGGCCCTGATCCCGATCCTGCGCCTGGACAGGGAAGACCCGGTACAGGCCTGGCTGGACCATAAGCGCGGGCTGCAGGAGAAAAAGGCGGCGCTGGATGCGATGCATCTCAGAAAACTCAGGTTTGAGGGCCCGGGTACGGAATTGACCGTGGAGCTGGCGGAAAATTCCGGCTGGACCGGCGGCTGTGACAGGAACAAGAGGACGGGGAGGGAATACATTCCCAATATTCCCACGGAAGAACTGTTTGCAGCGCCTCATAAACACCGGATCAACGGAACGGTAGCTGCGACAATGCCGTTAAATTATAACGGTTCCCTGATTGAGGGGATGCGGCTTGTAATTAAGGACGGCAGAGTGGTGGAATATGGAGCGGATTCGGGGCTGGAGGCATTAAAGGGGATATTGGAGACCGATGAGGGTTCCCGTTATTTTGGGGAAACGGCTCTGGTTGCCGTCACTTCACCTATTTATCAGACCGGGACGATTTACTATAATACCATTCTGGATGAGAACGCGGTATGCCACATGGCTCTGGGGCGTGCGCTTACCAGCGGCGTGCCGGGGGCTTCGTCGATGACGGAGGAGGAGCTGGAAACAGCAGGGCTGAACCAGTGCAGTATTCACGTGGATTTCATGATAGGCTCGGAGGAACTCAAAGTGACGGCCGAGGATGGAAATGGGGATTCCGTGGTGTTGATGGAACAGGGAACCTGGAAAATTTAACAAGAGATATCAAGACAGTAACAGGAAAAGGAGAGGGACATGAAAAAAGCTATTTTAATCATTTTGGCAGCAGCAATGGCATTATCTTTGGCAGGGTGCCAGGCAAAAACGGGCAGCGGCGAGGCGGAAGTGAAAGACGGGACTGTAAAGGATACCATTATCATGGGCCAGCCGGGGGACACGCCAAACCTTGACACACATAATAACCTGGACGGAAACGGAATGCGCGTTAACACGGTACTCTATGATCCGCTTCTCAGGATGGACAATGAGACTTATGAAATCAGACCGTGTCTGGCCGAGTCATGGGAAATTTCCGACGACGGTACGGAATACGTTTTCCAGATTAAGCAGGGCGTCAAATTTTCCGACGGCAGCGATATGACCGTGGACGATGTGGTATTCTCCCTACAGAGAGGAATGACGAAACCGCTGGCAGTACCGAGTTTTGCCCGCGTGACGGCAGTTGATAAAGTGGATGACAGCCACGTCAAAGTAACGCTGGACGGACCGTACCCGGAATTTTTATTCGCCATGGCTCTTCCGACGGCTGGTATTTTCAGCAAGACGGCGTATGAGGCACAGGGGGAAAGTGAATTTTTCAACAATCCGGTTACGACCGGGCCATACAAGGTGGTAGACTGGAAACGCGGGGAACTGCTTACAATGGTGGCAAATGAGAATTACCATCTGGGAGCGGCTCCGATTAAGAATTTACAGTACCGGGTGATCACGGATCCGAACTCGGCGATATTGAGCCTGGAGGCGGGCGACATCGATACCTATATACTGGTACAGCAGTCCAGCGTAAAACGTATCGAGGAAAATGAGAAGCTGGAAATGCTGCAGGGACCAACCTTTGGCCTTTCCTTTATCCAGGTTAATACGGAAAAGCCTCCGTTTGATAATGTAAAAGCACGTCAGGCCCTCTGCTATGCAATCGATAAAGAAGCAATGCTGGACGGAATTCTCGACGGCAATGGCATGATAATGGACACCTTTGTGACGGAAAACTACCTGGGATATACCGACAAAGTGGTAAAATATCCTTACGATCTGGAAAAGGCAAAGACGCTGCTGGCAGCGGAGGGAATTGACGGAAGTGAGCCTCTTACGGCCATCCTCTATTCCCCGCAGGATTCCAAATTTGCTCAGATTCTTCAGAATTCCCTGGCAGAAATCGGCATAGAGCTGAAAATCTCCCAGATGGAACGTTCCGCCTATGAGGCAGCCTGCTTAAACGGCGAAGCCAACCTGATTGTAGGCAGCGGAACCTATACGGCTCCGACGGTCGACGAAACATTGTACCCGACCATTCACTCTGACCAGATTGAAGTCCAGAACTTCAGCAAGTACGCCGACCCGCTGGCCGATCAGTATCTGGAAGAGGCGCGTGTCACCCTTAACGAGGACGAGCGGGCTGCGATTTATGAAAAACTTCTTATCAAACTCAGCGAGGATGTGCCGGTTATCCCAACGGTGAGCGGATTCAATAATATAGCGATTAAAAAGGGACTGAAAGGCGTTGTTGTCAGCCCGTGGTCATTCTATAATGTGTATGATTTCAGTTGGGAATAGAGCGGCGGGAACATATGGAACAGGGAGGGATATCTGTAAAGATACCCTCCCGTTTTAGACGGCGGAAAAAGTTGTTTGCGTTGAAGAGTGTATATTGTAATAATGAACAGGCAGTGTTTCATTTCCGTTTTTATCTGTGTTATACTGGAGTAAATCTGAAATTGAGGTGAATAAAGATGAAGTATACACTGGAAGACAGCCTGAAGGCGTGGGAAGCAAATGCAGAATTCTGGGACTCCGCGATGGGAGACAATTCGAATGAGTTTCACAGAAAAACAGTGCGGCCCAAAGTGAATGAGCTGCTGGAGATTCAGCCGGATGATTATATTTTAGATATAGCATGCGGAAATGGAAATTATTCCGCTTATTTGGCAGAACGCGGTGCAAGTGTTGTTGCCTTTGACTACTCACCCAAAATGATTGAGCTGGCAAAAAAACGGCAGGCGCGTTTCTGCGATAAGATTGAATTTTGTGTTGCTGATGCAGCGAGCGAAAGCAGTTTGATGTCGCTGAAACGGCAGAGACTGTTTACCAAAGCGGTTTCCAATATGGCGATTATGGATATCCAGGAGGTTACAGACCTGTTTTACTGCGTCAACCGGATGATTTCCGATAACGGCATTTTTGTATTTGCCACCCAGCATCCCTGTTTTGTTACATTGACGGAACAATATATGACTCCGCACAGTTATTACGGTGACGCAATCAAGGGACAGCCACGGGAACAATGCTATTATCACCGTTCCCTGCAGGATATCTTTCATCTCTGTTTTAAAAATGGATTTGTGATTGATGGTTTTTATGAAGAATGTTTTGGGAGTAAAGAAATTCCCGACATTATAATTGTAAGAGCAAGAAAAGTAGAATAAAAGATGGGGTGCCGGGGGAGTTTGTGAGTCTTCAGTCCCGGGCTGTAGGTTGTCGCGGGTGGGGAATCCGGGCAGAAAAAGTTCCTCCGGGAAACGCTTGCGCTCTTCGAAGTACATAGCGGTACTAACCTCGAAAAAACCTCGGTAAGTGCCGATGGACTTCAGGTTCCCTGCGGAATCTTTTTCTCCCTTCTTCCCCACAGGCAGATTATGATCCGGGACTGAAGACGCGTAGGTTTTCGCATCCCGAATCCCGGCCTGCGGCCGCTGTTCTGTTCTTATCCCTTCAGAGGGGGAGGGGGATCGTCGCAACCACTATGTTCCTCCGAATGCTTCAAAATATCTGCTATCCGATCTCTGACTGGTTTAGTGAGATACCATCAGACCGTAACAGTATCGCAGCTTCGTAGTGGCCGCGACAGGACCATCCCCCTCACCACACCGGACATGGTCCGTTCCGGACGCGTCCTCCTCACCTCAGTTAAATCCTTAATAACCTTCAAAAACTCCCCCACAATTCCGTAGTCATCCACCCCGCAGAAAACCCGATTATAGCCGTCCTCGCTTTCGCGTTTTGCAATCACACCGTCGTGCCGGGAACCTGCTTTAGGCATGACAGAATGTATCATGATGCCTCCTGTGAGTCTGCTCATTTATTCGTGCTATCATTTATGCTGTATTTTATGCTGAATTATCTCTGTTTTGGTTAAACCGCCGCTTCATTTTTATTCTGTGTCATGAGACTTACAATTACATAAGCCAGAAACGAAGGAATCAGTGGGAAAACGGAGGCGTAAGGAAGAGAAACCCCCATCTTATTGATAACGACACAGGCAACTCCGGCGATAAAGCTTGCCAGCGCGCCCTGTCTGGTCGCTTTCTTCCAGAATATAGCCCCGACAATCATGACGAGTCCGCCGGCCGTAATCAGTGTATAGGACAGTGAGAGGAGAGAGATAAGGCTGCTGAACTGAAGCGCGATAATCAGCGCAAAAATTCCAATGACAACGGAAGAAATCCGGCTCAGCCGGCCAAGGCTTTTTTCATCCGCATCCGGGTTAATGTGTTTGTGATAAATGTCACTCACGATATTTGCCGTAACGGTTACAAGAATACCGTCGCTGGTGGACATGACGGCTGCGCAGATGGAGGCGATTAAAAGACCTGCCAGGAGCGGAGGCATAGCTTCAAACAGTACCTGGAAAATGATTGTGCCGCTGGCTGCGTCCGGCCATAATGCCTTGCCGTACATTCCAATCATTACAGGGAGGGGAACAAACAGCAGAATCAGGCTGGCTCCCAGGATTGGCGCCATAATTGCGGTTTTTTCCTTTTTGCACGAGACGGTACGCTGGAAACCGGTGGAAGATACAAGTCCAAATAAGGCGGTCGGCCCCAGCATCATGATGAAGGTTTCTCCGTCGAACGGGATCATCTCAAAACTTGTAGCCGGAAGATTCTGGGCCATGATGGCAAAACCGCCCTGGGTGGCAATAAAAATCATGGTGGCAATGACAGAAATCACAATAACCGTAACCTGGATTACATCCGTCATCATAACGCCCCACAGGCCGGAGAGAGAAGAATAGATAATGACAATGGTCGTGGTGGCGATGGCGCCGGCCAGAGGATTCAGTCCGATGTATTGGAAAAGACGTTCACCGGCCATAATCTGCCCGGCCATAACGGCGATATTAGAAACCGCATTTAACAGGGCGACCGCAATAGAGGTCATCTTATCGCCGTACCGTTGTTCAAGAAGATCCGACAGAGTTACGTAATTATTGCGGTATACGACGCGGGCCATGAAGATGGCAAAGAGATAGAAAGAGATTGCAGCCCCGACACCGTACCACATGCCTCCGATTCCGTAGGTGGCTCCGTATTCGGCGCCGCCTACAACAATGCCGTTACCAATGTGGGAGCCCATATAGGAACCGGTGACAAGCAGGAGTGTTCCCTGCTTGCCGGCGGTAAGAAAGTCCTGCATGTTTGAGCTGTGTTTTCTCCCCTGAAGGCCGATCAGGACCATCAAAGCCATATAAATAACCAGGATAATCAGAACGATAGTAAGATTACTCATATAATTCCCCTTTCTGCAACGCACTGCCATATTATTCCTGTGCCGTAAAATACGGTAATAGATAGGCAGCGCCTGCAATGAATCTGTGAATATCCACAGAAGTTAAGCCTGCATGGCAGCTTGGCAGGGAAGACCCGGGTTATAATCCGAGTTTCTCTGCTTCATACTCCAGTTCCTCACGGAAACCGGGGTGTGCGATTCGTATCATTTCTTTTGCCCGCTCCTGAAGTGATTTTCCTATCAGGGTTGCAATGCCGTATTCCGTCACGACATACTCAACCGAAACACGGCTCAGTGAAACGGGAGTGCCGGGGGTGAAATACGGCACAATCTTGGAATATTTTCCGTTTCGTGTGGTCGATTCTATTACAATGATGGATTTACCATCCGGGCAGTTGGCCGCGCCGACGGCAAAATCCGCGATGCCGCCCATTCCGGAATACTGGACTCCCTTCAGGTATTCGGCATTTCCCTGACCCAGCAGATCCATCTGGATTGCATTGTTGATTGCGGTCATTTTATTATTTCGGGCTATGGCTCCGGGATTCAGTACGTTATTGCACCGATCCAGCCGTATTTCCAGATTATTTGCCGCATAATCTAAAAGTTCCCGGGAACCGACAAGTTGTGTGCAGACAGAGACGCCGGGGTTCAGCGCTTTTTTCTGATTCGTAACAATCCCTTTTTTCGTAAGTTCCATGAAAATATCGCCGTAAACCTCGGTATGAACCCCCAGATCGCGTGCATTTTCCAGATACATCAGAGAAGAAGAATTCAGCCTGCCGATGCCAACCTCTAAAGTAGCTCCGGTCTCAATCAATTCGGAAAGATAGCTGCCGATCCGTTTGTAAACGTCCCTGCGGTCATCCGAATCGTCAATCTGGCGGACATTCATCGGATAGCCGCGTCCTTCTACGATGAAGTCGAATTCTGAAATGTGCATCACATTATCACCGTACACAAAGGGAATATATTCATTGATTTCCGCAATGACAAGCTCTGCTTCACGGCATACATCTGGAATCAGATCCGCAGAGTTGCCGAATGATACATATCCGTCTTTATCGGGTTTCGAAACCGTTGGAAGGGCAACATTGCACTTCAGGCCTTTCATTGCATTTTTTCTGTACCCCGAAAAGCCGCTGGGGAGATACTTTACCAGGCCGCGTTCCGCATAGCCACGGTTCAGGCTGTCCAGAAAACTGGTATAAACGGTGATTCCTTTTCCCAGGTTTTTAAGAAGATGTAGAAAATTGGCTTCGGCACAAAAATAAACCACATCTTTCAGATCCGTTCTCAGTCCCAGCTTCTCCAGAAATGTCGCCGGTTCCCTGGCTCCGGAGGTAAGACTGTCGCCGTCTTTGATAAGGGATGCCGCTTTTTCGGCGCTGATTTTTTTATTTTCATATTCCTGTTCCCATAAACGTCCCATAAAAACCTCCGGAGTTATTTATCATATTTTTTACTCAGGGCCTGTTTCAGGCCGCCGTTTTGGATATCGGTTTTGAATTCATCCACCTGGGATGTCTGCATGTAGGTCCGACCGAGGTTAAACATCTCGGAAACGAAATCGATTGTTGAATGGAACCCCTGAAGCTCATAACATTTATTCAGGGAGTGCTTGATCATTTTCATGCTTTCGGGCGGTACGAGGGCAATCCGTTCAGCCGTTTTTAATGCCTCGTTCCGGAGTCTTTCGAAAGGAACCACCGTATTGACGACCCCCATCTCCGCCATCTCTTTGGCGGTAAAATATTTACTTAGATAAAAGAACTCCCTGACCTTGTTAAACGGCATTTTCCAGACCTCCATCGGTATTTCAGGGGTGTAGCCCAGAAGAATTTCAGGGTTACCAAAGGTGGCGTCTTCCGATGCGATGATGATATCGCTGAGCATGGCGAGGGTGACTCCTCCGCCGATACAATATCCCTGGATGGCTGCTACGATTGGCTTGGGAAACCGCCACATCCGCATAAAGAACTCAATCTCATGGGCGGTGTCGGCGCGCCGCTCCACAATGCCGGTGATGTCGTTTTTCATGGATTCTTTTAAGTCAAAACCTGCGGTAAACGCTTTTTCACCGGCGCCGCAGAGAATGACTACGCGCACCTGCGGATCATCCGCCGCTATTTTTAAGGATTCGTCGATTCCGTTAATAACGGCCGAATTCAATGCGTTGCGTTTGGCGGGCCGGTTGATGGTAATCCAGGCGATCTCACCCTGTTTTTCATATAGTAAATCACTCATAGTGTTCTCCTTTTCGTAAATCATTCTTTCAACAGATGGCCGGCGATAACGACTCTCTGTATCTGATTGGTCCCCTCAAATATCATAAAGATCTTGGCGTCGCGCATCAGTTTTTCAACTTCATATTCCCTGGAATAGCCATAGCCCGAAAAGATCTGGACGGCATCCAGCGCGTTCTGCATGGCGGCCTCTGAAACGTAGGCCTTGGCAATGGAATTCATTTTCCCGTCAACCGAGCCTGCATCGATCATCTGTGCGCACTGGTAGACAAGACTTCTGGCGGTCTGGCAGCGAATGTCCATGTCAGCCAGCATGAACTGAATCGCCTGGAGATCGGCAATGGGCTTTCCGAATGTGACACGGGTTTTGGCGTATTCAACACTCAGATCCAAAGCTCTCTGGGCAATTCCAAGAGCTGCCGCGGCACAGTCGAGGCGTGTGCGGTCCAACGTCTGCATGGCAAGATGAAATCCTCGGCCCTCCTTCCCGAGAAGGTGATCTTCGGGGACGTGGACGTCTTCCAGTATCACGTCTGCCGTAGTGGACAGCCGAATTCCCATTTTATCCTCGTGTTTGCCGACGGACAGTCCGGGGAGCCCGCGCTCTACCAGAAAGGCGGAGATTCCTCTCGTTCCGGCGTCCACATCGGTTTTTGCAAATACAATATAGAACTGGGCATGTGGAGCGTTGGTGATGAAACATTTGCGTCCTGTAATGACATATTCTCTGCCCTGTTTGACTGCTTTGGTTTTAATGGAGGCGGCATCGGAACCAGCATTGGGTTCTGTAAGGCAAAATGCAGCCAATCCTCCCGAAACCACAACTTCGGAAGCAAACCTTTTCTGTTCTTCGGTTCCGGCCAGAAGCACAGGTTTTAAGGCCAGGTTACTGGACTGGATTGTAATGGAAAAACCGGCGTCTCCGCGGGCAAATTCCTCTGCAACAAGGGCATTTGCCATGGCGCCCAGTCCGGCGCCTCCAAATTCTTCGGGAATATCAATGGAGGTATATCCCAAGTCTGCGGCCTCCTGATAAACTTTCACCGGGGTCTCACCCTTTATATCCCATTCCTTTGAGATGGGGCGGATCTTGGCATCGGCAAATTTACGTGCCATTTTCTGAATGTCGAGCATATCATCTGATAATATATGGCTCATATCCTTCCTCCTTTAGTTGTTTGATTGTTTATCAAAAACCGGCGCGCCCGGATTTTTTTAACAGAATGATAAAATAGTATCGGCTCAGGAAAACAAATGGTTTGTTTTTTGGTAATTAGATTATATAATATTAAATTATATAAAAATAACGAATAAAATTTTGAATTGATACATCTAAAAGTTGTATCACACACCGAAGTTTGATAAAATAGTAGGAAAAACAGGGGGAGGATGCTATGGAACTAAGACAGCTGGAGTATTTCATGCAGATATGTGAGAGTGGAAGCATTCAGAAAGCGGCCAATAAGCTATTTATGACACAGCAGGCAGTCAGTAAATCAATCGCATCGCTCGAACGGGAGATGGGCGCTCCTCTTTTTTACCGAACGGCCAAGGGAGTATTTCTGACCCAGTTTGGACAGGAATTCAGGAGGAACTGCGGGCCTGTCCTGGACAGCGTAGAGCACCTGAATACAAATATGGAAAAAGCGCTCCGGTTAAACAGCGGACGGCTGAGAGTTGGTGTTGCCGGAGGAATTATGTATCTTGGCTCCAATAAGATTTGGTCGGATTTTCAGGAATTTTATCCGAATGTCCAGATAGAAGCGGCGGAATACAGCTATAAGGAGAGTCTGAGCCTGCTGAAAAGCGGAGAAATCGACGCAGTAATTATTTCCGATTTGGAACAGGTTGAGCAGATTGATGACTACGTGCTTTTTGAACTTCCCAGTTCCAGCCGCCGCCTTGTAGTAGCAAAGTCAAATCCACTGGCAGATCGGGAAAGCGTAGAAATAAAAGAGTTGAAGAATGAGAAGTTTATCCTGTATATCAATGACTTTGCATACAGGGAATTCATACGGCTCTGCAGGGAAAACGGATTTGTCCCGGATGTCAAGAGGACCAGCGATACAATTTACATGTGTGAACTCTGCAACACGGACGGCATGACCGGGATCATAATTTCATTTATAGCAGACAGGATGCTTGATCATTACCCGAATATCAAGCTTGTTCCGTTCAAGGAGCCGATTCTCGAGTATTCGCTTGTCATGCTGGCCAGAAGATCATTTCCCAGGGTTCAGATTTTACGGGAGCTGGCGGATTATCTTACTTATTCACTTCAGGAGAATATGTAGGGAATTGTTGAACAGTGCGGAAAAATTGGAACAGATGAAAAAATATAAATAGTAAGAAAAAGAGCCGGAACTGCATACCATTAACTGCAGCTTCGGCTCTTTTTCCTTCTGTGTAAACGGTTGGAACTGGATGCTTTTTATACATATCCCTGCGCCATCATGGCATCGGCAATCTTCTCAAAGGCCGCAATATTGGCTCCTGCGACAAAATTACCTTTCACACCGAACCGCTCAGCCGTATCAGATGTCTTATCATAGATCTCCGACATAATCTTGCGGAGCTGTTTATCCACCTCATCAAAGGACCAGCTCATCCGCATGCTGTTCTGGCGCATCTCCAGGGTTGAGACAGCTACGCCGCCGCCGTTGGCCGCCTTACCGGGCATAAACAGGACGCCGTTTCTCTGGAAAAATTCAGTTGCTTCGCGATCACAGGGCATATTGGCTCCCTCGGCTAATGCCATACACCCGTTACGCACCAGGGTTTTGGCAGCGTTCAGGTTGATTTCGTTCTGCGTTGCGCAGGGAAGGGCTATATGGCATGGGATATCCCATATACTTTTCTTTTCCTCGTAAACAGCGGAGGGAACTTCATCCAAATATTCCTTAATACGTCCGCGTCTCACTTCTTTAATCTGTTTTACCACATCCAGACGGATACCGTCCTTATCATAGATATAGCCGTCAGAGTCGCTTAATGTCACGACTTTGGCTCCGTACTGCTGTATTTTCTCGATGGTGTGGACGGCTACGCTGCCCGCTCCCGATATCACCACGACCTTGCCGTCCAGTCCTTTTCCATGGCGGCGCAGCAGGTTTTCCAGCATGTAAACAAGGCCGTATCCCGTAGCCTGGGTGCGGATAGGAGAGCCTCCAAAGGAGGGGCCTTTCCCGGTCATGGCGCCGCAGTGCAGCCCGGCCAGCCGTTTATATTGTCCAAAGAGATAACCGATTTCCCTGGCCCCGGCTCCAATGTCACCGCCCAGGATATCCAGATCATCCCCAATATATTTGAAAAGTTCCGACATAAAACTCTGGCAGAATGCCATAATTTCACGATCGGATTTGCCTTTGCGGTCAAAATTGGAGCCGCCCTTTGCTCCGCCGATTGGAAGTCCGGTCAGGGCATTCTTAAATGTCTGCTCAAAACCCACGAATTTAAGCAGGTTCAGGTTGACGGATGAATGAAAACGCAGCCCTCCCTTGTAAGGCCCAATTGCGCTGTTATATTGGATGCGGTATCCCTTATTGATCTGGAGACGGCCCCTGTCATCCACCCAGGGCACACGGAAAGATATAATCCGTTCCGGCTCAATCAGCCGCTCTAATAGAGAGACATCCCGGTATTTTTTTTCATCTGGATCAATAACAAGTTTAAGAGATTCCAGAATCTCCCTGACAGCCTGGTGAAACTCGAATTCACCGGGGTTATCCTCCACCGTCCTTCTGTAAACTTCATCAACGTACGACATAACACATATCCTCCTCTTACTCACGTTAGCTCCCCTAAAGCCCCGGCCTCAACCCAAAACAGTCGGAACAGGCCTGTGCCCACCCATCCCCGCCGGTTCCATCCATTGTACCGTTGTACCGTACTAAAGTCAAGAACGGGATGCTGGCCTCCTTGTCGGCGTCCCCGTTTTTCATCAAAATTTCCCCATTGATAAATACCCCTCACATTGATATAATAAGAAAGAAACATAGACAAGTTTTTATCAAAGTTGAGCGGTCCCTCCGGGCGTCCGCACAGCATGTGTAAAGGAGACGAAGACAATGGGAAGAGAAGTAAGCTTCGATTATTCGAAGGCAGCCGGATTTGTAAATCAGGAGGAGATGGATAATTTAAAGGACACAGTTCTTTTTGCCAGGGATATCCTCGTAAACAGGACAGGCGCAGGTAATGACTTCTTGGGCTGGATTGACCTGCCGACAGATTACGATAAAGAGGAATTTGCGAGAATTAAAGAAGCCGCAAAGAAGATTCAGGATGATTCAGATGTACTTCTGGTGGTAGGTATCGGCGGTTCTTACCTCGGTGCAAGAGCAGCCATCGATTTCTTATCCCATAGTTTTTACAATAACCTGCCGAAAGACAAGAGAAAATCACCGGAGATTTACTTTGTAGGCAACAGCATCAGCAGCAAATATATCAAAGATCTGCAGGATATGCTGGAGGGCAAGGATTTCTCCATCAATATTATCTCCAAATCCGGCACAACGACAGAGCCTGCTATCGCGTTCCGAGTATTCAAGAAAATGCTGATTGAAAAATACGGGAAAGAAGAGGCAAATAAGAGAATTTATGCAACAACCGATAAATCCAGAGGCGCTCTCAAAAATCTGGCAAATGAGGAGGGATATGAATCCTTCGTTGTCCCGGACGACGTGGGCGGACGTTATTCCGTTCTGACTGCGGTAGGACTGCTTCCAATCGCAGTGAGCGGAGCCGATATCGATCAGTTGATGGAAGGCGCGGCTTACGGAAGGAAAAAAGCCCTGGAAACCCCATATGAGGAGAACCCGGCCCTTTTGTATGCCGCCATCAGAAACATTCTCCACAGAAAAGGAAAAATGGTCGAGATCGTAGCAAACTACGAACCCAGCCTCCACTATGTATCCGAGTGGTGGAAACAGCTTTACGGCGAGAGCGAGGGCAAGGACAGAAGAGGCATTATGCCTGCATCCGTTGACCTGACCACAGATCTCCACTCCATGGGACAGTTCATCCAGGACGGCTCCAGAATTATGTTTGAAACGGTTCTGAATGTGGAGGATTCCCCTGCCGAGATTATTCTGGAAGAGGAAGAAGTGGATACGGACGGTATGAACTACCTGGCCGGAAAGAATGTGGACTTTGTAAACAAGAGCGCCATGAACGGAACAATCCTGGCTCACACGGACGGCGATGTGCCGAACCTGAAGGTGAACATTCCGGAGCAGAATGAATTCTGCCTTGGCCAGCTTTTCTATTTCTTCGAGTTTGCCTGCGGAGTCAGCGGATACCTTCTGGGCGTAAATCCGTTCAACCAGCCGGGCGTTGAAAGCTACAAGAGCAACATGTTCGCACTCCTTGGAAAACCGGGATATGAGAAGGTAAGAGAAGAACTTTTAAAGAGACTGTAATTTCACAGAGAAAGACAATCAAGACAGCGAAAGCAAGCCTGAAGAGTCAATATTAAAAGTAAGATAAGTCCCCGCAGCCAGGTATTCAGTCCTGGCCGCGGGGACTTATTGAGTGGTAATGAAAAGTCCGCGAAGCGTGCTTTTCATTGTTTTACATATATTCCGTAAGCTGTTTCAGCAATGCCATATATCCCGTCTGCATTTCCTGATAAATTTTCAGGATCGGTTCCGCCTTCTCGCGGACGGTTCCCATGATTCCATCATAGTTTTCGACAATTCTTGCCACAATGACAGGGTCGATCAGCCCGTGTCCGGCCATATCGTTTAGAATGGAGCATGTTTTTTCCTTGGAAAACGAGTCCTTGTAGCTTCTGGTGCCGGAGAGGGCGCTGACGATGTCGGCGACGGCGACGATCCGCTGCGGCGTCGTCAGTCCGCTTCCGTCCAGTCCGCGGGGATAGCCGGAGCCGTCCAGTTTTTCGTGGTGGCGGAGCGCAATATCCCTCACCTTCGGCGTAACACTGTCGCCCAGGATCATTTCCGTCAAATCCACATGGGTTCTCATCACGGTCATGGCCTGGGGACTCAGCTTGCCGGGAAACTCAAGTATCTCAGAGGGAATTCCGAGTTTACCCAGATCGTGGAGCATGGCGCCGCAGGTGATATCATTGATATCCTCCTCGGTGTTGCAGAAGATCTTGGCCAGTTCGGTGCTGATTACCGTTGTCGTGATCGTGTGGGTGACGGTATGGGGGCTCCGGAAATCGATTGCATAAGTCATCATCCTGAGCAGGGCATTTCTCTCTTCCTCCGTAAAGGGAACGTCTTCCAGAACCCGGTCAAATTCTTTTTCCAGAAGATCGGACAGGAGAAAGGCAGTCTGAGAGTCGGTCGCCGCGCTGAACAGAAAAGAAAAATCGGCATGGTTAAAGAGAGTACATGCCTCGGGACTGAAAATACCCGGTGTATTTCTGTTAACATAATTTTGAAAATTGTGATAGTCCCTCTTCCCTTTTGTCTGGGAGAGATAGATATCAAAGCGGTCGGCCAGATTGATAAGCTGTGTGGCTCTTCGGGCAGCCAGCGGAACCTGTTCCAGATCCTTTAATTTCTTCCAGGGCGTGTGATGGAACAGGACAACGGATGCCTCATCCTTAAATGGGGTAAAATACTTGAAAAACATATAGCCATAAATGGAGTGGTTCCAGACGTTGCGTGTTTCAAACTCCACCATGCGGTCAATCTCATCCGTCTTATAGGCGCCGATATCATGGAGGGCGGCCAGAATCAAAAGGTTGCGGACTTCCCTTGGCGTATAATCACTGGAAGCTTTCAACATCTGAAATACAATATAGGAGACGCGGGAACCGTGGCCGATGAGCCTCTTGTCGACCAGATTGAACGCTCTCTTTACAATTTCTACAATATCCTTATTGCTGACGGGCAGTGTGTATTTATACATAGGGTGCCTTTCCTGAGCGGCAGATTGCGCGCGTCTTTGTTTATTCCCGTCCATTTTTAATGTGACAGCTATCCTAAATAGTATCATATGCAGGAACGCGGTTCAAGCAATTCCGGGAGGCCGGGAAAAAAATTTATATACTTTTTACACATGAGATATCCTGCAAAGCGCTCCGCCTGGCACAGAGTGACATAAAACAGTATTATGGATTAATTCCGTGAAAAATTCACATTGTGATTGGACACCGAACTTGATATACTATAACAGGAAGGGAGGCGGTGCGTGTGATATATAATTTTGATGAGATCGTTGACAGAACTCACAATAATGCTGCCAAATATGACGAAAGAATTAAAAAATTCGGTACTGACAATGTGATTCCGCTGTGGATTGCTGATATGGATTTCAGGGTTGCAAAACCGATAGAGGACGCTCTGGTGGAGAAAGCCCACCAGGGTATTTTCGGGTATGTATCCAGGACTGAGGAATACTGGGACGCCCTGGCGGGATGGCAGAAGAGAAGAAACGGCTGGGACGTGGACAAATCGCTCCTGAGCTTTAACTGCGGAGTGGTTCCGTCGCTGGCTGCCCTGGTACGCCAGTTCAGCAGAGAGGGTGAAACCATCCTGATTCAGACTCCGGTCTACCCTGAATTTTATGAGGTGGTGGAGAATGCGGGGCGCAGTGTTGTTACGAACCGCCTGATCGAGAAGAACGGCCGCTACGAGATTAATTTTGAGGATTTTGAGGAGAAGCTGAAACAGGGACCGAAGGCATTTATCCTGTGCAACCCGCAGAATCCGGTGGGACGTTCCTGGAGCAGGGAGGAACTGAAACGGATGGGTGAGCTTTGCGTTTCATACCATGTTCCAATCCTGTCGGATGAGATCCATGCCGACCTGATGCTGTGGGGAAACCGCCATACGCCGATGGCATCCATTTCACCCGGGATTGCCGCAAACACCATCACCTGCACGGCGGTCAGCAAGACGTTCAATCTGGCCGGGCTGCAGGCATCCTCCGTGATCTTCAACAACCAGGAGGAGCGGGCCAGGTTTGAGAGGTTCTGGCACAATCTGGAGATACACAGGAATAACTGCTTCAGTCTGGTAGCCACAATTGCCGCCTACAACGAGGGGGAGGAGTGGCTTGATCAGTTACTTCCCTATTTGGAAGGAAACATGAAGTATATACAGGAATACTGTGAGAAAAATATCCCTGAGATTAAGGCAAATCTTCCGGAATGCACCTACCTTGTCTGGCTGGACTGCCGCGGACTTGGACTGCCGGACGATGAGCTGAACCGTTTTATGATAGAGAAAGCCGGTATCGGTTTAAATGCCGGATGTGATTTTGACCGGGAACTGAGCGGATATATGCGTCTGAACGCCGCCTGCCCGAGACAGGTATTGGAAAAGGCAATGGAACAGCTTAAGGATGCCGTTGCCCGGGAACGCGCCGGCCGGCAGTAGCAGGGCGGCCATGATGAAAAGGGAGGTATCAGGGGGATGGAGAAAAGTAAATCTACATTCTGGGAAAATTATCGTTTTCCTCTGACGCTGATTGCGGGTATCGCAATCGGCAGTATCATAGGTATTGTATTTGGCGACAAAGCGGTAATATTAAAACCGTTCGGGGATATTTTTATCAATCTGATGTTCTGTGCGGTGGTGCCGTTAGTATTTATCACGATCTCCAGTGCGGTCGGAAATATGCTCAGTATGAGGCGGCTCGGGAAAATCCTGGGCTATATGCTGGGAGTTTTTATTGTGACGGGAGCGATCGCGTCTGTCGCCATTATTGTGATGGTGAAGATATTCCCGCCGGCAGAGGGAGTCAACATCGCCCTCACGGCTCCGGATTCGCTGGACAGCGTCAACTTGGGCGAACAGATCGTAAAAGCGCTCACGGTGAATGATTTCTCCGGCCTGCTTTCCAAGGCTAATATGCTGCCGCTAATCTGTTTTTCCGTTCTGTTCGGCGTATGCGTCAGCCTTACGGGAAAAGAGAATAACAGCATGGTTGCCAAAGGCCTGGAGGCCCTCTCAGCAGTCATGATGAAAATGATTTCACTGATTATGTATTATGCACCGATCGGACTGGGAGCGTATTTTGCATCCCTGATTGGCGAGTTTGGCCCTCAGCTTCTGGGCTCCTATGCAAAAGCGATGGTTATTTACTATCCGTTGTGCATCGTGTATTTCTTTGTGGCATTTGCGGCATACTCGTATTTTGCCGGAGGGAAGAAGGGGACGAGAAAGTTCTTCAAGAATATTCTGAATGCCTCGGTAACTTCCCTGGCTACCCAGAGTTCCATCGCCACGCTGCCGGTTAATCTGGATGCGGCGAAAACCATCGGCGTGCCGAAGGATATCAGGGATATTGTGCTTCCCATCGGAGCGACGATGCATATGGACGGAACCTGTCTTTCCTCTATCTTAAAGATATCGTTCCTGTTCGGCATCTTCGGCCAGGATTTCTCGGGGATCGGCACTTACATTACCTGTGTCTGTATCGCAATCCTGGGCGGTGTCGTTATGTCCGGCGTTCCGGGCGGCGGCCTCATCGGAGAGATGCTGATTGTCAACCTGTTCGGCTTCCCGCCGGAAGCATTCCCAATCATTGCAACGATTGGATTCCTTGTGGATCCTCCTGCAACCTGGATCAATGCCACGGGCGATACGGTTGCATCCATGATGGTAACACGCATGGTAGAGGGAAAAGAATGGATGGATATGGCGCCGGAAGAAGACTGATACTATTCTATCAAAACTACACAACAGAAGGAGACCTGCCATGTTCCGCTTGTGGGGAAAAATATTTAAAGATAACAGAATGCTGCAGGACACGGTAATCTGCAACGGCGACTATTCCATGTCCAGGACGGCCATGATTTTTGACGCCGTGGATCAGATATGCTACCAGTTTGACCTGGGGCATCCGGTCTGGCTGGACGCTACGGTCGGGGAATTCAAACGCCATGACAAGGCCCGGTTTACGAGTGACAACTTTATAGAGTCCATTGATTTCGATTATCTGGAAATTCAGGTACTGGAAGAGTAGCGTGGAAAACGCGTGCTGTCGGCAGGATAACAGAGAACCCGGATACCGCACACATTTTTGAATGTGGCGGTATCCGGGTTCTCTGTTATCCTGCTGCCGTCAGACGATGAGATGCGAGAGGCTGTGGAGTATCAGAATGGCCTTAATTGGTTATTATTTTTAAAATAATAACCAATTAAATTATAAAAAGCATAATTTTTTTTCCTTTTATTTAGGGAAATTATTATTTAACATACATATAGAAAATAATTTTGCCTATTAAAATAATAATAAAATACGCTGTTTTTGAATAATATTTGTATTTGTTATAAAAAAATAGACAAAATTGGCACACATATTGCTTTGTTTACAGATATGAGAAAGGATGTTGCGGAGACCATAGGTCTCCCTTTATCAAAAACAAACAAGGAGGTTTTTATGAGAAAAAGCAGTATGTTAATCGGTGTTTTTGCAATTATGGTATTTGGCGGTGTGCTGGCGGGATGCAGCCAGAAATCGTCCGCTCCCGAGACTTCCGGGCAGGCTCCGGCGGAATCTACCGCAGCTCCGGCAGCTTCTGCGGCAGAGAAGCCGCAGGCTCTCGTATGGAATATGGGAAGCGAGCCTAAAACCTGGGATCCCACCCTCAGTTCGGAAACTCTTTCCGAGTATATTACCATTTCAATGTTCGAGGGACTGACCAGGCAGAGTGTGGATGGAATTGAACCGGGTGTCGCCGAGAGCTGGGATGTCTCCGATGACGGCCTGACCTATACGTTCCACCTGCGTAAGTCCAACTGGTCGGATGGAACTCCTCTGACGGCCCACGACTTTGAATATACCTGGAGACGTCTCTGTGACCCGGCCGTAGCATCACCTTCCGCAGCCGGCGTGACCGACTATGTGGTCGGAGCCGCCGAGTATCTGGCCGGAACCGGCACGGCCGACGAAGTGATGGCGCATGCCCTGGATGATTATACCTTTGAAGTGGTACTTAAGAACCCGGCTCCATTCTTTTTGAACCGTATTTCAGCCGATATTTACTGTCCGGTAAATAAAAAATGCGTTGATCTTGGCGAGGGATGGGAAAAACGCCCGGAAACCTTTATTTGTAACGGACCGTTCATCCTCAGTGAATACCAGATCGGCTCCCATATTCTGATGGTGAAGAACGAAGCCTATTATGATGCAGACAGTATCAAGATGCCGGCCATCAAAGGAATCATGATCAATGATGAAAACACATCCCTTCAGGGCTATAAAGCAGGGGATATCCATTGTACCGAAGTAATCCCGGCGGAAGAGATACCAACGCTCCTGGCGGAAGATCCCAACCTGTATGTTTCACCGCTTACGGGAACAAAATACCTTGATTTCAACGTGGACAGGGATCCGGTAAGCGACGTCAAGGTCCGCCGCGCCCTCACCCTTGCCATTAACCGCAAGCTGATCACGGATCAGATTACACGCTCCGGAGAAATACCTGCCAGCGGTTTCCTTCCGATTACGACACAGAAGACGGACGGCAGTTCCTACCGCACGCTGCAGGCCAACGGCCTGCCTGAACCGGCATTCGGCATTTCACCTGATTCAGCGGATGTCGATACGGCAAAACAGCTTCTGGCGGAAGCCGGTTTCCCGGACGGAGAGGGATTCCCTGAACTTGAGCTTTTATACTACACCGGGGAGAGTGATAAAAAGATTTGTGAGGCAATCCAGCAGATGTGGAAGGAAAATCTCGGCATTACCGTAAAACTCCGCAATGAGGATAAGAGCGTAGCTCTGCAGACAAAAGCAGACGGCAAATATGATATCAGCCTTTCGGGCTGGAGCGCAGGCTATTATGACGCCAGCCAGATGATGAAACAGTTTAAGCTGGACTCCGGATGCTATGCACAGTGGAGATATGCGGAACATCCAAGCGCTCCCCACGACCATACTCTGAACCCGGGACAGAAGGCGTTTGAGGATACTTATCAGGCGGCCATGGCGGCACAGGGAACAGAGAGAGACGAGCTTTGGGCACAGGCCGAGACCATTCTGATGGAAGAGGCTCCCGCCTGCCCGATATACTACTATGTAATGAAAGCGCTGATTAATGAGGATGTTGTTACAAATGTGGAGTTTTCCAAGACCGGTAACTGGATTTTCCGCAATGCAGAATTTGTAGACTGATTGTAAAGGAAGGTTTGGGAGCGCCCGCCGGGCGGGCGCTCCCGATCTCTTTTGAGGGAGGGAATGATTTGGCCAGATATATAATAAAGAGGGTGCTGGCGGCTCTTATAACCATATGGTTTATCATGACGATTACTTTCGTACTGATGAACGCAATTCCAGGCAGCCCTCTGGATTCCGAAAAATTTCTCGATGTGACACTCCAACAGGCCATGAAGGCAAAGTACGGCCTGGATCGGCCGTTGTATGAACGGTATTTTAAATACCTGGTGGATTATTTTCACGGTGACTTTGGTATTTCCTATATTAAAGTGGGACTTTCCACCAATGAAATCATTGCGGCCGGTTTCCCCTATTCCCTGCGGATTGGCATTTATTCTTCCATACTGATTATTATTTTCGGTATCGCGGCAGGAATTTTGGCCGCGCTCAGACAGAACCGGTTTGTGGACCGCTTTCTGATGGTGTTATCGACCCTGGGATCCACAATTCCGAGCTTCGTATTTGCGACACTGTATCTGTTTTTGTTCAGCAAGATTCTGGGACTGGTTCCCGCCTTCGGCGTGGCGGACTGGAAGGGATATATCGGCCCCGTCCTGGTGACCTCCGTATTTTCCATGGCCTTTGTCACCCGTCTGATGAGGACTTCCATGATAGAGGAGTTGAACCAGGATTACATAAGGACGGCCAGAGCCAAGGGAATCTCCGAGTTTAAAGTTGTCACCAGGCACGCGCTGCGCAATGCAATTCTGCCTGTTGTAACCTATATCGGCCCGATGGTTGCCATGGTTGTCACAGGTTCATTTGTCATTGAAAAGGTGTTTGGAATTCCGGGCATCGGCAGCCTGTTTACAACGAGTATCCTCAGCCGTGACTATACGCTGATCATGGGAATCACGGTGTTTTTCGCCGTATTTTTAGTGGTATGCACGCTTATTGTGGATATCATGTATGTTTTTGTAGACCCGAGAATCAAATACGACTAGGAGAGTGCACATGGATAATAACATAGAACAGATTCCGGACTCTCTTTGGGAGCCTCTGGAATTGGGTGAAAAGAATTCTGAAAAAATTGAAAAACCGAGCCTGACCTTTTTGCAGGATGGCTGGAGACGGCTTAAACAAAACAAAACAGCAATGATATCAATGGTCGTCATCATTATTCTGGTTCTCTGCGCGGTCTTTATTCCTTTTTTCTGGAAATACAGTTACGAAGAACAGAACCTGACGCTCTCTAATATCCCTCCGGTACTTGAGGTTTATCCTCTCTCCGATGAGGCCAATGAGCGCAATATCTATATTACACAGAACTACGACGTGGTTGAAGTGGCGGCCGACGGCACTCTGATAGAGCTTCTGCAGCCCACATATAAAGATACGATAGCCAGGAAGAGCACCTTTGACCTGAACGGGAAAATACTGTCAATCGATTACAGTATGTACACACAGGCATTGAAAGAATACCGGAAACTGGAAAAGAAGTACTCGGCGTCGGAGGGAGACTGCGTTCCCACGTCGGCCGCCTCTTATCTGGCAGGTTATTTTGACGGCAGGGAGGAAACTCCGTTCATCTCCCTGGCGGAAGCCAAGAGAATCCTGGAAGAAGAGATAGAAAAATGCAGTATTACATACGATGGCCACGCTATGACCGAAACGCGCACCATGCGGAATAAGACGTATCTTCTGGGAAGCGATTCGCTGGGGCGGGATCTTTTTATCCGCGTGATATACGGAGCCAGGATGTCCCTGACGGTCGGCGTCTTTGCCGCCCTCGTCAACTTTGTGATAGGCGTCTTTTACGGCTGCTTTGCCGGTTATAAGGGCGGCACGGTAGACAATGTGATGATGCGTATCGTGGATGTGGTGGATTCCGTTCCGATGATGCTGTATGTAATTCTCATCATGGTTGTGATCGGACCCGGCATGAAATCCATTATCATTGCCCTCGGACTCACCTACTGGGTCAGAATGGCCCGGATTGTGCGCGGGCAGGTCCTGAGCCTGAAAAACAATGAGTTTGTACTGGCGGCGAAAATACTGGGAGCGTCCACGCGCCGCATTTTCGCCAAGCACCTGATCCCCAATATGATGGGAGCCATCATGGTAGCCATTGCTATGCAGATTCCAAATGCAATTTTCACGGAGGCTTTTTTAAGCTTTGTCGGACTCGGTGTTTCCGCTCCGATGGCCTCCTGGGGTACACTCTGTAACGATGCGCTTCCGGGAATATACGTCTATCCGTACCAGATGCTCACTCCCGCCATTGCCATCTCCGTCACAATCCTGGCATTCAACCTGTTCAGCGACGGTCTGCGCGATGCCTTTGACCCGAAACAGAGAAAGTAAAGAGAGGTGATTTTCATGGAAGAACAATTATTAGAGGTAAAAAACCTTAGAACCTCTTTCTTTACCCATGTGGGAGAGGTCAAGGCAATCCGTGATATAAGCTTTTCGGTCCGGAAAGGAGAGGCGGTAGGCATCGTCGGCGAATCCGGCAGCGGCAAAAGCGTGACCTCCCTGTCGATTATGCAGTTACAGCACCCGGGCAGGATTATGGGAGGGGAAATTCTCTTTCACGGTGAGGACTTGCTTAAAAAGAATAAAAAAGAGATGCGGAAAATGCGCAGCAGCAAAATCGCGATGATTTTCCAGGATCCCATGACCTCCCTGAATGCTCTTCTCACGATTGGGAGCCAGATCAGCGAGGCCATATTAGAACATGAGAAGCTGACCAAAAAACAGGCGATGGAGAGGGCGGTTGAGATGCTGCGCCTGGTCGGAATCCCCGATCCGGAGGAACGCATCCACTGTTATCCCCATGAATTTTCCGGTGGTATGCGTCAGCGCGTCATGATTGCCATGGCGTTGTCCTGCAATCCCGAACTTCTGATTGCGGACGAACCGACCACGGCGCTGGATGTGACGATCCAGGCGCAGATCCTCCGCCTCCTGAATGACCTGAAGGAGCGCACGAATACTTCGATTATCCTGATCACGCATGATCTGGGAGTCGTGGCAAGTTCATGCAGCCGCATTATTGTCATGTACGGGGGACAGATTATGGAGACAGGGACGGTGGAGGACATTTTTTATTCTCCGCTTCATCCGTATACCATGGGGCTGTTAAAATCTATTCCCAAGGCCGGAGGCAGCAGAGAACGGCTGCAGTCGATTGCAGGAACTCCCCCGGATATGCTGCAGCCTCCCGCCGGCTGCCCATTCTACCCCCGCTGTGAATTCGCCATGGGTGTCTGCAGGGAGCGGACGGTACCGGAATTCCACAGAGGGGAAGAGCATGCCGTTCGGTGTTGGCTCTGTCATCCCAAGGCGCCTGCCGTAGCTAAGTATGAAAATCAGAAGGGAGGTGTGAGGCGTGGAACAGCATCACCTGATTGAAGCGGAAAACCTCAGCATGTATTTTAAAAAGGTCAAGGGCGTGGTGAAGCAGAAGATTTCCTATGTAAAAGCCGTTGACAACGTATCATTTTTTATCGACAAAGGTGAAACATTCGGCCTGGTAGGCGAATCGGGGTGCGGAAAGACGACCACGGGCCGCGCCATCTGCCGCCTTTATGAACCGACCGGGGGAAGCGTACGGTATGGCGGCGCCGATATCACCCATTTAAATGCAAAAGAGTTCATGCCGTACCGTAAAAAAATACAGATGATTTTCCAGGATCCGTATGCATCCCTGAACCCGCGTATGACGGTGGCGGACATCGTGGGAGAACCCTTGGATATCCACCACATCTGCTCCGGAAAGCAGAGGGAGGAATATATTCTGGAACTGTTGAGACGGGTGGGGCTGAACAAGGATCACGCCAGCCGTTACCCCCATGAATTTTCCGGGGGCCAGCGCCAGCGCGTGGGCATAGCCAGGGCACTGGCGGTCAATCCGGAGTTTATTATCTGCGATGAGCCGATCTCGGCACTGGATGTGTCAATTCAGGCGCAGGTAATCAATATGCTGGAGGATCTGCAGGAAGAACTTGGATTAACCTATCTGTTTGTGGCCCACGATCTTTCCATGGTGCGCCATATATCGGACCGTGTCGGCGTTATGTACCTGGGAAGTCTGGTGGAGATAGCCGAAACGGAGGAACTGTATAACCATAATCAGCACCCCTATACAAAGGCCCTGCTTTCCGCGATCCCGATTGCGGATCCCGTCCTGTCCAGGCAGTCCAGCCAGATACTTTTAGAAGGGGATGTTCCGAGTCCCCTGAATTCACCGGCAGGCTGCAAATTTGCCAGCCGATGTCCTTATGCAAAGAATGAGTGCAGGGAAAGAGCGCCGGAGTTCAAAGAAGTTGCCAGGGGCCATTTTGTGGCCTGCCATCTGGTGTGACACGGTCCGGACCCTGGATGAACCGGTAATTTAAGACGCGACTAAATAATATGAAATAATCAGGCCGCCTGCGTCAGCGGCGGAATGGAGATGGATATGAATACCCGGCAAGCAAAAAATGTTTTGGCTGATTTTCACCGTCTGGAGTTAGGAACGTTCCCAACCCCGCTTCACCAGGTGAAAAACATACAGAAAAAAACAGGATCCCGTTTTCCCCTGTATATCAAGAGGGATGACCTCACCGGACTGGGAGCGGGAGGAAATAAGATCAGAAACCTGGAATATCTTCTGGGTGACGCGGTACAAAAAAAAGCGGACGTTGTGATAGCGTCCGGAAAATGCCAGTCGAATCTCTGCGCCCTCGCCGTATCCGCATGCAATAAGGCGAATCTGGACTGCATCATTATTCACAATGACGCCAGGCCGGAGCGGATGGAAGGAAACCAGCTTCTCAATGTTCTTTCCGGCGCGGACATGCGCTATATCGGAGATATGCCGGATCATGAGAGGGAAGCGTATGTAGAGGAGTTCTGCCGTGAGCTGGAGAATCAGGGCAGGCATCCTTACCTGATTAAAAACGGGGCGTCGACAGCTCTTGGCTCCCTGGGATATGTCCAGGCCGTTGTGGAACTTTGTGATCAGTGCGAGGCCCAGGAACTGCAGCTTGACCATCTCTTTGTCCCGGGCGGGAACGGAGGGCTGGCGGCCGGCGTCATATTCGGCGCAGCGCTGACCGGGGCGCCCTTTCACGTACATGTTGTGACGGTTGAGCATGAAAAAGCAGAGCTGGAAAAAATCCTCAACGGTTTTCTGGGAGAACTGCAGCAGTTGACCGGACAGCTCGAAGGATTCTGTTTTGAACCGCTGTTTACCGTCCATGAGGAGTACAGAGGAGAAGGATGGGGCAGGCCCACGAAAGAATCAGTGAATCAGATCTATGAGCTGGCAAAGGAAGAGGGCATTTTTGTCGAAAAAGTTTATACCGGTAAAACCCTGTACGGAATGGTGGATTCGGTGCAAAAAGGAACCGTAAACGGCAGCGCCTGCTACCTTCATTCGGGCGGTTTTGGCGCGCTGTTCACCCAGTTTTAAGAAAGGGAGGTAACTTGACATGTTGGAAAATATAAAGTATTTGGCGGTGCAGCTTCCGGAAGATATCAGAAGGCAGTTGGAGGCAGGGTATTTTTCGAAAGCGGTTAAGCTGATCGACAGACGGCTTGAGGGAGAACTTCCCCTGGCGCTCAGAAAGTGCCTGGAGCTTCAGAAAGCCCAACTCCCAATCTGGGAGGCTGAATATTCCGTTTCCTATGAGGAGGCGTTGGCCATCCTCTGCCTGAACATCCGTGATTTTACCAGGGAGGAGTTTGAGGAGCTGATTGAACAGAGCGTATTCGACTGGATTTACAGGGACGGACAGATGTACTTTATCCGCACGTTCTATGAGAACCTTCTGAAGGTGCAGCATCCCGTAACAGACAGGCTGGTGGTGCCGCAGAATCAGGAGGAGCAGGAGGAAAAGCAGGCGGTTCTCAACCGGAATATGAACGATATGAAGGAGCACGGGGGAAATGCTTACCGCATTCATATCAGGAGCACCCTGAAGGTAAAGGGGGAGGAGGACACAGGGGACCGGATTACCGTGCACCTGCCCATACCAAATGCGGGAACGCAGGTGAGAAAGATCCGCCTGATAGGGATCCCGTCCGACGCGGTAATTGCCCCGGAGGATTTTGGGAGCCGGACCGTCTGCTTTCAGAGGCCTTATGTAAAGGGAGACACGTTTACCGTGGAGTATGAATATGAGAACCATGTGGCGTACACGGAACCGGATCCCGGCATCGTGGAGGCGGAGCAGCCGGACTTCTGTCTGGAAGAACAGGCTCCTCATATCCTGTTTACGCCGTTTATCCGCAGTCTGTATGAGGAGATTGTGGGGGAAGAGACAAATCCGCTTTTAAAGGCCCGGAAAATTTATGACTATATTACGCTGAACGTCAGATATTCCTATGTGAGAAAATACAGCATCATCAGGAATATCGCAGAGTATGCCGGCATAAACCAAAAAGGAGACTGCGGCATTCAGGCGTTACTGTTCATCACGCTGTGCCGCTACGGCGGGGTTCCAGCCGGGTGGCAATCTGGCCTGTTTGCGGCGCCGTATGATATCGGCGGCCATGACTGGGCGCAGTTCTATGTCGCTCCCTACGGCTGGCTGTTTGCCGATTTGTCGTTCGGGGGGAGTTCCCACCGGGTTGGCAACGAAGAGAGAAGACGCTTTTACTTCGGAAATCTGGATCCGTTCCGCATGCCCGCCAATTCTGCATTCCAGCACGAGTTTACGCCGCCGAAAAAGCATATGCGCCAGGATCCGACCGATAACCAGTACGGGGAGTGCGAGTACGGACATCGGGCCTTAAGGGCAGACGAGTATGAGATAAAACATGAGATCCTGGAGATTTGCCGGATTCCATGGGAAGGAGAAAAACGATGAAAGTATTTATCAGCGCAGACATCGAGGGCATTGCGGATTTGGCGTCCTTTACGGAGGCCGGAAACGACAATCCGCAGCTCTATACAAGGGGCATGATTCAGATGAGTAAAGAGGTGGGCGCCGTATGCCGCGGAGCGCTGTCTGCCGGGGCTGATTTTGTGGCGGTCAAGGATGCGCACGGATATGGACTTAATATTATGCATGAGTATCTGCCGGAACCGGTCACGCTGATACGCGGGGAAGTGAAAAACCCGTATTCCATGGTGGGAGGCATTAATAAAAGCTATGATGCCGTGATGTTCGTGGGCTACCACGACGCAGCCGGACAGAATGGAAACCCGATGGCCCACACGATCAGCAGCAGGAGAATCAGGGAGATTACCATTAACGGAGCCCCGGCGTCGGAGATGACTCTGTTTTCCTATGCGGCCGCATATCTTGGAATTCCCACGGTCTTTGTATCAGGAGATGCCGGAATCTGCGACAAGGCGTCGCTTGCGAATCCAAAGATTGTAACGTGCTGCACGAAAATAGGAATCGGAGGAGCCGTTGCCAGCCTGCATCCGGCGGTGGTGGAACGGATGCTGGAGGACGCCGCCGAGAGGGCGCTGAGGATGGGCCATGACGGTCCGATGAGTCCCCTGCCCCCTGAATTCCGGGTCACTGTTGCCTATCAGAAACATTTTGACGCGGAACACGCCTCCTATTACCCGGGCGCATATAAAACGGATGCACATACCGTTGAATTTAAACATAATGACTATTATGAAGTCCTCCGGTTTTTCCATTTTGTGCTGTAACCGTGAATTTGGGTGCGGCGCCGTTCAGGAGGCGAATCAGTATAACAGGAGGGAATAATGATGAAACCTTTTCCAAACAGGATTCCAATGGCGAATCTGCCGACCAGAATTGAAATGCTGAACCGGTTTTCACAGGAGCTTGGCGTTTCTGTCTTTATCAAGCGTGACGATTTGACGGGAATGGAGTTTTCGGGCAATAAAATCCGCAAGCTGGAATATTCCGTCGGTGAGGCAGTCAATATGGGAGCCGACACACTTATCACCTGCGGAGGGCTCCAGTCCAACCATTGCCGCGCCACGGCGGCGGTCGCAGTCAAGCTGGGACTTCGCTGCTGTCTGGTGCTCAGAAACGGTGAGCCGGAACCGCCGGCAGACGGAAATTACTTTATAGATAAGATTCTGGGGGCGGATGTGCGCATTATCGATGCGGAGAGCTACCGCTCCAGACGCGGTGAAATTATGGGAGAAATAGCGGAGGAATACAACGCCGCAGGACATAAGGCATACATAATTCCCGAGGGCGCGTCAAACGGAATCGGCACCTTCGGCTACCTTACCTGTATGCAGGAAATCATGGAACAGGAGAAACTGCTGGGCGTCACCTTTGACACCATCATAGACGCCGTGGGATCGGGCGGGACATTTGCCGGACTTTGTCTCGCAAACCGGTTGTACGGACTGAACAAACGGATCGCAGGAGTGAATGTCTGCGACGACGCAGAATTCTTTCAGAAACGTGTCTCCGAGATCGTGGAGGAGGCCGGGCGGTATCTGGATGAACCGGTTGAGATCCGCCCGGAGGAAGTTGAAATTCTGGACGGCTATGTCGGAAGGGGATATGCGCTCAGCCGTAAGGAAGAACTCGACTTTATACGCGACTTTGCCCGCAAGGAGGGCGTCATATTAGATCCGGTCTACACGGGTAAATGTCTGTACGGATTTACGAAGGAGTTCGAAAAGGGACGTTTTTCCGACAGTAAGAATATCCTGTTTATCCATACGGGCGGCCTGTTCGGTCTGTTTCCGGCCAGAGATCAATTCACATTTTAAAAATGGGAGAGGAGCAGTAAGAAATGCATTTCATTGATTTTCATGCGGATACCTTAAACCGCCTGTTTTACCAGGAGGGAACGGAGCTGGGGGATTTATGGGAAAATAAATGCCACGTATCGCTTAAAACACTGCAGCAGAGCGGCTATACCGCTCAGATGTTTGCCTGCTTTCTGAATCTTAAAAGGCCTCCGCGTCTGGGGAGCCATTATCAGGATGTGCTCGGCATGATCGATCTGTTCCGGCAGCAGGCCTGTGAATACGAAGATAAGGTGCGTTTTGCAGGAAGTTTTCAGGACTATGCTGAGAATAAGAAACAGGGAGTGATATCGGGATTTTTGACGCTGGAGGAAGGCGGGGTTCTGGAAAACAGGATAGAGCGCCTGGATGAACTGTATGAAAAAGGCATACGGGTGATTAACATGACCTGGAATCACGAAAACTGCCTGGGCTACCCCCACTGCGCGGCGCGGTCCCAGCCCAGAGGGTTAAAGGCATTCGGCCTGGAGGTGTTAAACAGGATGGATGAGCTGGGAATCATAGCGGATGTATCCCACCTGTCGGACGAAGGATTTGAGGATGTCATGCGGTATGGAAACAGGCCGGTGATGGCAACGCATTCCAATGCCCGCGCCCTGCGGCCGGTGAGCCGCAACTTAAGCGACGATATGATACGCCGGATTGCAGACCGCGGAGGCATAATCGGATTAAATTTCTACTCCGACTTTTTATCTGAGGATCCGGTGAGCCGCATCCCGGATCTGCTCCGCCACTGCCGCCATATCATCAACATCGGCGGCGAGGAAGTGCTGGGAATCGGCGCCGACTTTGACGGTATGGATATTGAACTGGAAATCGATGGGGTAAAAGAGATAGTAAAACTTGCCGAAGCCATGGAGAGGGACGGCTTTTCCGAACGGCTGACAGAGCTTATCTGTTACCGCAATGCAGAAAACTTCTTTTACCGTTATTGGGGCGACTCGGTCTGAGCCGCTCCTTTTTCCATGATATAGTAGTACGCCTTCATCCCAAGATCTGTAATGCATGTTCCGCCCCGGCCGCGCGTGATCCGGATCAGGCGGTAGAAGGCAAGGGTCTGGAAAATGGTCCGTATCTCCTGCTCGGATAAATAGATCCCGCTTTTTTCCAGTTCCAGCAAAACTGTCTTCCGGCCCAGCTTACGGCTGCTGTGACACGTTGTCTGAAGTATGGAAAGGATAGGGAGAATGCGGTCTGTCTGATGGCTGTTTTCCTTAATAAAGCGTTCGATTATTTCTATGTCCTGCAGGCTGGCGCTGTCTGTCCCGAATACGTCCTGATCCAGATACCGTTTTAATTCATCGGCATCGATGACCTGACGATCGGAGTAATTGAGCCGTTCCACCAGATTCTGAAGTTCCCTGATATTACCCTCAAAATGAACGCTCTGAAGGAGTTCTACGGCATCCTGCGTCAGGGAAAAACCGGCATGCAGCCCCTCCTTCATCTTTTCAACCAGAATCGGGATATCATCCCTGCGCTCATCCAGCGTGGGAATCTGGATGCTCAGTACGTTTAGACGATAGTAGAGATCCTTTCGGAAGGCCGACTGGTTGACCAGTGTTTTCAGTTTGATATTGGAGGCCGCGATAATACGGACATCCACATTAATCACGGAATCGCCGCCGATGCGCGTAATCTCCTTTTCCTGAAGGACGCGCAGCAGGCGGGTCTGAAGGTGGATATTCATCTCGCTGATCTCATCCAGGAAGAGCGTGCCTCCGTGGGCCTGTTCAAAATAACCGGATTTCCCGCCTTTTCTGGCTCCGGTAAAAGCTCCCTCCGCATAGCCGAACAGCTCGCTTTCCAGGAGACTTTCGGGAATGGCCGAACAGTTGATGGCAATAAACGGAAAGTTCCTGCGCGGCGATGCATTGTGGATCGACTGGGCGAACAGCTCTTTCCCGGTTCCGGTCTGGCCATAGATCAATACGGAGGAATTGGAGCGCGCCATTTTGGCGGCGAGCTGTTTGGTCTGGCGGATTACCAGGCTGTCGCCGGCAATATCATCAAACGTGTATTTTGCTACATGCCCTCTGGCCATAATCTGCCTGCGAATCTTATACTGCTCCTGCTCCAGATCCGTAAATTTCTTTAAAAGGACAATAAAGCCCTGCTGTACAGAGGTATATTCGACCGGATAAACGGATACGATAAGCACATTGGAATTTAAAGTGACGACCTTGTCCTTAATGGCCATTGGGGTTTTGCTGTCCCAGAGTGAGGGCAGAGCCTGGTGCAGGTGTTTTCTTATCATATACTGGGGAGGCTGCCCGATGAGCCTTGCGGCGGAATCGTTGACGTAGATGATGTCTCCCTGTTCACTCAGGCTCATGATGCCGGAATCGAACACCTGCGTCACAAATTTGAGCTGCTGTTCCAGGAAATTGATCTGATCGAGCATTCCCAGGACACTGGTGTCGGTGGAAATAATGCTGTCGAAGTACTGCCGGAAAATGGGGCGGTGGAGTACTTCGATGGTATTCAGGCGGATGGCGATTTCAATGATGGTCTTCATCGACAGCACCCGCTCGCCCAGATCGATCACTTTTTTTACCCCTGGCGGAACCAGGTCTATCTCACCGGGAGTGACGGCCAGGCCACAGGAGAGATCCGGTGAAATGGGCGGGTAGGCCGGGATAAAATCAATATGCTTGATGCCGCATCGGTGGATCAGGGAGATAGTATCAATGGCGTCCTGCAGGGAAACGTTCACAAGCAGAGCCTGCGTCCCCTCCGGAATCGCCCGGAGCCGGGCAACAGACTTTTTTTGCAGCGTGATGTTGGCGATGGTGATGTTGTCAAAATCGGGTACATACTGTTTCAACAGTTCGCAGACGGTATAGGTGGAAGCCACGACAATATCGGCCTCCAGGTTTTTTAAAAGATCGCTGTAGATGGAATAAAAAGCCACCTCCACGGAAGTTCCGAACAGCTTTTTAAGCGTCTCCGCGTATTGATGGCCCGTATATTCCTGATACGCCACGATTGCCAGTTTTTTCATATTTTAACTCCTTTGTATGCAGAGCCGGCGCCCGCCGTTAAGCGGTCCCCGGTTATAAGCGGATTTAATTGCCCCTGTTATTGTAACATTTTATCGCCCTATTTTCCAGTAAATGAGGAGAGGGGACTTAAGACTGGGATTCCTCACATAAAGGACGTGACAACCTTTCTAAAATATGGTAGAGTTATTCTTGTGAAAATCCCTGATAGAGGGAGATAATATTGAAGATAAAGCAACTGTCCGGTTTCCGCCGGAGTGCTGCGGTTCGCGGGGATTATCCCGGAGCGTGCCCCGCGGTGCAGATTGGATGGCTGCGAACACTATACGTATGGAGGAATGGAAGATGGATAGACTGATTGGTACCGTTTCCAGAGGCGTCCGTGCCCCGATTATCAGACAGGGGGACGATCTGGTTCAGATTGTGGCAGATTCAGTATTGGAAGCAGCAGAGAGCGAGGGCTTTTCACTGCGCGATAAAGATGTGGTGGCTGTGACGGAGGCCGTAGTGGCGAGAGCGCAGGGCAACTATGCGACCATAGAGCAGATCGCAAAGGATGTGCACAATAAATTCGGCGACGAGACAGTGGGAATCATCTTCCCAATCCTGAGCAGAAACCGTTTTTCCATCTGTTTAAAAGGAATTGCCATGGGCTGCAAGAAGGTGATTCTGATGCTCAGCTATCCTTCCGATGAAGTGGGCAATCATCTGATTACCCCGGAGCAGATGGATGAGAGCGGAGTGAATCCGTGGAGCGACGTGCTGACGGAGGAGAAATACCGTGAGCTGTTCGGCTACAGAAAACACGAGTTTACAGGCGTGGATTATGTGGATTACTATAAGAAACTGATTGAGGAAACAGGGGCTGAAGTCGAGATTATTTTTGCCAATAACGCAAAAGCGATTCTGGACTATACAAAGACCGTGTTAAACTGTGACATCCATACCAGGAAAAGGACAAAGAACATGCTGCTTAAGGCGGGCGCCGTTAAGGTTCTTTCCCTCGACGACATTATGACGGAGAGTGTGGACGGCAGCGGATATAACGACAGCTACGGCCTCCTTGGTTCCAACAAGGCGACGGAAGATTCCGTAAAGCTTTTCCCGATCCACTGCGGCGAATTTGTGCATGATGTGCAGAAGAAGCTGATGGAGGCGACGGGAAAACATATCGAAGTCATGGTTTACGGCGACGGCGCGTTCAAGGATCCGGTAGGAAAGATCTGGGAACTGGCCGATCCGGTTGTTTCTCCTGCCTACACAGACGGACTTGAAGGAACACCGAATGAAGTGAAGTTAAAATATCTCGCAGATAATAACTTTGCCGATCTTGCCGGTGAAGAGCTTAAGAGCGCGATTTCAAATTATATCAGGGAAAAAGACGAGAAAGCGGAAAACCTGACGGGAAATATGGTATCCCAGGGTACTACTCCCAGAAGACTGACCGATCTCATCGGCTCTCTCTGTGACCTGACTTCAGGAAGCGGCGATAAGGGTACGCCGATCGTCCTGATCCAGGGCTATTTTGATAATTATACAAAATAGATAATTTTTGAACTATCCGGGAGGTAGTTATGGCACAGACGATAACGGATTTTAAATCATTTCTGGAAGATGCCAAAGAGGCGGTCATTGAGCTTTCCGATTTTACGAAGAAGGAAGAACAGCTCAGGATGGAGGAGCTGCGCCTGGAAAAATCTCTGGAAGCAGAGCGGAAGGCGGTGGAAGACGCCATCAGCCTGACTGTCCGGAAAAGGCGGGACGAGATGGAGAGCAGCTATGACGCGGAGATAGGAAAGCTCCAGGAAAAGCTGAAGAAAATCAGGGCCCGCAGGGAAAAAGCCAAAAACCAGGGGATGAAGGACCGAATCAGGGAAGAGACCGTGGAGCTTCACGAACATAACCGGGAGCTGAACGTCAGGATGAAGACCCTGTTCCAGTCCCAGAGAGTGCCGTCTTTCTGCAGAAGCGGATTTTATTATGCTCTCTATTTTCCGAGGGGGATCAAGGAAATTTTCACCTTCCTTTTGACGTTTGCGGTCTGTTTCCTGCTGATTCCATACGGAGTGTACACTGCGCTTCCCGATAAAAAAACTCTGTATCTGGTGCTGATTTACGTGGTTGCGATTCTTATCTTCGGCGGAATCTATACAATTGTGGGCAACGCCACAAAGGGCCGTCATCAGAGCGCTCTTCAGGAGGGCCGGCAAATAAGGAGCCTTATCAACTCCAACAATAAAAAGATCCGTGTCATCACGGCTTCGATCAAGAGAGACAGAAATGAAGCAATTTATGATCTTGAGAAGTTTGACGACGAGATTGCCCAGCTTGAGCAGGAGATGGCAGAGACGGTCCGCAAGAAAAAAGAGGCGCTAAATACATTTGAAAATGTGACAAAAACGATCATTACCGATGAGATCACCGGCAACAGCAAGGCGAAAATTGACGATTTGCAGGCAGCGTACGAGGATGCAGGCAGCCGTCTCAGATACACGGAGACGATTGTAAAAGAAAAGAAAATATTTATCACGGATACGTATGAAAGCTACGTGGGGAAGGAATTCCTTACGGCTGAGCGGCTGGAGGAACTGAAGCGGATTCTGGAATCCGGCGAAGCCGGCAATATCAGCGAGGCGATCGAGGTATACCGCGGCAGAAATATGTCGAGAAAATAATATGCAGTTACTGTTCGCAGTAACGCGCTTTGGGTGGGACTGTGAATAACAACGAAAAGTACGCTTCGCGAACGTTTCATTGCCACTCAGTAAAAATATGCAGGGGAGCAGATCCCCTGCATATTTTTTATACTGCCTGTTTATAATAGAATTAACTAATCAGACAGGCGGTAAGTTTATGAAAATTTGGGAATGGAAGACAATCCGGAATGACCAGGAAATTTATTACTATAATGCATCCCGCAATTTTATCCCGGAGGAATTTGCCAGACAGCTCCTTGAAATGATACTGGAAGAGCGGGAACGCAAAAACAAGCGGGGAATCGTATTCTTATGCATTGGCACGGATCGCTCCACGGGGGACAGCCTGGGGCCGCTTATCGGATATAAACTGAGCAGGATGAAGATGACAAAGGCTACGGTGTTCGGCACCCTGGAACGGCCGGTGCACGCGATGAACCTGGAAAATTATATGGCGGTTTTGAGAACGTGTTATCAGGACGATCTGATTGTGGCGGTCGATGCTTCGGTGGGAAACAGGGAGCATGTGGGTTATGTAACCCTGGGCAAGGGAGCGCTGAAACCAGGACTCGGAGTCAGCAAGGAACTTCACTCGGTAGGTGATATTTTTATCACCGGAATTGTGGGAAGCTGCGGCAATTACGATCCGCTGATGCTGCAGAGTGTCAGGCTGTCGGTTGTCATGCAGATGGCGGACTGCATCAGCAGAAGTATTGGGCTTGTCGAAAAGTTCTGGGATAACACGGCCTTTGTTTGACAAGTTTTTCATAGATCCTGTGCTATGATCGCCTAGATTTAATAAAACGATAGCGGGGTGAGTCTATGGGAGAATTATACAATCCGTTTCCCAGACTGCCGAAAAATATCAGGCAGATCGGTGACAGGGATGATGTGGTCAAGCTGTACGTGGAAGATTATGTAAACACATATCTGAAACGTCTCTTTCCAACAGGAGGACAAGACCTGAGAGTCGGGCTTTTGCTCGGCAGCTCGGAACAATACGAAGGGGTGCCCTACATATTTATCGATGGGGCGCTGGAGATGGAAGATGTGACTGCGGCAGGGGAAAAAGTGATTTTTTCCGAGGCAGCCTGGAAGAAAGCATACCAAAGCATAGAAGAAACTTTTCCAAAGAGGACCGTACAGGGGTGGTTTATTTGCGGAGCGCCCGGCTGTATTTTGAGTCCTCTTAATTATTGGAAACAGCATACCCAGTATTTTGGCGGAAAGAATCAGCTCATGTATTTAAACAGCGGAATCGACGGCGAGGAGGCGGCTTACATAACGTCCGACGACGGTTTTTACCGGATGAAGGGATACAGCATCTATTATGAGCGTAATCAGATGATGCAGGATTACATGATTCTCCGCAAAGACGTACACCGCGTGGAAACAGGAGGCGGAGACAGGGTGATCCGCGACTTCCGCCACAGGATGGAAGGGCGGAAGATGGAAGCCGTCTCCCGCAGAGGAACCATAAAAACACTTGGAATGCTTTGCAGCGTGCTGTCGGTAGCGGTGCTTGCCGGCGGCGTTGTCATGTTTAACAACTACCAGAAAATGCGTGAAATGGAGACCGTCCTTGTCTCAGTCCTGCCAAGCGGTGTAAAGGGGCTTGAAAACTACATCGGGAAAGAGGACGATGACAACCTGGTCGTGGAGCAGATCAAGGGCAATGTATATCCGACGGAGGCCTCGGCCGAGGAAGCCAAAACGGGCCAGTCCGGCGGAAATTCCATCCTGAACAGCGGCGAGGCCGTAGAAAAAACGGCGATACCGGGTGCTGAAACCCAGCCAGGGACAAGCACCTCCGAATCACAGGCCCAGTCCGGCCAGACCGAAAACCAGGGAGGGGAACAGGCCTCGGCCCAGAATCCGTCCGGTGGACAAGCCCAGACGGAGAGCGGCGGCCAGGGCGGAACCACAGGCCAGACGGCACAGGGCGAGGGTGAGGCAGGAGCCAAACCACAGTCCGATGCCCAGGGCCAGACAGGCGGTAAAATCCAGTCCGACCTCCAAAACCAGGCAGGAGGACAACCCTCCGCCACACCTCAGGGAGACCCGGGACAGCCGGATTCCCAGAACAGCGGAGCCTCTGAAGGCGGCCAGAACGAAAGCGGCGGCAACTCCACCGCAATCAAGGATTACCCGGTTACCAACATGAAACCGGGCGGAACTTATGTAATCGGCGACGGCGAGACACTCTACGGAATCTGTTTCAAACTCTACAGTAACCTGGATTATCTCGACGATATCTGCGCCCTCAACAAATTAGACGACGTCAACAAGATCATAGCCGGACAGGAACTCATTCTCCCGGACGTAACGGGGATTGAATAAACGGTTAAAAGGGCCGTTGTTACTGTTCACTCCGTGTCCAGTAACACGCTGCGCGATGCACAGAAACGGCAAAAAACGCCGTTGATTGTAATGAAAAGTCCGCATCGCGCACTTTTCGTTGCGCCGCGCCGCAACCCTCGGGTTTGGCCCAAGGGGCCAGCTGTCTGTGACTTTCGCTGCGCTCCACTCACAAAAAACACCTCGCGGAATACTACCTGTGAACAGTAACCGGGCTGTTACTATTTTTTCGCTAAATAGGGAAAATATAATGCGTATCTCCTGAAAATAGTGTATAATTGTTACCAACTATTCAGCCGGGTGAGCCAGAGCCGTCAAGCGCTGAATCACGGCGGATATCCGTTTTCATTTTTAGTGAAAATGACTCGTGGTTACAGGAGATAAATAATGAGCAATATGAACTCAATGGAACGAGAACAAAAAAAGAGGCAGTTAAAACGCCGCATCATAGAACCAGGGTCGGCTCCGGGAGGCGGCAGGCCGAGAAAGGAACAGGAGGACAGCGAGGAAGAGATCGTCCGCAAGGCGGAGTGGAAGACGCGGATGAAACACTTCAGGCTGGTCATGTTTTTTGCTTTTCTGGCGGTTCTTATCATATTCCTGGCAGTCCGCTATGTCCGCGGCCATCAGTATACTGAATATACGGTTGCCTGGGAGAAGGAGATTCCGGCCAGTGAGAGCAGCTTTACCGGATATATGAAATTCGGTGACAACATGCTCAAATACAGTAAGGACGGAGCGTCCTATATTGACAAGTCGGGCAATGCCGTGTGGTCTATGAGCTATCAGATGAAATCACCGGTATGTTATATTAATGGAAACTATGCTGTCTTAGGTGATCAGCAGGGCAACTCCATTTACATCTGTGATACCTCCGGACTTCAGGGGGAAGCGACCACCCTGCTTCCGATTCTGAGGGTCAGCGTATCGGCATATGGAGTCGCGGCGGCGCTGGTGGAAGACAGCACGTCTTCTTATATCACATTTTTTAAAAAAGACGGAAGCACTCTGGACTGGAGCATCAAGACCGTTATGTCGAAGAGCGGATACCTGATGGATGTGTCCATGTCCCCGGAGGGAACCCAGGTCATGCTGTCGGATTTATATATTCAGGACAGCACCCTTAAAAACAGAATCGTATTTTACAACTTCTCTGAATTTGGCAAGAGCTACCCTGACCGTCTTGTGGGCGGATTTGATGAGTTCGGGGAGAGCCTGTGCCCCAGGGTGAGATTTTTCGACGAAGATCACGCCTGCGCGGTGACGGACAACCAGCTGGCCTTTTTCTCATTGGAGAACGTAACCTCACCGGAGCTTGTAAAGCAGATACCGGTGGAGGAACAGATAAAGAGTATCGCTTATTCCGACAGCTATGTGGCCGTGATCGTGGATGCGCCCTCCGGCGAATACGACAACAGGCTGGATGTGTATAAGTCGGACGGATCGCCTGCATTCAGCAGGGAATTCACCTATCTGTATCAGAACATGGATATTGACGGGGATTTCGTAATTTTGTATAATGATAATTCATGTAAAATTTATGATATGTCGGGCAGAGAGCGTTTTTCCGGCGAATTTGATTTCACAGTTGCCAAAATAACAAGAGGTTCACGTTTTAACTCCCTCATCATCACGGGCGGGGACAGGATACGTGAGATCATATTAAAGTAACCAGTTAACAACTGTTCAGACGGTATTGAATAGTTACACCGGCTAACAACAAAAGTATATCTTTCAGGAGGATCTACAAATGAACCAGATTGACACTCTTTCAGTTAATTCAATCAGAATTTTGTCCGCGGACGCCATTCAGAAGGCAAATTCCGGCCACCCGGGACTGCCGCTGGGCTGCGCAGCCATCGGATATGAGCTGTGGGCAAACCAGATGAATCACAATCCGGCCAATCCAAACTGGGCGAACAGAGACCGTTTTGTCTTGTCGGGAGGACACGGTTCCATGCTGTTATATTCCCTGCTTCATTTATTCGGATACGGAGATCTTTCCAAAGAAGATCTGATGAATTTCAGACAGTTGGGTTCCATGACGCCGGGACATCCGGAGTACGGCCACACGGTCGGCGTCGAGGCGACGACGGGACCGCTGGGAGCCGGAATGGCGATGGCAACGGGTATGGCGATGGCGGAAGCCCACCTGGAATCCGTGTTTAATAAAGAAGAATATCCCGTAGTGGATCATTATACCTATGTGCTGGGCGGAGACGGCTGCATGATGGAGGGGATCTCCTCCGAGGCATTTTCCCTGGCGGGCACACTGGGACTTTCTAAACTGATCGTGATTTATGATTCCAACAATATTTCCATTGAGGGAAATACGGATATTGCATTCCGTGAGAATGTGGAAGAGCGTATGCGCGCGTTCGGCTTCCAGACGATCACGGTGGAGAACGGCAATGACATTGGCGCCATTGGCATGGCGCTTGAGGCGGCGAGAAGAGATACGGAGCGCCCGTCCTTTATTACAGTTAAGACCCAGATCGGCTACGGCTGCCCGGCGAAACAGGGCAAAGCAAGCGCTCATGGGGAGCCGTTAGGGGCTGAAAACGTGAAAGCGCTCCGTGAAACGCTGGGATGGCCTTATGAGGAGCCGTTTTATGTACCTGACGAGGTATATAAACATTTCTCAGAGATCGCAGAGGAAAAGGCGGAGACAGAAGCAGCGTGGAACGTGATGTTTGCTGCATACTGTGAAGAATATCCGGAGATGGAAGAGCTCTGGAACAAGTATCATGACATTCATGCCGCAGAGGCATTAAAAGAAGATGAGCAGTTCTGGAAGAAGCAGGAGAAAGCGGAGGCAACCCGCTCGATTTCCGGAAATATCATTAATTACTTGAAAGATGTGATGCCGAACCTGTTCGGAGGTTCCGCCGATTTGGCTCCGTCCAATAAGACGAATATGTCAGGAGCCGGGGATTTCTCCAAAGAGGACAGGAGCGGACGTAACCTGCACTTCGGCGTCAGGGAACTTGCCATGTCTGCAATCGGCAACGGCATTATGCTGCACGGAGGGCTCAGGGCCTATGTGTCCACTTTCTTCGTGTTCAGTGATTACTGTAAACCAATGGCCCGTCTTTCCGCACTGATGGGAACTCCGCTGACCTACGTCTTCACCCACGACAGTATCGGCGTGGGGGAAGACGGCCCGACCCACGAGCCGGTTGAGCAGATGGCGGCGCTCCGCGCAATGCCGAATTTCCATGTATTCCGTCCGTGTGATGCGACAGAGACACAGGCAGCCTGGTACAGCGCCGTTACCTCGGAGCACACACCGACAGCCCTTGTTCTGACAAGACAGAACCTGGAGCCGATGGCCGGAAGCAGCAAAGAGGCATTAAAGGGCGGATATGTGATTGATGACTGCGAGGGAACACCCGACGCAATCCTGATTGCAACAGGATCCGAGGTGGCCCTGGCCGTTAAAGCCAAAGAGACACTGGCAGCGGAAGGAATCAGGGTCCGTGTCGTATCCATGCCGTGTGTGGATCTGTTCGAAGAGCAGACCGACGAATATAAAGAGTCCGTCCTTCCAAAATCGGTAAGACGCAGAGTAGCGGTGGAGGCCCTCAGCGGCTTCGGATGGGAACGCTACACCGGCCTGGACGGAAAAACTGTGACCATGGACGGCTTCGGAGCAAGCGGCCCGGCGGCACAGCTCTTTGAAAAATTTGGATTTACTGTGGAGAACGTGGCGGCCGCTGTGAAGGAGATTATGTAATTGAAGGTCATATAGAGTGGCTGAAAAGCGTGAGGAGAACCGGTGTTCCGGATCTTCTCACGCTTTATGTGTATCCGCACTTATAGGTATATGAGGATTTAGTTGAGATGCGAGGACGCCTCTGTAAGACGGCGGACGGGGTAGTGGGAGGGTGTGGATGAGTCTTCAGTCCCGGTTTGTAGGTTGTGGTGAGGGGGGAATCCGGAGAAAGACTTTCCTGCGGGGACACGCTCCCGCTTGTGAAGCGCACAGCGGATGCTAAGCTCGAAAGGACCTCGCTAAGCACCGGCGAGCTTCAAGGTCACCCTTCGGAAAGTTTTTCTCCTTCTTCCCCCGGGCAGGTTGTCGACGGGACTGAAGACTCAGGGAAGGTTGTTGCCCCGTCCGCCGGCTTCAGGGCTGATTGTCTCTTTCGTCAAGTAAGGGGGAGGTATTGTCGCGGCCACTATGTAGTCGTGAATCTTTTACCTTATGAAGGTATTCTGGGCTGGATTCAGAGAAAAATCCAAAGCTATATTTAATGATGAATCAAAAAATTCAATGGTTATTCAAGGACAGGTCAGGCGTTAAAACTAAGACTCATCTATTTAATACCAAACCGGCATTCCCCTGGAATTTTAGGAAGCATAGTGGCAGCGACAATACCTCCCCCCCCCTGAAGGAATAAGAACAAATCAGCGGCCGCAGGCCGGGGTTCGGGATGGCGAAAACCATCGCGTCTTCAGTCCCGGTCGATAACCTTCCCGTGGGGAATCCGGGAGAAAAAGATTCCGGAGGGAACCTGGGAGTTCATCGGCACTTACCGAGGTTTTTTCGAGGTTAGTGTCCGTTATGTACTCCAAAGAGCGGGGGCGTTTCCCGAAGGAACTTTTTCTGCCCGGATTCCACACCCGCAACAACCTGCAAGCCGGGACTGAAGACTCACAACCTCCCTCTCACCATCCCGCCCCCCGACCGTCCCGGCGGCGTTCTCATTCCTCAATTAAATCCCTCTCTTGCAATATACCAGCCTATCTCTTATAATGGAAATGAAAAATAAAGGGATTGCAGTATAATCACGCAATCGAGTAATAATAAATGGAACAGACAGAGTTAAGGGAGGCCGTAGCATGAGTAAAAAGTGTATTGGCGTAGACGTAGGCGGAACCACGGTAAAGGTTGGAATGTTCGAACTGGACGGGACACTGGTAAAGAAGTGGGAAGTGCCGACCAGAAAAGAGGAGAATGGAAAATACATCCTTCCCGATGTAGCGGCATCAATCCGGAAGGTTATAAAAGAACAGAGTATTGCCCTGTCCGATGTTGCGGGAGTGGGCCTTGGAATTCCCGGACCGGTCCTTCCGAACGGTTATGTGGAGGTCTGTGTCAATCTGGGCTGGCATGATATGAACCCGCAGGAAATCCTGAGCGGACTTCTGGACGGCATCACGGTAAAGACGGGCAACGACGCCAATGTGGCGGCTCTGGGAGAGATGTGGCAGGGCGGCGGTAAAGGATACTGCGACATCGTCATGGTGACTCTCGGGACAGGCGTCGGCGGGGGCGTTATCATTGATCAGAAGATTATACCCGGAAAACACGGCCTGGCAGGTGAGATTGGCCATATGCGGATCCGGGAGGGAGAGAAGGAACAGTGCAACTGTAAAGGCTATGGCTGCGTCGAGCAGATTGCATCGGCTACCGGCATTGCCAGGGAAGCGAGAAGGATCATGGAGAAGAGCAGCGCGGATTCCGCCATGCGTAAATTTGGGGACCGCATCTCCGCAAAGAATGTAGTGGACTGCGCTAAGGCGGGAGACGCCCTGGCATTGGAAGTGATGGAGACGGTCTGCTATTATCTCGGATGGGCGCTTGCCATCGTGTCGATGACCGTAGATCCGGAAGTGTTCGTCATTGGCGGAGGCGTTTCAAAGGCCGGCACATTCCTGACGGACAAGATCCGCAAGTACTATGAGGAGTATACGCCTATTTCAGAGAACAAGGCCGGAATTGAGCTGGCAACACTGGGTAATGACGCCGGAATCTATGGAGCCGCAAGGCTGATTCTCGACTGATAAAGTTTAAGAACAGGCGGGTCTGAGCATAATAATGGGCGTAAAGAGTTACGGTTTACGCAGAATGTGCCGCATGAGGCATTTTAACCGTAGGGAGGCCGGGAACGGACCGGAGTGATTCAGACAGGAGTGTTATTATGGCGAAGACTTTGTATTATAATGGAACAATTATTACGATGACCGGCAGTGATCCCGTCACGGTGGAAGCCGTGCTGACGGACGGCGGACGGATTCAGGCCGCAGGTTCCCTCGAAGAGGTGAGAGCCATGGCGGAAGAGCCGGTTTTAAAGGATTTGAAGGGAGCAGTAATGCTCCCTGCATTTTTGGATTCTCACAGCCATATTACGGCGATGGCAAAGGTGCTTTCTTATGCGGCGCTTCAGGAGGCCGACAGCTTTGACGGCCTGATTGTGATTCTTAAGAAGTTTAAAGAGGAGCGGAAACCCGGCGCAGGAGACTGGATTATCGGGACAGGCTACGACCACAATAAACTGGCGGAGGGAAGACACCCGGACCGCTTTGTCCTGGACGCGGCATTTCCCGATAACCCAGTGATGATAACCCATGCCAGCGGCCATATGGGAGTTGTAAATACCCTGGCTCTTGAGAAGATGGGAATAACAAAGGACACGAAAGACCCGGAAGGAGGCCGTATCGGCCGGACGGCAGACAGAGCCGGGAACGGGAAAAGCGGGAATGCAGTAACAGGAAATGATGGTACGGATGGTTACGGGGAGCCGGACGGCTATCTGGAAGAGACTGCATTTACCGGTTCTTCTTCCGTAATCCCGGAGCCGGGCATGGAGCAGCTCGCAAGGCAGTTGGAGGCCGCGGAACAGATTTACCTGAGCCATGGAATCACGACGATCCAGGACGGACGCACCCGGAGTGATGAGTGGAAACTCTTAAAATACGCGGCGGAGAATGAGCTGCTGCATGCGGATGTAGTTGCATACGCAGCGCTTAATGACGCCCATGAGCTGACGGAAGAAAACCCTGATTATACCGGTCAATACAACAATCATCTGCGAATCGGCGGCTATAAAATTTTCCTGGACGGATCCCCGCAGGGACGGACTGCCTGGATGAGCAGCCCATATGAGGATGAACCGGAGGGATACTGCGGCTATCCGATTTTTAAGGAGGAAGAGGTTAAGTCATATTTTGAGACGGCGCTTCGGGAGGGGCGGCAGCTTCTGGTGCATTGCAATGGAGACGCAGCGGCGCAGCAGATGATAGAGGCCTGCCGACAGGCGGTCCGGGAGACAGGCGCGGATCCGGGGCAGACCCGGCCGGTCATGATCCATGCACAGATGGTGAGATCCGATCAGCTTGCGCAGATGGCGGAGCTTTCCATTACCGCATCCTTCTTTACGGCCCACACCTGGTACTGGGGAGACGTGCATCTGAAGAATTTTGGGGAAGCGCGGGCTCTTAAAATCAGCCCTGCAAGAACGGCCATCGACGATGGAGTTAATGTGACCTTCCACCAGGATTCACCGGTGATTCAGCCCGGCATGCTCGAGACAATCTGGTGCGCGGTAAACAGAATCAGCTGTGGAGGCCATCCGATGGGAGTGATGGAGCGCGTTACGCCCTATGAGGCCCTGAAAGCGGTGACGGCCAACGCGGCATACCAGTATGGGGAAGAATCGGAAAAAGGCACGATTGAGCCGGGAAAAAAAGCAGATTTCGTCATACTTTCGGCAAACCCGCTTACCGTACCTCCAATGGAGATTAAAAAAATCCGTGTCCTTGAGACAATTAAGAGTGGAAAAATCCTCTATAAAGGGTTATAAAATGGAATTATTCGCGGCCAGGCCATCCCCGAGGGGGTGTCAGACAGGGAAAATAATGAAAAGAAGACGATAAAATGAGGAGACCCCGGAGCCGTTAGGCTGCCGGGGCAATTATGAAAAATCTATGTGCAAAATCACCATAAAAGTAAAGAAAAAATGAAATTTCTTATACTTTTAGTATAAAAATTATATGTGAATAGATTGTGAACAACCTGTTAACAGATTATGAAAGATAAGGATTAAGACGCGTACAAAAGTGTTACTGTTCACTCCGTGCCCGGCAACCCGCTTCGCGAGGCACAGAAACGGCAAAAAACTCCGTTGATTGTAATGAAAAGTCCGCATCGCGCACTTTTCGTTGCGTCGCGCCGCTTAACTCGGGATTTTCACGAAAAACACGTGAAAACACCTCGCGGGACAGCGTGCCCCGCTTTATCGGGTATACATCCGTGTGAACAATAACTCAAAAGTCCTCCGGACAGAAACTTTTTCACTGTTTGAACTGTAAAAAATACAAAAAGGTAGCTGTTCGGTATTCTGCAAATGTGCTATACTGAAAAATACCTGAGAAAAGGTTACCGTTGACACATCTGCCGGACAGCGGCTGTGCTGCGGACAGATTTAAAAAAGAATCAATTTTAAATAAATAAGACAGGACTATCAAAATTAGGAGGCCGCATGACAGTTGATAAAACGAAAAAGACGATAGTAATCGGGCATAAAAATCCTGATACGGATTCAATCTGCTCTGCCATCTGTTACGCGAATTTGAAGCAGATTACGACCGGAGGGGAGTATGTGCCGGGCCGGGCCGGGCACGTCAATTCTGAGACACAGTTTGTACTTGATTATTTCGGTATGGCAGCGCCGAAGGAGACCCTGACGGTCAAAACCCAGGTAAAGGATATAGACATAAGAGAAACAAAAGGCGTGGCAAAGAATATATCCCTGAAAAAAGCATGGAACCTGATGCAGGACGCCGGTGTTGTGACGATTCCGGCCGTTACTGAGGACAATGTGCTGGAGGGGCTGATTACGGTAGGAGACATAACGCGTTCCTACATGAACGTTTACGACAGCAGCATCCTCTCCAAGGCGTGCACCCAGTATACGAATATCATCGAGACCCTGGAAGGGGCAATGCTCATTGGAGATGAAAAGGAATATTTCAAAGAAGGCAAGGTGCTGATTGCCGCCGCCAACCCGGATATGATGGAATACTACATTGAGAAAAATGATCTCGTAATCCTGGGCAACCGGTATGAATCACAGCTTTGCGCGATAGAGATGGAGGCAAGCTGTATCATTGTCTGTGAGGGGGCAGGCGTATCCATGACAATCAAAAAGCTGGCTCAGGAGAGAGGCTGCACCGTGGTTACGACGCCTTACGATACGTATACGGCGGCGCGTCTGATCAACCAGAGCATGCCGATCAGCTTTTTCATGAAGACGGAGAACCTCATCACATTTGATACCGATGATTACATTGACGATATTAAAGAAGTGATGGCGAGCAAACGCCACCGCGATTTCCCGATTCTCGACAAGAACGGCAAGTATAAGGGAATGATATCCCGCCGGAACCTGCTGGGCGCCAGAGGGAAAAATGTAATACTTGTAGATCATAACGAGCGGAGCCAGGCCGTCGACGGTATAGAGAACGCCAATATCCTGGAGATCATCGATCATCACCGGCTCGGTACGGTGGAGACAATGGGACCGGTATTTTTCAGGAACCAGCCGCTGGGCTGCACGGCCACAATCATTTATCAGATGTATAAAGAGGCCGGGGTTACCATTGAGAAAAAAATTGCAGGGCTGCTCTGCAGCGCTATTATTTCCGATACGCTTCTCTTCCGCTCGCCGACCTGTACGCCGGTAGATAAAGATGCGGCTTTGAAGCTTGCAGCGATTGCAGAGATCGATGTGGAACAGCATGCCAATAAGATGTTTGCCGCAGGAAGTAAACTGAAAGGCAAGAGTGACGCGGAAATCTTCTATCAGGATTTCAAGCGCTTTACGGCCGGAAAGATTTCTTTCGGCGTGGGCCAGATTACATCCCTGAATTCCGGAGAACTGGATGAACTGAAAGACCGGATGTTATCGTATATGGACAGGGCCAGGGAAGACGAGAAGGTGGATATGATGTTCTTCATGCTGACCAATATCCTGACGGAGTCCACGGAGCTTATCTGCGATGGACAGGGGGCCGAACAACTGGCTGCCGACGCCTTCCACATCGGCGAGGGGGAAAGGGATACGGAAAGACATATTGTCAGCCTGCCGGGCGTTGTTTCGAGGAAAAAACAGCTTGTGCCGGGCCTGATGGTAGCGACGGAACAATAGCTCAACTGGGAGGAAATGAGGGTATACATTACCCTCATTTTTTGTTATTATAAAAAGCAGGCCAACACTAAGAGGGATATGATAAATGAGGTATAAAAAAGATAACAGAGAAATAAAAAAAGATACGGAAAAACGGGAAAACAGTGGTATCAAAACAAGTAAAAAAGACAGTCTGAATGCCCTGGAAAGTCCCGTATCCCGGAAGGCGCAGTGGAAACCGGGAAATATGGTGTATCCGGTACCTGCCGTTATGGTGACGGTTGCGGATCGGGACGGGGTGAGCAATATTATTACAATCGCCTGGACCGGCACGGTTTGTACCAACCCGCCGATGGCCTATATATCGGTCAGACCGGAACGCCATTCATACGGGATGCTGAAGGAGTCGGGAGAATTTGTCATCAATCTGACGACGGAGAAGCTGGTCCATGCAACCGACTACTGCGGAGTCAAATCGGGACGGGATACGGATAAATGGAAAGATACGGGACTTACCCCCATTCCGGCGCAGGTGGTCGGCGCTCCACTGATTAAGGAGAGCCCCGTCAATATTGAGTGCCGTGTAACGGAGGTAAAGGAACTGGGGTCCCACCATATGTTCCTGGCCGAAGTGGTGGCCGTAGATGTGGATGAGGCCTATCTGGATGAGAAGGGCAAGTTTGAGCTGCACAAAGCGGCGCCGATTGTCTATTCCCACGGAGAATATTATGGACTTTCCAGTCTTCTGGGAACGTTCGGCTACAGCATAAGAAAAAAGATGGTGTCCGTAAAAGACGGAAGAAAAAAGACGGGAGGAAAGCATGGCAGACAACAGGGACGTTAAGGCGGAAACGGAGATAGAAGCGCGCAGCACGGGAAACAACATAACATTGATTGGTATGCCGGCGGCAGGAAAGAGCACGGTTGGAGTGCTTCTCGCCAAGCGCCTCGGTTACTCCTTCATCGACGTGGATATCGTAATTCAGGAAGAAAAGGGAAAACTGCTGAAAGAAATTATTAAAGAACAGGGCCTCGACGGATTTATGGAGGTAGAAAACCAGGTCAATGCGGGACTGAAAGCAAACCGCGCCGTAATCGCCCCCGGAGGAAGTGTCATCTACGGGAAAGAGGCGATGGAAAACCTGAGATCCCTGGGACCGGTCGTGTATCTCAAAATCAGCTATGAGGAACTCCTCAGCAGGCTTGGAGATGTGGTTGACCGCGGGGTTGTCCTGAAGGACGGAATGACGCTCAAAGATCTCTATGAAGAAAGAATTACATATTTTGAGAAGTACGCCGATATCACCATAGATGAGGAAGGGAAGGAATTGGGTTCAGTCGTGGATGAACTCCGTGAAATGATGGAAGAAAGAGGACTGGCACTGGGATAAGAGGATAGAGACCGGTACAGTCAGGGTCAGGAAAGCCGGATCAGTGAAACCGGGCTGATGTGGGCCTTTGGAACAGGCAGGTTTAAAATAACCGGGTCAGATATGGCCGGTTTCAGTACATGGCGGCAGGGGTGCCGCCGTATACGGTGTGAGTGGGATAGGAATACATAAGAATATATATTAAAGAGAGGGAATATACAAATGAACAAACAGAAGTTACGCCACTACTATCTTGAAAAGGACTACAACTGTGCAGAGACGGTGCTTCGTGTAGCAAATGAGGAATACGATCTGGGGCTGAATGAGGATTCATTCCGGCTGGTCAGCGGATTCGGTGGCGGAATGGGCTGCGGAGAGACCTGCGGGGCGCTCAGCAGCGCGATGGCGGTTATCAGCATGTTTCTCGTGGAGGACAGGGCGCATGCCACGGAAGGTTTTAAACAGAAATGTGCGGAGTTCTGCCGGAGCTTTGAGCGGGAACTGGGAAGTACCAAGTGTTCCGTTCTGAAGGACATCTATAGCGTGGAAGAGAGCAGATGCCTGAAGACGGTAGAACTCTCATACAGCCTCCTGGAGAATTTCCTGGTGGGGGAGGGCCTCATCGAGGCAGAGAAAAAAGGCGTTACGGTGAGCCCGGAGGATATTACAAGGGTCAAGGCGCTGGGATTTTTACATAATAAAGGAACCGATTGTTTCAACGGCCGAATTGTCACAAGAAACGGAAAAATAACGGCGGCAGAAAATGCCAAGATAGCGGAGGCGGCAGAAAAATACGGTGACGGACATATCGCGATGACCACACGCCTTACGATGGAGGTAACGGGAATTTCTTATGAGAACATCGAGCCGTTCAGGGAGTGTCTGGCAGAGGTAGGACTGGAGACGGGAGGAACCGGTTCCAAGGTGCGTCCGGTTGTTTCCTGCAAGGGAACGACATGCCAGTACGGACTATGCGATACATTTGCCCTGTCCGATAAGGTTCATAAGAGGTTTTACAAGGGATACCGGGGCGTCAAACTGCCTCATAAGTTCAAAATAGCAATAGGCGGATGTCCAAATAACTGCGTAAAACCGAGTCTGAATGATTTCGGTATCGTAGGCCAGAACGTGCCGGCGGCCGATCCGGAACTTTGCCGCGGCTGCAATACATGTACGGTAGTCGACGCCTGTCCGGTGGGAGCTGCGGTATTGAATGACGGCGGTATCGCGGTACAGGAAGACCAGTGTAACAACTGCGGCCGCTGTGTTGGCGAATGCCCGTTCGGCGCCATGAAATCCTCCTTTGAGGGCTACAAAGCCGTAATTGGGGGAAGATGGGGCAAGAAAATCGCCAAAGGACGCCCGGTGAGAACGGTTTTCAAATCGGAAGACGAAGTGCTTGACGCACTGGAGAAGGCCATCCTTCTGTTCCGGGAACAGGGAAAAACGGGGGAGCGTTTCTCCGATACGATAGAAAGACTCGGATTTGACAACGTGGAAGCACAGCTTCTGGACAACGGACTTCTGGAGCGGAAGGAAGAAATTATCAATGCCCAGGTGCACCTCAAAGGAGGGGCAACCTGTTAATATCCGTATAAGGAACGTATGATATAGCAGACGGTAAAATGTGATGGCGGGCAGCCGCAGATCAGGAAAAGGAGAGAATTGCCATGGGAAGAATTTATCAGGGAATTGAAGAACTTGTAGGCCATACACCGCTTGTCGGTCTGAGAAGACTGGCGGCGCAGGAAGGGGCAAAGGCAGAAATTCTTGCAAAGCTCGAATGCTATAACCCGGCAGGAAGCGCCAAGGACAGAGTGGGGCTTCAGATGATACTGGACGCGGAAGAAGCGGGAATCCTGAAAGAAGGCTCGGTTATCATTGAGCCGACCAGCGGCAACACGGGCGTCGGCCTGGCGGCCGTAGCGGCTGCAAGAGGATACAGAACCATCATCATCATGCCGGACAGCATGAGCATGGAACGCAGGATGCTCCTTACGGCACACGGCGCGGAGCTGATCCTGACGGAGGGAAAGAAAGGAATGCCGGGGGCGATACAGAAAGCCGAGGAACTTCAGAAAACGGTGGAAAACAGCTGGATTGCCGGGCAGTTTGTCAATCCCTCCAACCCGGGGGCGCATTACAGAAGCACGGGCCCGGAGGTTTGGGAAGATACGGACGGAGGTGTGGATATCTTTGTGGCAACGGTGGGAACCGGTGGAACACTTACGGGAACCGGGCGCTACCTGAAGGAGAAAAATCCGTCCATCCATGTGGTTGCCGTGGAGCCGGTGAAATCTCCGGTGCTTTCGGGCGGAGTTCCGGGACCTCATGGAATCCAGGGAATTGGCGCAGGATTTATCCCGGAAATCCTGGATACCGGAATTTACGATGAAATTATGCTGGCCCAGGAAGAGGATGCCTACCGGATGAGCAGGCTGATGTCGGCTAAAGAGGGATTTCTTGTGGGGATTTCTTCCGGCGCAGCCCTCTGGGCGGCCGTAGAACTGGCTAAACGGCCGGAGAATGAAGGCAAGAAAATTGTGGTAGTTCTTCCCGACACCGGAGAACGCTATTTATCGACGGATCTGTTTAAATAATTCGGCGGAAGGGGATTTACAGGATGGAAAAAAACGATATCTGTTATAAGACCTATGTGGAGATATTGGAACGCGAGCTGGTTCCGGCAATGGGATGCACGGAGCCGATTGCCCTTGCCTACTGCAGCGCAAAGGCGAGAGCCGTGCTGGGAGCGCTGCCGGATAAAGTGCTGGTGGAAGTCAGCGGCAATATTGTCAAAAACGTCAAGAGCGTTATTGTGCCCAACTCCGGAGGCCGCCGGGGCATCGAAGCTGCCGCAGCCGCAGGTATCCTTGCGGGCAGGGAAGATCTGGAACTGGAGGTTCTTTCAAAGGTAACAGAAGAGCAGAAAGCTGGTCTGGGAGCCTATATGGAGACGGCCGAAATTACGGTGGAGCCGCTCGACACACCTTATCTTCTGGATATGGCGGTGACCGTGGAGAAAGACGGTTCCACCGCGCGGGTGCGGATCGCACAGGAACATACCAATATTGTGCAGATCAGTAAAAACGGCGAGATTCTCTTTGAGAAGACGGCGGGCGAGGAGGACGAAGAGTACGTTCCCGACTATTCCCTGCTGACCATTGAGAAGATCTATGATTTTGCAGATACTGCGGATCTTCAGGATGTAAAGGCAGTCCTGGACCGTCAGATTGAATATAATACGGCTATCGCGGAAGAGGGCCTGCGCGGGGATTACGGCGCCAACATTGGCCGCGTCCTGATGGAAGAGTACGGAGACCGGATCGAGAACCGGGCCAAAGCCATGGCGGCAGCCGGTTCCGACGCCAGGATGAACGGCTGTGATCTGCCCGTTATCATCAATTCAGGCAGTGGGAACCAGGGAATGACGGCGTCTCTCCCGGTGATTGAGTATGCGAAGGAGCTTCAGAGCGGCAGTGAAAAACTCTACCGCGCCCTTCTGCTGTCCAACCTCGTCACACTGCATCAGAAGACCGGAATCGGCCGTCTGTCCGCCTACTGCGGCGCAGTCAGCGCGGGAGCCGGGGCCGGGGCCGGAATCGCCTATCTGGAAGGCGGCAGCCTGGAGGTCATTGCCCACACGCTGGTCAATGCCCTGGCCATTACATCGGGAATCGTCTGCGACGGGGCCAAGGCATCCTGTGCGGCCAAGATTGCGGTGGCGGTGGACACCGGAATCCTGGGATACAAGATGTTTCAGAGGGGCCAGCAGTTCTACGGCGGAGACGGGCTTGTGGCAAAAGGGGTGGAAAATACCATCCGCAATATCGGCCGCCTTGGCAAAGACGGAATGCGTGAGACGGATAAAGAGATCATAAGAATCATGACAGAGTGTTAAGCTTCCGAATCACGGCCCTGCTAAGCTTTTGTTAAGCTCCTGCGTAAACTATTGCCGTCAGGCTGCATATCCTGTAATATAATGGTGCAGCAACGATATCGCTGCCCAATGCGGCGGCAGATCAAGAAGGAGTGTTATACAGGATGGACGACAGCGCACCAGACGCTGATGCGGAAAATAATAATTTAAATATTGAGCCATAAAGTAAAGGCGCGATCTGCTTTTTAAGAAGCAGATTGTGCCTTTTCGCGCTCAAAATATAAAAATGAAAAGGAGAGATTAAAGTGGGAGAATTACCACAACAACTGATTGTGCAGGCGGCGCTTATCATGTTAAATGCTTTTTTTGCCGCAACGGAGATTGCCGTGATATCATTAAATACGGCAAAATTGAGGAGAATGCAGGAAAACGGCGACAAGACGGCCGGGAGACTGCTTAAGATGGCGGAGGAGCCGGCAGGTTTCCTCTCAACGATACAGATAGGAATCACCCTGGCGGGATTTCTGGGAAGTGCGTTTGCTGCGGAAAACTTCTCGGATATCCTGACGAACTGGATCTACAACGGTCTCGGCTTCAGGGCGCTGCCGGAAAGCGCGCTCGATACGGTTTCCGTTATTGTAATTACCATTATTCTGTCTTATTTTACGCTGATTTTCGGAGAACTGGTGCCCAAACGTATTGCGATGCAGAAACCGTATGAGGTGGCGAAAATCGCCAGCGGGCCCGTGTCGGCCATTGCGTTCGGCATGAAACCGGTAATCGCTTTCCTGGCTTTTTCAACCAACACGACGCTTAAGCTTCTCCGCATGAAGACCGAGGCGCAGGAAGAGCAGGTGACGGAAGACGAGATCCGTATGATGATAGATCTGGGAAAAGAGAACGGAGCCATCGATGAGGAAGAAAAAGAGTGGCTTCAGAATGTATTTGAATTTAACGACACCTCCGTACAGGAGGCCATGACGCGGGAATTTGAGGTGGAATCCCTCTGTATCGACGACACGGAGGAGGAGATTGTGGAGAAAATCCGGGATACCGGTCTGTCCCGCTTCCCCGTATATGATGAAGAAGGCCGCGAGATACTGGGCATTCTCTATTCCAGAGAATACCTTTTAAATATGAGAACTGATAAGAAGCCGTTGAAAGAACTGCTGCATGAGGCATATTTTGTGCCCGAATCCATCCATACAGACCAGTTGTTCCGCGATATGCAGTCAAAAAAGATACATATGGCGATCGTTGTGGATGAGTACGGGGAGGTAGCCGGTATTATCACACTGGAAGACCTTTTAGAGGAAATTGTAGGAAATATTTATGATGAGTTTGATGCGGAGGAGGAGCCTGAGATTGAGCAGGTGGAAGAAAACCTCTGGCGTTTTCCGGGAAGCACGCTGATTAAGGAGGTATCGGAAACGCTTGACGTGGCTCTTCCGGAGCCGGATGATTACGAGACAATAGGCGGTCTGGTCTTAAGCCGCCTGAATACAATTCCGGCCGACGGCACAACCCTGGATGTGGAGGCCGACGGCCTTGGAATCCACGTGGAACAGATTAAAAATATGAGAATTGAAACCGTGCTCGTGAAAAAACTGGAGCAGGAACAGGAGGCGATGAGAAAAAGCGGCTGAGTATAAGCAAACATTTATTATTGTTATAAAATAAAAATAATAGTTGCAAATATGCCGGAAAAGAAATAAAATAGAAAAAGGTGAAATTTTAACAGTATATTAACAGATGAACGGGGTATGCAAAGAGGCAGCACTTGAATATTTGCATACCCTTTTTTTGAAGGTGGTGAGGAGTGAGGATCACATCCGCACCATAGAAAGGCAGTGTATTTATGATCATAATGAAATCTCTGACCAGGGAAAAGAAATTTTTTTTACTGGCTCTGATTCCAGCTTACTTCATTGTTGCAGGACTTTTACTTCAGCCGCTGGATGGAATTCTGGAAGGTGTATATACGATGATACGCGAACCGGATTTCCTGATTACGGACTATATCGCGGTGGGCGGCATCGGGGCGGCGTTTATCAATGCGGGCGCCCTCACATTAATCAGTATTGGATTTATCTACTATCTTGACATGGAGATGGATGGGCACACCATCACATCCAGTTGTCTGATGTTCGGTTTTTCTCTGTTCGGTAAAAATTTGATGAATATCTGGACGATTCTTCTGGGAGTCCTTCTCTACGCCAAATATCATCGGGTCTCGCTTTCCAAATACATATATGTGGGAATCTATGGGACCAGTTTGTCACCGATTATCACGCAGATTATGCATATTGTGGATATGCCGGTTCTCGGCCGCCTCTGCCTGACAGTGGCTGTCGGAATTTCTATCGGCTTTGTACTGCCGCCTTTATCTACCCATGTTCATTATGCCCATAAGGGGTACTCACTTTATAATGTCGGCTTTGCCGCAGGCATCATTGCAACGGTGATTGTATCGGCCCTGAAGTCATTCGGTATTGAGACAAAGGAACGCCTCATCTGGTCGACGGGCAACAACCGCCTTTTTCTGGTTCTCTTAGGAGTCCTGTTCGGAGGAATGATACTGGGCGCTCTCCTGGTGGGAGGGGAAAAGGTGATACAGTCATACTGCAGGATTCTGAAAACCTCGGGGATATCGGGAACCGATTACCTGGCCGATGAGGGCGGGGCCGCGGTCGCCCTGAACATGGGAATCAACGGAATTTTCGCCACTCTGTTTGTGCTGGCGGTGGGAAGCGATCTGAACGGACCCACCATAGGCGGTATTTTTACGATTGTCGGTTTCAGCGCGACGGGAAAACATCTGAGAAACATTTTTCCGATTATGGTGGGCGTCTGTCTGGCCAGCCTGACCCACGCATGGAGCATCAACGCTCCGTCCGCGATGCTGGCGCTGCTCTTTTCCACGACGCTTGCCCCGGTGGCAGGCGAATTCGGAGTCATTGCCGGTCTTCTGGCCGGATTCCTCCACGCATCGGTGGCGATGAACGTCGGCATCGTGTACGGCGGAATGAACCTTTATAACAATGGGTTTGCCGGTGGTATCGTGGCAATCTTCATGGTACCCGTTATCCACTCGATTATGGACAGAAGGGCCAGGGCGGGTAGCGACATTTCCCTGTAACCGGGCCTTGCGCATAGACAGGATTAATGGCGGAAAGCGCGATTTGCACGCTTTTCACCGTCAGTTCAAAACAGAAAAGGAGATATGGAACCGTCATGGCGTTCCATATCTCCTTTTCTGCTGCGAAAGACAGTCTGCATTTACAGATAAATAACGGCAGGCGGGTTAGAAATTAAACCCTGTGACGGAAAGAGAACCGTCCATCCTGTTGATGATGACGTTGTTTTTATTTCCCATCACAATCCCGTTTCCATAGAGCTGCTGTTCCGACGGATCTGCGATTCCGATTTCATGCACCAGATTTCTTGTAAAAACCGAATCCCTGCCCAGAGCGATAAAATCTTCACGGGAGGGGACGGTACATGAACGTCCGTCCTCCATGGTGATTTGAATCGGAAAATCACAGAGATCGGCCAGAGCCGCCAAATCGTGTTCCGAAACGGAATTTTGCACCTTAGTGGCGAACGCGGTAATCTCGGCGGCCGGGGAGCTTTTGAGTTCCTCCGCCTCCATGGATTCCATGAATGCCTGAAGGTCTAAAGAGACCTGGATTTCTTTTCCATCTGTGTTTGTATATGATTCTGTACCGGCGGGCCCTGCAGCCAGAGTGGTGGTTCTGTATCCCGAAACGGTTGCGGCCAGTACTGCGGCTGCGGCAATGCCGGCTGCGATGATTTTTCTTTTCATTTCCATAATACCTCACTTGTATATCTTTCCAAGGGTGAAGTATAGCACTGAACACCGGCCGGCACAAGAGCCAGGAGAATTTATGGCACTTCGCCGAAAAGACGGTGAGATCCTGTGCGTGAAGTCTGAAATATAGCTAAAATGAAAAGGAGGGGAGCGGTAAAAGAATTTACTGCAAATTCCGGCAGAAGTGATATAATAACAATAGGTAAAAACCTTTACTTTTCAGTAAAGGAAGCTGTGAGATGCATCTTAAGTGGGGAGTATTGGTATGATAAATTCTATAAAGCGCTTCAGGCTGTTTATACTGTCACTTGTGCTGGTTCTGGCATTTCCGCTGGCGGCGCCTGCCGGTTCTGATACTTCCGACGGGGAGCAGAAGACGATGAAGGTCGGATATATCAATTATGAGGGATTTATTAAACCCGAGGGCGGCGGTTATTTCAGCGGCTATGGGGTGGCTTTCCTGAGTAAAATATCGCAGTACACCGGATGGAACTATGAGTACGATTATTATACGTGGGAAGACTGCCTGGATGCGCTGCAGAAAGGCGAGATAGACCTGGTCTGCTGTGCCCAGAAGAATCCCGAGAGAGCGGAACTGTTTGAGTTTGCGGGATATCCGATAGGACGGGAGAGCACGTTTGTCTATACGAGAAAAGGCAGCGATGATATCTATTATCAGGATTACGATGCAATGGACGGTACGAAAGCCGCCGTGCTGAAGGGCTCCTATCAGAGCGAAGAGTTTGCCTCCTTTGCCCGGAAGAAGGGATTTTCCTATCAGGAACTGGACTGCAGTACGGTCGATGAGATAACGGACGCAGTTAAAAGCGGTGCCGCGGATCTGGCGGTTCTGGGCAGCCTGTCGAGGCAGACGGATCTGAGGATAGTGGAGAAACTGGACACGGCGCCTTTTTACATTATTACGACAAAGGGAAATACCGCCGTACTGAATGTCCTGAATGACGCCCTCCGCAATATTTATTCAACATCACCTTACATAGTGGAAGAACTGTATTATGAATACTATGGCCATAACAGCACCTCGGAGGAACCTCTGTTAACGAGGGATGAGATGGAATACGTAAAAGAGGGGCAAACCCTTACGGTGGCCTGCATTGACGGCTTTTATCCGCTCTCCTACACCGATCGTGAGACCGGGGAGGCATCCGGAATCCTGCCGGATATTGCAAGAAAGATTGGGGAGATAAGCGGACTCAGGCTTGAGATGGTCCCGGAGCCGGCCGGCAGCCGCCCGGAAATCCTGATGGAGGGACATCATGTCAATATTGTGAACGGAATTCTGTTCAGCCAGGAGAGGATACAGAAAGCGGGCGGGCAGCTTACGGAGAATTTAACCTCACAGCCGGCCCTGGCGGTTGTGAATTCTGGAGTCAATATTTACGAGCTTGACAAGGCGGTGCTGGCGCTTCCATACTCTTATGAGTCCGGCCACAGCCTCATCCCGGAGGAGTTCAGCGGTTTTGACATAATCTTTAAAGAAAATATTGAGGACTGTTTTGCCGCGGTTAAGGATCGGGAGGCCGACATTACGATTCAGAATACCCATGTGGCGAATTACTTCCTCCAGAAAAGGGAATATGCGGGGCTGAAGGTGGCGGCAATGGAGTCTCTGGAAGAGAAAACGTGTATGATGATCTCCGATGATTCAGACCGCAGGCTGATCAGTATTCTGAATAAATCCATCAGCTGCCTGGACGATAATACGATCAACCAGATTATTATGGCGCACACGGTGGCTCACCCGTATCACGAGACACTGACCGACACAATCTACTACTACAGAGTCAGAATTATTATGATTTCCCTTCTTGTTGTGGCCGTTATTGTCCTGCTGGCCCTTATGTACAGCAAACATATGAATATCAGAATGGAACTGAAGGAGAAAGAGACATACCAGATTATAGCCGAGACGGATGAATTGACGGGAATGTACAACCGCAAGGCATTTTACGAAAAGGCAGTCCGATATATGGAGGCCGCCCCTGAGCGGAATCATCAGATCCTTTTCTTTAATGTGGAGAGCTTCAAGGTGATCAACGACCTGTTCGGCGTAGAGACTGGAGACAAGCTTCTCGTTTTCCTGGCGGGCATTATTAAGGAATGGACGGCCCGTCTTGGAGGCGTCTGCTCACGGTTTGAGGCGGATCACTTTGTCGTATGCATTGAAGGGGACGAAGAATCTGCGGAAGAGATCACGGAGAGAATTAGAAAGGAGATAGAGGCGTACCCCATCGACATGGTTGTCGATGTTTCCTGCGGAGTTTATCATGTGCACAGTGTGGACAAGAGCATTAATATTATGTGCGACAGGGCTCATCTGGCGGTGAACAGCGTAAAGGGAAATTATGCACGCCACGTTGCCGTCTATGACGATTCCCACAGGGAGACGCTGATCCATACACAGCTTATCGTGAGCGAGATGAACACGGCCTTGGCGGAAAAGCAGTTTAAGGTCTACCTGCAGCCAAAATACAATATGAACACGGAAAAAATTATCGGAGCCGAGGCGCTGGTCCGCTGGGCGCATCCGGAGAGGGGAATCATACCTCCCTCGGATTTTATTCCTGTATTTGAACACAATGGTTTTATCGGACAGCTCGACACTTACATGTTTGAGGAGACATGCAAACTATTAAGAAAATGGCTGGATGAAGGGAGAGAGGCGGTGCCTGTATCGGTCAATCTCTCCAGAGTTGGTTTTTATAATCCAAAGCTGAGTGATAATCTGTACCGGATTGTTGAAAAGTATCAGGTACCGCTTAATTTAATCGAACTGGAGGTAACGGAATCGGCGTATGTCACCGACTCCAGGACGGTCCATGAACATATTCAGCGGCTCAGGGAACGGGGATTCAAGATTCTGATGGATGATTTCGGAAGCGGCTATTCATCACTTAATATGCTGAAAGAGGCGCCCGTTGATCAGATCAAACTGGACATGAAATTTTTAAGCGCGTCCGATCCGTACGGACGTGCCGAGACAATCCTCCACATGGTGATTGCCATGGGAAAAGCGCTCTCCATACCGGTGCTTGCGGAGGGCGTTGAGACAAAGAGCCAGGTTGAAATGCTCAAAAGTTACTCCTGCTGTCTGGCTCAGGGATATTACTATGCAAGGCCTTTGACGGTAGAAAAATTCGAAGAACTTTTAAGAACCCAGGAGGAACAGCCGGGGACTTAAGCTGCGGTCCGGCCATGCTGCAAAAGGGCGGCAAGGCCGGACTAATACGTTCTTAACATTATCTGAACGCGATTTTATTGGTATTTTATTGCTAAAATGTTGTAAACTATAATAAAACCGCGTGAGAGGGAGTTGATACTATTACACTTACATTAGCACTGTTCATTACATCTGTCGTAATCTTTATCTGTATTCTCAGCAGCAAAATCTCAGGCCGGATCGGAGTCCCCACACTGTTTGTCTTTATTGTGCTTGGGATGTTGTTCGGCTCGGATGGAGTCTTTAAGATACCATTTGACAATTACGAATTTGCAGAACAGATTTGCTCGGTCGCCCTTATTTTTATCATGTTTTACGGCGGCTTCGGCACCAGATGGAGCGAGGCAAGGCCGGTGGCGTTTAAGTCCATACTGCTGTCGTCAATCGGAGTCGTACTGACGGCTGTGCTGACGGGACTTTTCTGTTACTTTGTCCTGCATGTGGATTTTCTGGAGGGAATGCTGATTGGTTCCGTTCTCGGTTCCACCGATGCAGCCTCCGTATTCTCCATCCTGAGATCCAGAAAACTCAATCTGAAATACGGTTCCGCCTCCATGCTGGAGCTGGAAAGCGGAAGCAATGACCCGTTTTCCTATATGATGACAATCATCATCCTTTCCGCCATGTCGGGCTCGGCAAGCGGCATTGAGATTGTGGGAATGCTGGTGAGCCAGTTGCTCTTCGGCCTGTTGATCGGCGCGGCCGTGGCTTTCATTGCATCGCGTTTCCTGAACCGATATCAGTTTTACGGCGAGGGTTTTGACACGATATTCGTCTTTGCCGTCGCAATTATTTCCTATGCCCTCTCTTCCCTGTTAGGAGGAAACGGCTACCTGAGTACTTATCTGACCGGAATAATTCTGGGCAATCAGGCGCTTAAAAACCAGAAAACGCTGGTAAGCTTTTTCGACGCCTGTACCGGCCTCATGCAGATTCTGCTCTTTTTCCTTCTGGGACTTCTGGCGTTTCCTTCCCGGATGCCGGCCATTGTTTTACCGGCGGCGTTTATCGCGGTCTTTTTGACTTTTGTCGCGCGTCCCGCGGCGGTTGGACTTTTGCTGGCCCCGTTTAAAACACCGCTCAACCAGTATCTCGTTGTCTCCTGGGCAGGACTTCGTGGAGCGGCATCCATCGTGTTTGCCATTATGGTGATGGTGAGCGGCAGTAAGATCAGTATCGACGTATTTCACATTGTGTTTTGTGTGGTTCTGTTCTCCATCATCTTTCAGGGCTCCCTGCTTCCGGCGCTGGCGAAAAAGTGCGGCATGATCGATGAGAACGCCGATGTTATGAAAACATTTACCGACTATACGGAAAATACCCAGATCCAGTTTATCCAGCTTCCGATCGGGGCGGATCATCCGTGGGTGGATCAGAGGATACGCGATATCAACCTCCACCCGGGAACGCTCATTGCCGTAATCAAGAGAGGGGAGCAGGTGGTGGTCCCCAAGGGCAACACGCAGATTCTCGCAGGTGATACGGTCATTCTCGGCGCGGAAGGTTTTTCCGACAACCGTGAGATCCTTCTGAAGGAGATCCGGATCACTCCGGAACACCGCTGGTGCAATAAAAAGGTATCCGAAGCTAAATTCTATAAAAATACGATCATTGTCATGATTAAGCGCGGGGATCAGGTCATTATTCCGGCAGGCAATACCGGGATACAGGATCAGGATCTTGTAGTGGTTTATTCACAGCGGCTTCCGGCGGAGGCGGTGATTGACTGACGCTTGCGGTAACGCGTCAGATAAAGCACGGTCTGGCACAGCACCAGAGCGGCCCAGCCGGTACCGGTGGCGGCGGCCACGGCGGCCAGCCCCAGTTTCCGGATGAAGAGCCGGGAGATTACGACCCGGATAGAGATGTGGAATACGACGCTGACGGCCGATACGCCCACCTTTCCGATACCGTTAAAAAAGCCCACATAGGCGGCGCCGATATAATTAAAGAGATAGAAGAGGGAGATGACTGCCATGTAGTTTACTCCCTCTTTTATTACGATCGGGTTATCCGTGCCGGAGATAAAGGAGACACTCATGCCGGCGGTTATGTACATGGCAAAGGACAGGGAGATTCCCATGGCGGCCAGCAGCAGAAATCCCTTATTAAATCCTTTTCTGACCCTGTCCCGGTTTCCTGCCCCCGTATTTTGGGCAATAAAGACTGAGAGGGCCTCCGTGCCGCTGTCTCCGAAGGAGTTGGCAAAACCTTCTGCCTTTGTCGTGGCTGTGTAGGCGGAAATCATTTCCGTACCCATGGAGTTGACCGTTCCCTGCACCAGAAGCTTTCCCAGATACAGGCTGGCCTGCTGGAGCGCGGACACAAAGCAGTAGCGCAGGGTCCTGAAAAAGAGCCTGCGGCTGAAATGCATATCTTCCTTCCGAAAGAGCAGGGAGGGGTAACTTTTCACAAGATAAATAATTCCGAGAATGGCGGACAGGATCTGGGCCAGTATTGTCGCGGCCGCGGCTCCCGCTATTCCCATACCGAAGTTTCTGATAAAGAGCAGATCCATGGCAAAGTTCAGTATGATGGCTGAGATTAGAATCAAAAGGGCGACTACCGTATTGCCGATGGAGCGCAGGATGGCCGAGCAGAGGTTGTAAAAAAAGGCGGGAACCAGACCGGCGAATATAATCTTAAGGTACACGGCCGCCTGCGCGGCCACTTCGGGGGGAGTCTTAAGAAAACGGAGGATGGAACCGACGCTGCAAAAAGCCAGGGCGCTGATACCCAGGACGCCGATGCTGCCCAGGGTAAATGCCATGAACACCTCACTCCGGAACGCAGAATCATTTCTCTCTCCATAATACTGGGCCAGAATGATGGCAATGCCCGAACAGCAGCCGCTGATCACAAAGATAAAGAGATTCATAATGGTACCTGACACCCCGATGGCGGCAAAGGCCTCTAATCCGGCGTATTTGCCGACTACAACGGCATCGATGGTATTATAAAGCTGCTGGAATATATTACCTATAATTAATGGACCCATCAGGAACAGGAGGGAGGAGCAGATGCCGCTGTGGAGTAAGTCTTTTTCTCTTTGCATTATTAGTTACCTGCTTTCTGCAATTAGGTTAAGATGTGATGCAAGGACACTACCGGCGGGGCAGAAAAGGGAAGGGGGCAGCCCCGGCCGGTATGATGATATTATAAGTTAGGCGGCCTGTATTGTAAAATTCTTAATTTTGTCTTATAATATAAACTATTGGTTATATTTTGAACGTGTTACAGGTGACTGTTATAGAAGCGGCTGTTACGGGAGCAGGCGTTACAGGAGCGGCAGTCACAAGAGCGGCTGTTATAAGGGCTGCTCCTGCGGCGGGCGGCCACGGAGGGGGAGAATATGACGGAACTGGAGATTAGGGCATTTCTTACGGCACTGCAGTCGGGCAGTATCACATCGGCTGCGGGAAAACTTTATGTGACCCAGCCGGCTCTCAGCAAGCGGATCCAGGCGCTGGAGAATGAGCTGGGGTACAGGCTTATCAAAAGGGGAAAGGGACAGAGGACGATTGAGCTGACTGACAAGGGAGAGGCATTCGTACCGGTCGCGGAGCGGTATCTGGAACTGTGGAAGGAGGCTAGGGAGATTGACCGGATGGATCAGGCAGGAACACTGAGGGTTTCGGCTGTTAACAGTATCAGTACGTACCTGTTCCCCACCGTCTGCTCCTGTTTTATGGAAGAAAATCCGGAATATCTGCTGAACTTTTCCAATTATCACTCCCTGGAGGCGTATGGGCATGTGGCGGAAGGGCAGATTGATCTGGCCCTGATTTCAGATGACATGGAGGTAAAGGGAGTGGAGACGGTTCCTCTGTTTGAGGAGGACATGCTGCTGGCCCTGGGGCCGGGGACGCGATATGCGGAGGCGGCATATCCCTCGCAGCTCAATGTATCCGATGAAATACGGCTGCCCTGGAGCCCGGAATACGATTTGTGGCATGATTTCCGGTTTAAGTCTTCTGCGTGTGCCAGGATGGTACTTGACCAGATGTCGCTTATGGAGTATTTTCTTGGATTCAGGGATGTCTGGGCCATTGTGCCGGCTACGGCCGCGCTGAAATTGAGAGAAAAACTGGGGATTGAAATCCGGCCCCTGGAAGAAGGTCCTCCAGCCCAGATTATTTATTATCTGAAAAGAAAAACGGACCGGAACGGGGCCGCGGAAAAGTTTCTGGCGGTGACGGAGCGGGAGCTGGAACGGATTGAGAAGGCGAGCCGCCATATCAGGCGGATAACGGTGAGTTAATCTCTCTTTTTTGTGCAGGGAAAGAGAGGAAAAGAACAGGGAAAACGGATAGAATCTCTTTAAAGAGCAGGAGGAAAACAGATGGAGTGGATAGAACGCCTGAATAAAGCAATGAATTATATCGAAGAGCACATTGCAGAGGAAATTGACTATGGACAGCTTGCGAAGATCGCGTGCTGTTCCACCTATCATTTTCAGAGGATGTTCGGATATATGGCGGGAGTGTCCCTGTCGGAGTATGTACGCCGCAGGAGGATGTCCCTGGCAGCGGTGGAACTGCAGGGAAGTGATGAAAAAATCATAGACATAGCGCTGAAATACGGCTATTCATCCCCGACCGCGTTTAACCGGGCCTTCCAGGGAGTCCAGGGAATCGCGCCCTCGGCAGTCCGCAAAGGGGGAACGCCGCTCAAATCTTTTCCGCCTCTCAGCTTTAAAATCACGATTAAAGGAGTGGAAGAGATGAATTACAGAATCGAAGAAAAAGAAGCGTTCCGTATTATTGGGGTATCCGGTTCCATGAGCAAAAATATTGAGGAAAATTTTGCAGTCGTTCCCGGTATGTGGCAAAAGGCGGCTATGGACGGCACGGTGCAGGAACTGGCCGCAATGATGGACGGCAGCCCCATGGGGCTTTTGGGTGTGAGCGCCTGCTATGATGAGGAAGACTGGAAGTACTTTATCGCTGTTGCAAGTTCCCATCCGGTGGAGGGGACTTCATTTGAAGAGTTCACGGTACCGGCGGCCACCTGGGCCATATTTGGCGGATCGGGAACGAACCGCTCTATTCAGGAGCTGGAACAGCGCATCGTGACGGAATGGCTGCCTTCATCCGGATATGAGTACGGCAGCGCACCGGATATCGAGGTCTATCTAAACCCGGATCCGGCGAATGCACAGTTCGAAGTATGGATTCCGGTTGTGAGGAAGTAGAATGCAGGGCAGCAGAGCATGCATGCCGTGTATGGGAGAGTCATAAAAATAGTAATGAAAATAAAGTAAGAGTAAAATTAGTAATGGATAAATTAGTAATTTGTGACAAAGTAAATAGATAACAGTATGCAGAATTCCAAGTATTGGTATAAAAATGCAGGACACCGGATATTTTTATTATCTGGTGTCCTGTTGGCATCTGTTTGGGCTGAAATTTATTCTGGGATTCCTTAAATCGATTAGAATATTGTAAATAAAGCTTAATGGCTTACGTACTATCCTCCCGCCACTGTTTATTTTATAATAAGACGGACAGCCGTTCTTTCGCAGCAATTAAACAATTTGGAATTTACAGGAGAACCCATATATGAAACAATCGGAGAACCATGAGACAAAGAAGGAAGAAGCAAAAAGCAGTAAAACAATGAGCGGTGAATTCATGGCCACAGAATTAGAAAGTGCTGATCAGGAAAGCACAGAAGATAAAAACGCTCAGAATAAACATATGTCGACAGGTATATCTACAGGCCTGTGCCTGGGAGTTGTTTTTGGCATTATTTTTCATAATCTTGCGCTCGGCATTGCAATCGGTTTATGTCTTGGAACTGCCTACGGAACTTCTACGGGCAAGAGAAAAGAGAACCGGGATAATAGTGAAGATAAATAAGCATTTAAATTCAATAAACGAAGCAGGGATATTTCAAAAGTAGACGAAAAGCCTGCCGGAACAGTATCCCTTTTTGTGTATAAACAGAGAAACGGCATCCCTCCCCGGCTCAAAATCAGAATGATTCTATACCGGGGAGGGATACTCTTTTTTTCTGTATGCATAATACAAACCAGTATTATTTATACAAATCCCTGAGCCATCATAGCGTTGGCGATTTTTTCAAAGCTGGCGATATTAGCGCCGGCCACATAGTTTCCGGCCTCACCGTAGCGTTTTGCGGCATCGGCCACCTTGGTATAGATTCCGGCCATGATGTTGTGGAGTTTTTCGTCCACCTCCTGGAATGACCAGCTCATGCGGAGGCTGTTCTGGCTCATCTCCAGGGCGGAGGTTGCAACGCCTCCTGCGTTGGCCGCCTTGCCCGGCATGAACAGAATGGAGTTGGAAAGGAAGAATTCCGTTGCTTCCATATCGGAAGGCATGTTGGCGCCCTCGGCCACGGCGATACAGCCGTTTGCCTTCAGACATTTAGCGTCTTCCAGGTTCAGTTCGTTCTGGGTTGCGCATGGAAGGGCAATATCACAGGGGATGGACCAGATTCCTTTTCCTTCCGTATATACGGAGCCCGGAACCTCATCTGCGTACTCTTTGATGCGTCCGCGGCGCACTTCTTTAATCTCTTTTACCACATCCAGCTTAATTCCGTCTTTATCATAAATATAACCATTGGAATCGCTCATGGCGACTACTTTGGCGCCCAGTTGTGCCGCCTTTTCCACCGTGTAAATGGCTACGTTGCCGGAGCCGGATACAATGGCGGTTTTACCTTCCAGGCTTTCACCGTGGCTCTTTAACATTTCTTCCAGTATGTAGACAAGGCCGTAGCCGGTTGCCTGGGTACGCACAAGGGAACCGCCGAATGTCAGCCCTTTTCCGGTCAGGACGCCCTCATAAAGACCGGTCAGCCTCTTATACTGGCCGTACATGTATCCCAGCTCCCTGCCGCCGACGCCGATATCTCCGGCCGGCACATCCTGATCGGCACCGATATGTTTGTAGAGCTCCGTCATAAAGCTCTGGCAGAATACCATCACTTCATGTGCCGATTTGCCTTTTGGATCAAAGTCGGAACCGCCCTTGCCGCCGCCGATTGGAAGACCGGTCAGGGCATTTTTAAATGTCTGCTCAAAACCCAGGAATTTAAGAATGCCCTGATTTACAGACGGATGGAAGCGGAGTCCTCCTTTATAAGGCCCAATCGCATTGTTAAACTGCAGGCGGTATCCTTTATTGATGCGCGCCCGGCCCTGGTCATCCACCCAGGGAACACGGAAGGAGATAATCCGCTCCGGCTCGACGAGGCGTTCCAGCAGGGCTGTCTCACGGTACTGCTTTTCATTTGCTTCAATAACGGGCCTGAGAGAATCCAGTACCTCTTTGACCGCCTGATGGAACTCTTTCTCACCAGGATTTTCTTTAACTGTTTTGCTGTAGATTTCATCAACGTACGACATAGATTTTTCCTCCTCACATAAACTTTTACACATCCCACAGCCGTCCCCGCCGCTGTCAGAAATATGGAAAAACTCCGAATTTAAGAAACGGCCGGCTGCATGGACCCTCGTATTTGTGTAATGCTCAGCATTGTAGCATGGTAACATGGTAAAGTCAAGAAGAGTATTTAGATTATTTGTGTATTTTTGAGAATACATTGACAATAAAGAACAATAAACGAAATATTTTGTACTATTTATATAGTTATCTATCTTTGGCGCGGCGAAAAATTGTAAAAATGCAACAAAACGCTGAAAAAGCTTCATAGAAGCACTCTATCAAACCGATATAAAACAGGTATTAGACTTTAACGAGGCGGAGGCGATATAATAAAAACAATTTAAAACACAAGTAAAACCAACCGGACGGAGCAAAACCAGCAGTGTGATTCAGTGTAAGTGAAAATTGAAGAGAGTGCCGGAAAACAATGTTAAAGAGAGAAGAAAGAGGGGTTTTTTATGGGAAAACAGAGTAAAAAAATACGCAAACTTCTTGCGGAACGCGATTACCTGATCGCGCCATGTGCCTATGATGCGCTGAGTGCGAGGGCGATCCAGGCTTCCGGGTTCTCCATCGCCGGTACGACCGGATACGGAATGCATGGAGTAGTGCTGGGACAGCCGGACACGGGACTTCTGGCTCTGAATGAAACGGTTTCCATTCTCAGTAAGATGGTTGATGCGGTCGATATCCCAATCCTCGCCGATGCGGAGGGCGGCTACGGAAGCGCCTTAAACGTAATCCGTGCGGTAAAGGAATATGAGAAGACAGGCGTTGCAGGACTGTTTATTGAAGATCAGAAGCAGCCGCCGAACTGTCCGTTTATTAAAGCTCCGGAGTTAATCAGTACCGACGAGATGGTCGGAAAAATTGAGGCCGCGGTCGCAACACGCGAAGATCCGGATATGGTGATTATTGCCCGGACCGATGCGCCTTTCGAGGAAGCGATTGAAAGAGCCAATGCATATATGGCAGCAGGAGCCGACATGGTTAAAATCCTGCCGAAGACAAGACAGGAACTGGAGGCTCTCCCGCCACGCGTTAACGGCCCAATCCATCTTGGCCTCTATGCCAATAAAGGTATTAATGACGGCATGACTGCCGCCGACTGCGGAAAACTGGGATATAAGATTATCACATTCCCAGTCAGCTGCCTGTTTGCGCAGACTGCGTCCGTCTTATCACTCTTAAAGTACATCAAAGAAAATGAGACGGATGAGGGCTACAACGGAGAGTTTATGGCATTTGCCGACTATCTGAAGTTCATTGGAGCCGATTACTACAAAGAGCTGGTCGATAAATATCTGAGAGATTAAAATTCAGAGAACAGCTATACTACGGCAGATTCGATATCCCTGCTTATCATAATCCCCAAAAAGCCGCCGGAGGGAAATGTGCATTCCGGAAAGCGGTTTTGCGGCAGGTGTATCTTATTTGATATAATTCCCCCTAAAGAAGCCGGCCCCGGCAGAATTGCTTAATTCTGCCGGGGCTGCGCTTGTTTAGGGAGCTCTGCCGGGGCAATCAGTACCGGAACCGGAACGGCCCGTACGTCTTTGTACCGACGGAAGTCTTTTCTTCCAGTAAGTCAAAGAATTCCGCCCGGATATTCAGTTCAAACTGCGAGGGCCCGGAGCCGTCGGAACGGAATCCCACCTCAGGGAAATAAGTGAGGGTGGCGGTCTTACCGTCGGGCAGCGATACCTCGCTGTATTTATTGGGACCGATGACGGCCTTCAGTGAGCCGCCATACATCATGCCCAGAGGCGCTTTTAATTCCAGATAATGCCCGGAATGATTCTCCACCCGGAGCAGAAATAACTTTCCGGCATTCCTGCTGTTGATTTCTTCCGTCACTGCATAAATTTTGATTCCGTCCCCGTCAAGGAGGCAGGAGCCTGCGAAAGGAACCACGGCCTCATCGGTGCGCGTGGAAGCTGTCTCCAGCGTATATTTTTCACTTAGTAAACGGGTAGAACTTCCTCCGGATTCACCGATACGGACAAACAATGAGTTTTCAATCGTACTGATATACTGGATACCGCTTCCGGCCAGGGAGGATGGAGTCAGGGTGACAAGAGCGGGTAACTGTGTTTCACCTTTGGGAATGTCCAGCATCCCGCTGCCTCCGCCCACTTGCTGACCATTTACATAACATCCTAAAGCGGATGTCATAAGATGAACATTCTGCGAAGAACGGTTTTCCACACGGAAGATGACGGACACCTTGTAAGAGGAGTCGAAGGTATCCTCCGTAATCTCCAGATGATCGGCAGTGATCCGCAAACCGTCCGTATCTACGATCACTTTCTTTTGCAGCGAAACACCGTCAATAAAAGATTCCGGTGACGGGTCGTTTATGTCAGCCGCAGCGGATGGGAAAGAGCAGAAAAGAGTAAATACAAAAATAAACAGAAACAGGGGAAGGGATGTAAACGACATCACGGTTCCCGGTACGATGGCAGCACTTGCCGTGCGCAGCCATTCTGGCTTTCGAATACAGGTACTCATTTTCATAGATTCAGCCTCCTGACAAGGGGATGCGGTAAAAAACCGGCCTTAAATGAAGAACGGTTCAGGGTACGTGGAGCGCAGATTTATTTATTAATTTCATTATATCAGAACGCGGGTAGACGTTCAATATACCCTTTAATTGAGAAATGAGAACGCGCCGGAACGGTCGGGGGCGGGATGGTGAGAGGGAGGGGGTGAGTCTTCAGTCCCGGTTTGAGGTTTACCGCGGGTGGGGAATCCGGGCAGGAAAAGTTCCTTTGGGAAACGCTTGCGCTCTTTGGAGTACATAGTGGTACTAACCTCGTGAAAAACCTCGGTAAGTACCAATGAACTCCAGGTTCCCTCCGGAATCTTTTCCTCCCTTCTTCCCCACAGACAGGTTATGGCCGGGACTGAAGACCCATCCCCATCCCCTTTAGCGGCAATAAAAAAGCACGCTCCCTCAGGAGCGCACTTTTTTATTGCCGCTAACCTCACACCTGCTGCGACTGAATCAGATCCCTGGACCTTCCGGCGCGCAGTATGTAGCTTTCCATATCGTGGTTTAAAATCTCGCGGAGATTTTTGGAAAGTTCAATTACTTTCACAATGTCAATTCCCGTGGCAATGTCTGCCTCTTCACACATATGGAGCACGTCCTCCGTCGAAATGTTGCCGGCCGCACCCGGTACGAACGGGCATCCGCCGAGTCCGCCGAAGGAGCTGTCGAAACGGTCCATTCCGGCTTCCATGGCTGCCAGGATGTTGGCCATGGCCATGCCGCGCGTGTTGTGGAAATGCAGCCACCAGGTTGCCTGAGGATATTTCTCCTTTACATGGCAGCAGATATCGTAAACCTGGTTCGGTACCGCCATGCCGGAGGCATCGGACAGGGAGATTTCGGTGATTCCCACCTTCAGGTAAGCTTCGATGATGGCATCCACATCCTCGATCGGAATGCGTCCTTCCCATGGGGAGGCGAACGGCATGGAGATGGAACCGGAAATTTCAATTCCATTTTCACCTGCGGCATCCACGCAGGAGGCGAAACCGGCTACGCTCTCCTCGGGAGTCATGTTCAGATTTTTTAAGTTGTGCTGACGGCTGGCGGAGACGTTGAGCTTCACCTTTTTACAGCCGCAGTCAATGGCTCTCTGGATTCCTCTCAGGTTCGGGATGAGGGCGCGCAGCTCCACGCCGGGAACATCTCCGATGGCCTTAAAGACTTCATCGGTGTTCGCCATCTGAGGTACGGCTCTCGGATGCATAAAAGAACCGACTTCAATGACCGGGAATTTTGCATCGATAAGGCCGCGCAGCAGTTCCAGCTTCTGCTCGGTGCTTAAAATATACTTTTCATTCTGAAGGCCGTCACGCAGGCCCACCTCACACAGAGTAATTGATGAGGGAAGTTTCATATAATAGTTCCTCCTTTAATATATGTATCGTTTTCAGGTATCGTTTTCAGCAGGACAAGAAGCAGCCGCTTTATCACTGCGTACGGTGTGTACAGTAATGCCGCTGCCTCATTCTGAGATTCCTTATGAGTTCAGTATATCGGAGTTTTACCCTTCAATCCAATGCTTAATATGAATCAAATCATTGATAAAAGTAATGATTCGGCCTAAAATTTAGATGATTTGCTCAGGTTCTATGAACGAAATTGAACAAAATGACGAAACCATGCAGGAAATTGATAGATGGATGAAAACTGCCCATTGGACGTTTGTGCAAATATCCAATAGAATGTAAATACAGAAAGCAAGTAATTGGTTGAAATGACTAAAGTATCACCATAGAAAGAGGAGGAATCATTGATGGAAAGAAAGTTTTCCCTGGCCTATCTTACAATCCCGGGCGTGGAGCCGCTGGACCAGATTAGAATTGCCGCTGAAGCAGGTTATGACTATGTAAGTCTTCGCACCATACCGATGGGATTACCCGGAGAGCCGCAGATATGCCTTGAGAAAGACCCTGAGCTTTTTAAGAAAGTCAAAAAGACTCTTAAGGATTATAATATGAAGCTGTTCGACATTGAGCTTGTCCGCGTGCGTGAGGATCTTCCCTGCGACTTCAGAAAAGCATTTGAGTGCGGCGCTGAACTGGGAGCCACCGACGTACTGTCAAGCGTATGGACAAAGGATCATGCATTTGCAGTGGAGCAGTATGGAAGCATCTGCGAACAGGCAAAAGAGTTCGGACTTACGATTAACCTGGAATTTCCAATCGTGTCCGGTCTGACCACACTGGATGAGACAATTGCAATGCAGGATAAGGTAAATGCACCAAATATGAAGCTTCTGATGGACATGATTTACTGCCACTGGGACGGCGTAACGGCAGAGAAGATTAAGGGAATCGACCCGGCCCGCTTTGGTGTGATTCATCTCTGTGACTGCCCGAAGGATATGCAGGGACTGGAAATCGCACAGGTTGTCCGCGAGGGCCGTGAATACTGCGGCAAGGGCGCGATAGACCTGGAAGGCCTGTTAAAAGCGCTTCCGGCCAACACCTGTTCCATCGAACTTCCAAATACAAAATACATAGCCGAGTACGGCGGGGCAGGCCATGCAAAACAGTGCCTTGATAATGCAAAAGCGCTTTTTCAGAAGGCAGGCCTTTAAAGACAACGTTGTTTAGCGAGATTATGAAAGAAGGAAAGAGTATGAATATCGATATTAATACTAAGATGATCACTCTGTTGGGCACACCATTAAGCCAGTCCTTCGCTGCCAGGATGCAGAATAAAGCCTACGAGGCAGCCGGGCTGAATATGTGTTATTTCTACACAGAGATTGATAATGAACATCTGGGCGAAGTGGTAAACGGTCTCCGGTATATGAATTTTGCCGGTATGGCGGTGACAAAGCCCAACAAGGTAAAGGTGCTTGAGTACCTGGACGAACTTGACCCGTTATGTGAGAAGATGGGTTCCAGCAACACGGTGGTAAAAACGCCGGACGGCAAGCTGGTCGGTTACAATACGGACGGTGTGGGCTTCTACACTTCCCTGACCGAAGAGGGCGGTATCAAGGTGAATGAATGCGTATTCTTCTGCTTCGGCGGAGGTGGAGCCGGACGGGCAATGTGTTCCATCCTGGCCTACCACGGAGCAAGAAAAATTTACATCACCGATGCCTATGAGGAATGTGCCAAATCTCTCGTAAGCGACATCAACGAGAATTTTGCTCCGATTGCCGAGTTTGTACCATCCGGAGATTTCTCAAAACTGGCTGCCTGCGACGTAGTGTTAAATGCAAGCGGCATCGGTATGGGCGCTACGAAAGGCCAGAGCCTGCTGCCGAAAGAATATATTAAACCAAGTCAGTTCTACTTTGATGCATGTTACAATCCGGCTAAGACGCAGTTCTTACTGGATGCCGAAGAGAAAGGCTGCCAGATTCTGAACGGACTTGGAATGTCATTATATCAGGGCGCGGCTCAGATTGAGCTGTGGACAGATAAGAAAGCCCCGGTAGAAGTGATGCGCCAGGAGCTGCTGAAAATTGTGGCTGAGGGCAACGGCTGATATTACAATCGGCCGGGAGTATGTAAAAAATGAGGAGGTATAAGATGAAAATTGTCAAATGGCTGGATGAGCACATGGAGGAATTCCTTCTGGTTATTCTGCTGATAATAATTTCCTGCGTCAGCCTACTGCAGGTCATTATCAGAAAGATACCGTGGATCCCGTCCCTGACCTGGGCGGAGGAGTTTTGCCGGTTCTGCTGGATCTGGAGCGTGTTCCTGTCCCTTCCATACACAATCAGGATGGGAAATATGCTGAGGGTAGGGGTTCTCCTGGATATGATGCCCAACGTGGTACATAAAGTTATTAACATTGTCGTAGATTTCGTTACAACGGGCAGTATGGCTCTTTTGGCTTACCATTCCGTTGCAGTTGTTCAGTCAATCAAGGCCAGCGGTGAACCGTCACCGGCTATGCTGTGGCCGATGTGGATTGTATACAGTGTTATGCTGATAGGTTTTGTTCTGGCTGTCCTCCGTGGGATTCAGCAGATTGTACTCCATATTAAGCATTTCAACGAGAAAGAATTAAGCACTCTCGAACAGACTATGCTTGAAGCGGCGGAAGAAGCTGCTCTGGCGAAAGGAGGAGAAGAATAGATGGCTGCACTGTTAGTATTTATAGTATTTCTGATTGGAATTGCGATTTCCATACCGATCGGCGTCAGCATGATTCTGGGTTCCATCGCTCCCATTCTGACAATGGGCAAAGGAGGAACAATCGTTCAGCTCCTGAATAACACATTTGCCGGAGCCAACTCCACACCTATCCTGGCGGTTCCCCTTTTCATCCTGGGCGGCGTCATCATGGCAAAGGGTGGTATTTCAAAGAAACTGTTTAACTTTTTCTCTTATTTTGCAGGCAGGATGCCGGGAGGCCTTCCCTGTGCGGTAATTCTGACCTGTCTGTTTTACGGAGCCATCTCCGGTTCCGGTCCGGCTACAACGGCAGCCGTAGGTTCCATGTGTGTTCCTTTCCTTACGGATCTGGGATATGAGAAGAAATGGAGCGCCGGCCTGATTGCAGTTGCCGGAGGACTGGGAGTTATTATCCCTCCGTCCATTCCGTTTGTACTTTATTCACTGGCAACGGGCGTTTCCACAGGAGATCTGTTCCTGGGCGGCGTATTCCCGGGTATCCTGATTGGTCTCTTCCTGATGATTTACGCGGTATACTACTGTGTACGCCACGGTGAGGACAGAGCGTTAATTGACGCCAGAATGCAGGAACTGCGTGCCACCGGACTTGGAAAACTGTTTGCAGACAGCTTCTGGGCTCTGCTTTGCCCGGTAATCGTTCTCGGCGGTATCTATACAGGTTTTGTTACACCAACTGAGGCTGCGACACTTTCTGTATTCTATGCAATTATCGTTTCCCTGTTCATCTACAAATCCATTAAGGCGAACGAACTGATTCCTTTCCTCTGTGAATCGGTTAAGACATACGGCGGTCTGGCTTTCGTACTTGCATTTGCAACTGCATTCGGACGTGTGCTCTCCCTTACAAGAGCGACAAAAGCCGTTGAAACATTTATCCTTGGCAACTTCCATTCCGGTATTGCAATTCTGACCGTACTGGCTATCATCTTCCTGATTCTCGGCATGGTTATGGATACCGGCCCAGCTATCATCATCCTGGCTCCGGTTGTGCTTCCGGCCGTTCAGGCTCTGGGCGTTGACCCGGTACACTTTGGTGTTGTCCTGGTATGCTGCCTTTCCATCGGTCTGGCTACGCCGCCCTTTGGACTCGACCTGTTCGTGGCAGGTAATATTGCGGAAGAGCCGCCTATGGCGGTGGCAAAGAAAGCTGTGCCGTTTATGCTGGCTTTCCTGGTTGCCCTGTTAGTTATCGTATACGTTCCGTGGTTCTCCACGTATCTGCCAAATATATTCTAAGGGCAGGGGAACGGCTTGAAACAGAGGTTAAGTTACATATTTAACACGTAAATACAAAACAAATTTTAAGGAGGATTATAGTAATGAGAAAAATTACAGCATTGGTTCTGGCTACAGCGATGGCAGCATCATTAACAGCCTGCGGAGGCGGCGGAAAGACTTCTGAACCGGCGGCAGGAACACAGAGTGCAGGAGAGGCTGCAAAGACGGAAGCACCGGCAGATACAGCGGCGCCGGCAGCAGACGCGGCAGATGCAGCGAGTTACGACGACCTGGACGCCGTATCCCTGATTGCAGCGGACAACAGCAGTAAAGGCGCCGCAGCACAGCTCTTTGGTGAGCTGGTAGCGGAGAAAGTAGATGCGATTACAGGCGGAAAGCTGACAATTGAATACTTCCCGAACAGTGAGCTGGGCGACGACGGTGACCTTCTCCGTCAGCAGCAGTCCAACGATATCCAGATTGTAGTGTGCCAGACGGCTCCGGTTGTATCCTTTGTACCGGGCGTGGCGGTATTCGACCTTCCTATGGTATTCTCCAAATATGACGGCGATACAATCGACAAGGTTTTAAACGGCAGCGACTCCGCTTTCCGTCAGGAACTGAACAGCGCCTATGAAGCAGCAGGAACACATCTTCTGGGAGTTCTTCAGAATGCAACCTACCGTCTCACAACGGCCAACAAAGAGCTGAACACACTGGCTGATTTCAAGGCTCTTCAGATCCGTACAATGAACAACAGCAACCATATGGCATTCTGGACGGCAATCGGCGCTGAGCCGACACCTCTTGCATGGTCTGAGGTATACTTTGCACTGCAGAGCGGTACAATTGATGCAGAAGAAAACGCAGCTGATACGGTTGTAGGCGCTAACCTGAACGAGGTTCAGAGCGTACTGGCCTGCACAAACCATATTCTCTATGCAAACCAGATGTCCATCAACAAAGAAGCATATGACGCCCTTGATCCTGCTTTCCAGGCAGCTCTCAACCAGGCCGTATCAGAGGCAATGGCCGAGCTTCGTCCACAGCTTGCGGATATCGATGCAAACAATAAAAAGACCCTTCAGGACAAAGGCATGAAACTCATCGAGTATGATAACGCTTTCTATGATGAAATCCTTGCCCTGGATACAGTTCAGAAACTCTACACCGACATTGACACACAGTGCGGCGGACTTGGAACAACTCTTCAGGAGTCCCTGGAAAGTGCAGCAAAATAAAGAGCTGCAGTTACTGATTCAAGCAGACGGATGTCACCGGGCGTGCGGCCTGCCGCAGCCCGGGACTCCTTATATCGCAGATGACGGCGGAAAGACCAGGAGGCAGATATGGCTCAGACCAGTCAGAAACAGGCGTTTCCATTATTATTTTTCACATTTTTCATCTGGGGAAGCATCTATGTGACCGGAAAGATGATTGCCGCCGATATACCGGCTTCCCTGGTGGCGTGTTTAAGATGTGTATCCGCCATGATCCCTCTGCTGTTCATGTCACGGAAATATCTGAAAACAAACATAGACGGCGCAGATCGGAAGTATTTTGTTCTTGTAGGCGCACTCGGTTACTTTCTGACAATTCAGATGATTCAGCTGGGCATTGCGCTTACGGGGGCATCGATGGCGGCCCTGATTAATGCAATGACTCCGGTAGCGGTGACCATCCTTGCGGCATTCATCCTCAAGGAAAAAATTACCCCGGTAAAATGCCTGTGCCTTGTTCTGGCGCTGGCAGGAACCATTGTCATCACCAGCGGCACCTCCACTCATGGGGAGACACTTGGAATCGTCGTGGTTCTGGTGGGAGTCGTGTCTTTTGCCGCGGCCTCCGTTTACATGCGCAGACTGACTGCGAAGTATCCGGCGGTCCTGGTGACCACCTACAGTATGGCCGTCAGCCTGATTTTCCACATTCCCGTGGGAATTGTGGCGGTTTGTACACAGCCGGTTTCGGTTACCCCGCTCAGCGTGGCGGTAATCCTTTATCTCGGTTTTGCAGGTTCCGGCCTGGCGCAGTATACCTGGACGAAATGCCTGTCCATGCTGCCGGCGAGCACCTGTTCCCTGTTTTACCCGTTACAGCCTGCCTTTGCAGCGCTTTTGGGAGCCTGGCTTCTGGGTGAAACCTTTACCCCTGCATTTTTCATCGGACTGCTCCTGATTTCACTGGACGTAGTTCTCAATACATGGGAGACGCGCCAGCTTGACAAAGAGCGGGCAGCAGCAGAATCCTCCAATACATAAAACGGTTGCGGTTTCCCGGAAACTTATAGATAATAGGAACGGGGAAACATGCAGAAAAGCGTTAGGAGGATTACACATGAATTTGCAGTGGCTGTATTATTTTAACACGATTGCAGAGCTGGAGCACTATACGAGGTCGGCGGAAAAGCTGCACGTAAGTCAGTCAAATTTAAGCCATGCCATCAAGGAACTGGAAAATGAACTTGGGGCAGAGTTGTTTGAGCGGCAGGGACGCAATATCAAATTAACCAAGTATGGTGAAATATTTCAGCCATATGTTCAAAGGACTATAAATTCACTGGAGGACGGCATTACGACGCTAAAAGGGTATATCGATCCAAATGAAGGGACGATATCTCTGGCGGGATTTCCGTCGATGGCTCAATTTGCACCGGATCTTATGGTGCGGTACCAGTCGGATACCAACCGGCTGGGCGTACAGTTCCAGTACAGCCAGGAGGGTTGGAAGACGCTCTACAGCATGCTGCTGGACGGTTCGGTCGACCTGATACTGTCAACAAGACTTAATCACCCGCAGGTTGAAGCTGCTTACATAGGAACGCACCGCCTGGTGGTGCTGGCGCCGGAAGGGCACCGGCTTGCCGGGGAGGGAAGCGTGGATTTGAGGGAGCTGGACGGCGAGAGCTTTATCGCCTTTGACCCCAGTGGCCAGCTGAGAAACCAGCTGGATGAGATTTTCAGGGAGCTTGGAATCTGTCCCAATATTGTCATGGAGACACTGAGCGATCAGATTATTTACGGGATGGTGGCAGCCAGACGCGGGATAGCAATTGTACCCTATCCTCTGGCCGGGGCGCCTTACAACACAGAGATTCTGCCCATTGCCAACGACATTCCCCAGCGTAAGCTGTACCTGCAGTGGAATAAGGAGCGGTATATCCCTCCGGCAGCCAAGTATTTCCGGGACTATGTCATCCGAAGCGGAGAAGTGTTCGAACAGTATATGGAACACCATGGACTGATATAGACGGAGCGGAAGCTGTTATAGGAAATATGGATATTATTGAATCATTAACTGATATCCAAAATGTTAAGAAATGGTTAGAGATACGGAAAATGAACCAAAAACAGATACAATAAAACGTATAAGCGAAAAGAAAGAATCTAAATGGAGGAACAACTATGAGTAAGAAACTGGTTTCCGATTTAATGGTAGATTACCTGGAACGCCGTGATGTGAAATATGTATTCGGCCTCTGCGGACATACGGTAATTGGCCTGCTGGACGCTCTGTCCCGCAATGATAAAGTAAAATATATCTCAAACAGACATGAGGCGGTGGCATCCACTGCGGCAGACGGCTATGCCCGTCTTACACACAAGGCATCCGTTGTATTATGCCACCTCGGACCTGGCCTTACAAACGTGCTGACCGGTGTTGCCAATGCGGCTTTCGATTCCATCCCGATGGTAGTTATCGCAGGCGATGTACCGAGCTACTACTTCGGCCGCCATCCTCATCAGGAAGTAAATATGCACGGCGACGCAACTCAGTACAAGATGCTTGAGCCGGTTGTTAAACGCGCATGGCGTGTAGACGATGTGGAAGCTCTTCCCGACATCATGGATAAGGCATTCCGCCTTGCTGAGTCCGGCCGTCCCGGACCTGTCCTGATTGATATGCCGATGGATATGTTCTCACGCGAGATGGAAGATTATCTCTGGGATCGTACTTATAAAGACAGCCATTTGACCATGCGTCCTGCACTGGATCCGGCAGCCGCCAAAGCCATTGCCAAGAAACTCGTTGAGGCAAAGAGCCCGGTGCTCCATGCCGGCGGCGGAATCCTGCTTTCCCAGGCATCCGAAGAACTGGCTGCCCTGGCCGAGTTTCTGGATATTCCGGTATCTCGTACACTGATGGGACAGGGATGCCTCTCAGACCGTCATCCTCTTATGATTGGACAGACAGGTTTCTGGGGACTTGAATTTACACATTCCCTTACCACAAAAGCCGATGTCATCCTTGGCCTTGGAACACGTTTCGCAGAGGCGGACAGCTCCAGCTGGTACCGCGGCGTAACCTTTGACCCTGACTATACGACATTCCTTCAGATCGATATTGATCCGATGGAAATCGGCCGCAACTATCCGGTTGAAATCGGCGCCATCGGCGACCTGAAGATTGGCCTGGCACAGATTCTGGAAGAAGTTAAGAAGATCTGTCCGGAAGGCAAGAAGAATCCTGAGCTGAGGGCAAAGATTGCCGAGGCAAAGGCAGCTTTCAAGAACACGAACGTTGATATTGCAAACGACAACCGCTTCCCGATGACTCCACAGCGCATCTTAAAGGATGTAAAGGAAGTTATTCCGGAAGATGCAGTAATCTTCACCGATGTAGGCTGGAACAAGAACGGTGTTGCACAGCAGTTCGACATCACGGTTCCGGGAACCATCCATCACTCCTCCGGCCTTGCGACAATGGGCTTTGGCGCATCCGCAGTACTCGGCGGCAAGATGGCTGCTCCTGATAAAATCTGCCTGACGCTGACAGGCGACGGCGGCTTCGGTGTAAACCCAACCTGCCTTGCAACTGCAGTAGAGCAGAATATCGCATGTACATGGGTGGTTATGAACAACTCCGCATTTGGTACAATCGCAGGACTTGAGAATGCCAACTACCATACAAAATTCGGTACCGTATTCCACACACCGGACGGTGAGAGCTACACACCACGCTGGGCCGATGTTGCAAAAGCATACGGCGTTGAGTCCATCTGTGTAAGCTCCGCAGAAGAGTTTAAACCGGCCCTTGAGAAAGCACTGGAAGCCAACAGGGCAGGACGTCCGTTCCTGGTAGAGGCTCCGATGGAGAACATCGTGGTTCCAACCCCAGGCTGCTGGAATATCAACGATATCTTCAGCCCGAACGACCTTGTAAAAGAAGGTAAGCTGGTGAAGGATGAGCACGGAAGATTCGTAGCTCCAAGCCATGCAAAATCCCACAATGCGAAATAAGAAATAAAGTAAAAAGACATAAAGCGGCCAAGTAATAAAGCAGCCAAGTAATATAGCACATAAGCAATAAAGCACATAAGTAATAAATGAAAGGGAGCCGCCAAATCACCTGAGTTTCAGTGATTTGGCGGCTCTCTCAATTGAGTTCCGGTATGTTAAGGCCAGGCGGTGGGGGCGCCTATGCCAGATCCGGTTTTTCCCACAGGTTCAGCGAAGTGCCGAGTCCCAGTTTCTTTGCGTTCTGGAGCAGCTGGTATCCCCAGGCTACGTCATAGACCGGCATACCGCCCATACCGAACAGAATCTTCTCATCCTCGTTCTTGCGTCCCGGGATCTTGCCTGCCGTGATGTCTCCGAGATTGTCAATCTGTTTTTTCGTCATAAGGCCCTCATCAATTAAATCGAGATATTTCGTACCAATCAGTCCCATGATATTCCAATACGGCGTTGTAAGTTCCTCCGACCATGCCTCGTACATCTTCCAGTTATCTACTACACGGCGGCAGCGGTCGCTGATCAGGAAATCAGAATCCATGTCAATACCGGCCGGGAGTGAGACAAATACGCCGGGTTTCAGCCAGTCTTCTTCAATGCGCGGATAAACTTTTCCGGAAGCCGCGACATTGACAATATCGGCTCCGCGGACAGCGTCCTCAACGCTGGAGCAGATCTCCACGTTTTTAACCGTCGGATAAGTCTCTCTGATAAAGGCGGCCAGACGCTCGGCCGGTTCCGGGAATACATCGTAGATGCGTACGGTTTCAATCCCCGGCCTGCTGTCGATGAGGGACATAAAGCAGGTACGGCTGATAACGCCGGCTGCGATCAGGGCGCATGTTTTAGCGTCTTCCCTGGCAAGGTATTTTGCTCCCACGCCTGGGATTGCTCCCGTTCTGATTGCACTGATCAGGTTGGCGCTCATCAGGGCCAGAGGAGCTCCCGTATCGGCGTCATTGAGCATTACCATGAGAATGGAGCGGGGCAGTCCCTTTTCCAGGTTTGCCTTATTTGATCCGTACCATTTTTCTCCCGCAACATGGAACCGGCCGCCCAGATAGGTTGTCATTGCCATAAAACGGCGGTCTGGTCCGTTCTTAGGCATATTTGGGAACTGCGGTTCATCCGGGAATGAGATCAGGATGCCGTGGGAATTGTGGTTTCTTCCGCCCATGACATAGTCTCCCTGTCCCAGGAGGGTAAATACTTCCTCCATCACGCCGACACATTCATGCATGTTCTTGACACCGGCTTTAATCATTTCCTGCTCATCCAGATACAAAAAATCAATTTTTGTGCTGCTCATAATAAAAATCCTCCTTTATTTTTAAATTCATTACTTTCTTTCACTTCATGTATTGGACTTCTGCACACTTTTATGGAATCCTTTCAGCCTCCATGTAATCAGCAGAACGACCAGGAAGGCTCCTGCCAGGGCCAGCGTATAAGGTACCGCAAATCCCGTGGCGATTAATATCGGGCCCATCGTGACGACGGTCAGTTCCGCCCACATGTTTCCAAACAGGTAAGAAAGTGAGAAGTCGTCCAGGGTTCCGCTCTTAAAGTTGGGATCGCAGATCCTGAGAACCGTGATACCGATTGCCGTAACGCCCGAGGCCCAGCCGTAGGTGAAGATTCCCTTTTCAAACCAGTCTTTGGTGAACATCCTGGGAGCCAGCCACACGGCTATAAATATGTTGAACAGGATGCCGCAGGTGAACAGAATGGCCAGAGACACCGCATATTTTACCACTACGCCGAGCTGGATGGAGGCCACGCCGAAACCAACCAGATAATCTGTAAATGTACTGCTGAGACGCGTAATCACCCTCCGGTCTACATACTTGTCGGCTCCTCCAAGCCTCATCAGTTTCATGACGATGAAACCAACCAGTACCGCCAGGGAAAAGACCGGCAGGCTCAACTTCGGATTCAGGTACAGTACAAAATCAGCAATTTTCTTCGCTCCGTAGGCTACCACAAAGAGAAGGGCAGTATGAACCGCCAGCGGATCCACGGAGATGGTGGAAAAAGATTCCCGGCCCATTACCTCCCGCTCCTGTTCCGGGATCAGTCCGGTACGGAAGCTCTCGGGGAGTTTGACAAAGTCTGTAATATAGTTTGTATAGCCCTTTTTCGTAGCCAGTTTAATTAAAATAATACCGCCTATCAATCCCGACAGAATTCCCACCGTAGCGGAAGTCATGCCTAAGGCCCCGGCATCTTCCCAGCCCATTCCGGCAAAGGAATCTCCAACCGCGGCTGCTGTTCCGTGGCCGCCTACAAAGCCTGTGGGGAGCATGTAGCCAAAGCCCGGGTGAGTGCCAAAAACAGGAACGAACAGCAGAAGGCCTAAAACCATAGCCCACAGATGCTGCCCAAGATAAGTCACCAATTGGAAACTCCACATCTGAATGACACCGGAACTGCTTTTCTCTTTTTTGACATTTTCCTGTGAAAGCGGAAGCGCTGCGAACACCAGGACAATCAACGCGCCGGAATAGGAACCGAAGGCGGAGGAAAATGGTATTATTCCAAGGCCGTTTGGCCCCAAGATCAGTCCAAGCACGCCTGCCGTCAGTGATGCCGGAATAAAAAGCTCCTGAAGAATTTTTACCTTTGCCCTCAGCAGCTGTCCCAGAAGTATCAGGGCACTCATCAGGCCGAAGTCCAATATTACATCCCAAAAACTCATTGTAACCCTCCTTTTCGTTATTTAACTTGCCATGGCACTTTATTAATAAGCAACTTCCGTGCCAAAATGCCTCTCATGTTCAAAATAGGTAAAATTAACCATAATAAGGCCATTATCCGGTTGTAAAAACCCGTGTCATGTGTAATAATTACTGTAAACAGGGTGATTTATCACCCTTACACGTGTCATCTGAGTACGGTGCGATATCTCATGACATCTCGTGTCTCACTGAAAGGAGGCTGCTGTTTGAATACTTTGCTTAGTGGAATACAAAATGAACTTCAGATTTTAGCTGACAACACTTCAAGCGCCCTGAACCTGGATATCGAATTTATTGACAAAAACCTGAGAAGGGTAGCCTGTACCGGATATGCCCGGCCTCTGGTAGGATGCTATCTGACCCCGAACGGTGTTTTAAACCATGCCCTCTACCAGCAGAAGGAGAGGCGCACCATCATCCACCATCCGGGAAGCGACGAGCGCTGCCGGAACTGTCCGCGTTTTCAAAAGTGTCCCTGGATGGCTTCCGTCCACGCCTCAATCTGGGTGAACGACGAGCCGGTGGGAATCTTCGGCGTTACGGCAACCAATGAAACACAGGCGGAATTATTGAGCAGCCGCTTCGAGGAGATGGCCCAGTTTACCGACTCCTTTGTGGAGCTTTTGAGCGGATACATGCAGTTTCGAAGCAGCAAGCCGCCGGTGACGCGGACCATCATCGTCCCACAGAATTCCCTGCCCCCGGCCGAACCGTTTTCCCGTATCCTGTCGGAGGATCCGTCTTTTATCCAGTTTAAGCAGAAGGCGGCAAAACTGGCCAGGTATTCATCCACGGTGCTGCTGACCGGCGAGACGGGAACAGGGAAGGAACTCTTTTCCAGGGGAATCCATGAGTTGAGCCCCAGGAGTTCCGGGCCGTTTGTGGCGATCAACTGCGGGGCGGTCCCGGAACAGCTGATTGAGAGCGAGTTATTCGGATATAAAAAGGGAGCTTTCACGGGAGCCTCCACGGACAAGCAGGGCCGTTTTCTTTCCGCCGACCGCGGCACCCTGTTCCTCGATGAAGTGGAAAACATGCCCCTGTATCTTCAGCAGAAACTCCTTCGCGCGTTGGAAAGCCATGAGATAGAACCCCTCGGCAGTTCACGGCCGATTCACGTTGACTTACGCATCATAGCCGCCACCAACCGGCCGCTGGAAGAGCTGGTGGAGCGCGGCACATTCCGGGAGGATCTGTTCCACCGCCTGAACGTGATTTCACTTAAAATCCCGCCCCTGAGGGAGCGGGGAAAGGATGTCCTTTATCTGTCGGGGCATATGCTTCGCAGGTATAACCAGGCATTTCACAAGGAGATAGGCGGACTGAGTGAAGAGGTGCAGTCCCTGTTTCTTTTCTATCCGTGGAGGGGCAATATCAGGGAACTGCAGAACACGATGGAATATGCGGTCTGTATGTGTGAGGGCAGCCAGATTGGCCTGCAGGATCTGCCGGAATCGCTGATCACTGCGGCGCGCCGGATGCTTCCGGGCGGGTTTAAGACAGTTTCGGTGCCGGGAGACTCCGTCCTTTCCTCTTCCTCTCATTCACCTATATCCCTGCCCGAAGAAGCCGCGCAGCTTAAGAAGGCGCTGGAGCGCTTTGGATGGAGCGAGGAAGGACGGCTGAAGGCGGCGGCCGAGCTGGGGATCAGCAGGGCGACCGTATACCGGCGAATTAAAAAGTATGATTTGAAAGAATAAAGACAGAAAGGAAAAGAATAAATATAAGGATTGGAATATAGAATGCTCCCGTCCATACAGGCATGTTTTACTATAACATTTACCTGTATGGATGGGAGCATCTTTTAATGGGGCTGTAAAATAAGTCCCTTTGTTCTTTGACAGGGAAGTTCTCCCCATCAGCCGCTGACCCACCCTTTTGCGAACCGCACGGCGGCATCCAGGAGAGGTGATGACGCATCCCTGCGCCAGGCGATCCCCACCTCTTTTGTGATCTTTTCCTCTATTTTCAGTTCTACGACACCCGACAGGTTACGGGACAGAAATTCTTCGGATGGAAGGAAGGCCACGCCGAGACCGCCCTGGACCATGTAAAGTCCGGTGGTAGGGCTGCCGGAGCGGCAGACGATATCGGGTTCAAATCCGGCATTCCGGCAGGCAAGGAGGCACAGCTCCGAGGCAACCTGCCCGCTCTGGTGGAAAATAAAGTGCTCATCCTTAAGCTCCTTTAAGCTCACCGTTTTCCTGCCTGCCAGCGGATGGCGGCTGGGAACGGCCAGAGAATAGCAGTCCTCGCCCAGTTTGGCGAAGTCGAGGCTTTGCGGCAGTTCCGTCAGCGGCCTGTTTAAGAAGGCCAGATCAATTTTTCGTTCCAGCAGCAGGTCCACAAGACGGTGGGTTCCCTCCTGGATAATATTTACCGAAATATCGGGGTAGTTATAGCAGAAGGATGACAGCATCTCCCCGAAATCAATGCACTGCAGGCTGGTGATAATCCCCAGGGTCAGGCTGCCCTTGTGAAGACCGGCATAGAATGCCATCTCGGCTTCCAGGGCCTCGGTGCGCTGCACAATCTCACGCGCGCGCAGGACGAATTCCTTACCCGCATCGGTGAGTGTGGCGCCGCGGGAATTGCGGTAAAACAGGGGCAGGCCCAGCTCCCGTTCCAGTTTTGCGATCTGCTGGGACAGTGCGGGCTGTCCCACATGGCAGGCCTGGGCGGCCAGGGAAAAATTCCCGCAGTCCGCCACGGCCAGAACATAGTTCATTGTATATAATTCCATTGGATTTCCTCCCGGCTCTTTGCTTCTGGCCTTATTATATTATAAAAAAATCAAACGGACAACATTACTATCATTTTTAATGATAGTAACTGTCAGGAAGAAGAATTGGATCTTTCTAAGCGGCTGTAGTAAGATCAAGTCAGAAACAGGAACTGAACTAAAAAGGCTGCCACCCGGGAGGAACCTGAAAGTCCAGAAAATATAAGAATTTATGATAATGATAGGAAGGATAAATTATGGAAAATCGCAATTATTTCACAGAGCGTGATGTAGAACGCCTGGAGAAACAGGCGGTACAGCTGAGACAGGATATCATCTCGATGATACATTCTGCAAAAGCCGGACATCCGGGAGGTTCCCTGTCGGCGGTGGAAATGGTAACGGCCCTGTATTTTCACGTAATGAATATTAAACCGGAGGAGCCGGACTGGGCGGATCGGGATCGTTTCATCCTCTCTAAAGGCCACTCCTGCCCGGTACTGTATGCAGCCCTGGCACGCCGCGGATTCTTTGACCCGGCGATACTGAACACGCTGCGCCAGTACCACTCCATTCTTCAGGGACATCCGGACATGAATAAGGTGCCGGGCATCGACATGACGGCAGGTTCCCTTGGAAACGGACTCTCGGCAGGCGTGGGAATGGCGCTTTCGGCCAGGCTCCATCATCAGGATTATATGACCTATGTCATGCTGGGTGACGGAGAGATACAGGAGGGCATGGTCTGGGAGGCCGCGATGGCGGCCAGCCACCATAACCTCAAAAACCTGGTGGCGATTGTGGACTGCAATGGCGTCCAGATTAACGGCTGGGTGAACGACATCATGACCGTTGAGCCTCTGGGAGACAAGTGGCGCTCCTTCGGCTGGAGGGTTGTGGAAGTAAACGGACACAATATGAAAGATGTGCTTACGGCGCTCCACACGGCAAAGACCATGAGGAACCCTACGGCCATCCTGATGCGCACCGTCAAGGGCAAGGGAGTCTCCTTCATGGAGGATGACTCGGCATGGCACGGAGCGGCACCTGATGACGAACAGCTTGTAAAGGCAATCTCAGAAATAAAGGAAGGAGGTGTTGTGTGATGGCAAAGACACTTGCAACCAGAATGGCATTCGGCCATGAACTGATAGAAATCGCTAAAACAAACGAAAACTTCGTAGTCTGCAACGCCGACACCAAGGCATGCGGCCTGGAGAAATTCGGAGCATACTTTCCCGAAAGGGAGTTCTCATTCGGCATTGCCGAACAGAATATGGTGGGAGGCGCAGCCGGACTGGCAGCCTGCGGAAACAAGGTGTTCCTCGCAACCTTCGCGGTATTCGCTTCCATGAGGGCCTGCGAGCAGGTAAGAACCTTCGTGTGCTACCCGAATCTGAACGTGACCGTGATAGGAACCCATACGGGACTTCAGGTCGGCGGCGACGGCGCCACGCATGCGGCGATTGAGGACGTGTCCATCATGCGTTCCTTCCCGAACATGACTGTGGTACAGCCGGCCGACGCGGTATCCGCAAAGGCCCTGGCCCATGCGGCGGTAGACTTTACCGGCCCCCTCTATGTCAGGCTGCACCGCAATCCGGTGGAAGACATCTATGACCCGGCCTCCTATGAGTTTGAATGGGGCAAGGCGCGCACTGTAGTGGATTACGGAAACGATATGACAATGATAGTCTCCGGAATACTGCTTAAAAAAGCGCTGGATGCGGCCGCTGTTTTAAAGGAGCAGGGAATCCTTGTCCGGGTGCTCGACATGGCCACCATCAAACCGCTGGACAACGAGGCGGTCATAAAGGCGGCACGGGAGACCGGAGCGGTCATGACAATCGAGGACCACACCATTTTCGGCGGCCTTGGTTCCGCAGTGGCGGAAGTGCTGGTGGAACAGGAACCGGTTCCCATGCAGCGAATCGGCGTCCAGGATAAATTCGGTGAATCCGGCGATCCGGAACTGCTTTACCGTGACCACGGCATGGATGTGGATTCCATCGTAGCAAAGGCAAAGGCGTTAATCGCCAGAAAAAGATAGACGGCGCGGTAAACCCGGCCGGGAAAGGACAGGTAAATATGAAATCCCCACATGTATGTATTTTACAGACCAGTTTTGCCAAACGGGAGGATACCATCGCATTCCTGAAGGAAAAAGTCCCGGGAGTGAGGGTGGAATTTATCACCGACAGCACCCTGCTGAATGATGTCCGTGCAAACGGCGGGCCCAGCCAGGCGGTAATCGACAGGATGACTCTCTACGCAAAAGCGGCGGAAATCTCCGGAGCGGATTTAATCGTCAACTCCTGCTCCACGGTGGGAGAAGTGGCCGACATCTATGAGAAAGAAGTGAATGTCCCTGTTATGAAGGTGGATCTGCCGATGGCCGAGGAGGCGGTGAGCCTGGGAACGAAGATTGCCCTGATTGCCACGGTGGAAACAACGCTTGGGCCCAGCCAGAGGCTGATTGAAAAGACAGGCGCCGCACAGGGTAAAAAGATGGAGTGCACACAGTATTTGCAGAACGCAGCCTGGGATGCCCTTCAGGCAGGACACCCGGAAGAGCACAACCGCATACTGATGGAAAACATCAGGGAGCTGGATAAAATGGGATACGACGCCATCGTAATGGCCCAGGTGTCCATGCGCGCGCTGCTGCCCGACTTAAAAGACGTAAAAACACCTTTACTGTGCAGCTTCTTCTCGGGCTATGGAAGAATTGCCGAAAAGCTGAATGAAATTGCGGCAGAAAAATAAGCGTGAAACCGGGCGTTAGAAACAGAACCGGACATTAAGTATGAAATCGGACATAAAAGAGTAAATGGAGGAGATTAAAATGAGTAACAAATTAGTATCTGATTTATTAGTAGATTATCTGGAGCGCAGAGGCGTTACCAAATTATTCGGCCTTTGCGGCCATACCGTAATCGGAATGCTGGACGCACTGTCCCGCAGCGAGAAAATCCAGTACATAGGAACAAGACATGAGAGCGTGGCCTCCACGGCTGCAGACGGCTATGCCCGTGTGACACATAAGGCATCGGTGGTAATGTGTCATCTGGGGCCGGGACTTACCAATGTAATCACAGGCGTCGCCAACGCCTCGCTGGATTCCATCCCCATGGTAGTCATTGCCGGTGATGTGCCGAGCTACTACTACGGCCGCCATCCTCACCAGGAAGTGCAGATGCATGCCGACGGCGACCAGTACAAATTGCTGGAGCCGGTTGTAAAGCGCGCATGGAGAGTGGATGACGTGGAAGCGCTTCCCGATATTCTCGACAAGGCATTCCGCCTGGCTGAGTCCGGCCGTCCGGGACCCGTCCTTGTGGACGTTCCGATGGATATGTTCTCAAGAGAAATGGATGAGGAACTTTGGGCGCGCACCTACAAGGGTAATCTCGTAACCATGCGCCCTGCCCTGGATCCTGCGGCTGCAAAGGCAATCGCAAAGAAATTGGTGGAGGCAAAGAATCCGGTTCTCCATGCAGGCGGTGGAATCCTTTTATCCCAGGCATCCGAGGAACTGGCTGCCCTGGCTGAATTCATGGACATTCCGGTATCACGTACACTGGCAGGACAGGGCTGCTTATCCGACCTGCACCCGCTGATGATTGGACAGACCGGTTTCTGGGGCCTTGAATTCACCCACTCACTGACCACGAATGCCGATGTAATCCTGGGCCTCGGCACCAGATTCGGCGAGGCCGACAGCTCAAGCTGGTATCAGGGAGTCACATTCGACCCTGATAAGACCACCTTTTTACAGATTGACATCGACCCGATGGAGATCGGACGCAACTATCCGGTAGAAATCGGAGCCATGGGAGACTTAAAGATTGGCCTTGCCCAGATCCTTGAAGAAGTGAAAAAGATTTGTCCGGAAGGACGGAGTAATCCGGAACTCCGGGCCAGAATTGCCAGGGCCAAGGCAGAGTTTAAACAATCCAACGCAGCTATTTCAAGTGATAACCGTTTCCCGATGACGCCTCAGAGAATCCTTAAGGACGTCAAGGAAGTGATTCCGGAGGATGCAGTGATCTTTACCGATGTAGGCTGGAACAAGAACGGCGTTGCACAGGAATTTGATATTACACGTCCGGGAGCCATTCACCACTCATCCGGTCTGGCGACCATGGGATTCGGCCCGTCGGCCGTACTGGGAGGCAAGCTTGCTGCTCCCGACAAGATTGTCCTTAATCTGACCGGAGACGGCGGTTTCGGCATCAATCCGTCCTGCCTTGCTACGGCAGTTGAGCAGGGAATCGCCTGCACCTGGGTGGTTATGAATAACTCGGCTTTCGGTACAATCGCAGGACTTGAAAATGCCAACTATAAAACAAAATTCGGTACGGTATTCTATAAAGCCGACGGAGAGCGCTACACCATTTCCTGGGCGGATGTGGCGAAGAGCTACGGAATCGAGTCCATCTGCATTAGTTCTGCGGAAGAATTTAAACCGGCCATGGAAAAGGCCATTGAAGCCAACAAGGCGGGACGTCCGTTCTTAGTGGAGGCTCCAATGGAGAACATCGTAGTGCCGACACCGGGCTGCTGGAATATCAACGATATCTATACACCAAACGCACTTGTCAAAGAAGGAAAACTGATTAAGAAAGAGAACGGCCGTTATGTTGCGCCAAGCCATTCGAAATCTCATGATGCATAATTGCATGAAACGGAGGTAAACGATGAAAAACTTATTTTCTTTGGCTTATCTGACCGTGCCGGGTACCCACCCGGCCGATCAGGTGGAAATCGCAGCGGGATGCGGCTACGAGGGAGTCAGCCTGCGCCCGATTTCAATGAAAATGCCGGGAGAGCCCGACTTTCGTCTGGCAAATGAAGCGATCTTTAAAAGTGTCAGGGCGGCTCTTGAACGTACCGGAGTGCGCCTGATGGATATTGAGCTGGCGCGTGTGGGAGACGGACTTGATGTGGCCTCCTACGAGGCGGACTTTGAAAAAGCCGCCGAGCTGGGTGCAAAATACGTGATTTCCAGTGTCTGGACACCGGATCGGGAAGCGGCTCTTCATCAGCTTGAAATGATATGCGATATGGCTGCAAAGTATGATCTGCTTGTGAACCTGGAATTTATGGCATTCGCCAATGTGCGGACCCTAGAAGAAGCTTTGGAGGTAATGGATATTCTGAAACGTCCTAACTTAAAGCTTATGGTGGATACGCTCCATGCCCACAGAGCCGGTGTGACGCAGGAAATGCTGAAAGAGATACCGGCGGAGCGGTTTGGCTTTGTCCATCTGTGTGACGGACCCGGTTTTATCCCTCCGTTAGACCATCCCGATATGACCGGCGTAGCCCGTTCCGGACGTCTGTACGTCGGAGAGGGAGAGATTGATATTGCCGGAATGCTGCATGGAATCGCCAACATCCCGTACTATGCCATCGAACTGCCCAACGCTGCCGAGATGGAAGCCAGAGGCAAGCTGGGACACGCGGGCCGCTGCCTGGAGACGGCGAAGAAATACCTTGCGGCGAACGGTCTCTGATAAAGAGAAGCGGTGATTACCGAAAAGAGACAGGCGATTTCTGAAGAGAGCATTTTTAAGGGAGAACAGTATGAAATTTTTTATAGATACGGCTAATGTAGACGAGATCAGGGAAGCAAACGAGATGGGAATTATCTGCGGAGTGACGACAAACCCGTCCCTGATCGCAAAGGAAGGCCGCGACTTTTCTGAGGTAATCAAGGAGATTACGGAAATTGTGGACGGTCCCGTATCCGGGGAAGTGAAGGCGGACGCGGAAAAAGCGGAGGATATGATTGCACAGGGCAGGGAGATTGCTAAAATCCACCCGAATATGGTCGTCAAAATTCCGATGACAGCGGAGGGACTTAAGGCAGTCAAAGCGCTTTCAGCAGAAGGAATCAGAACGAATGTGACCCTCATTTTCACCGCCAGCCAGGCTCTTTTAGCCGCCCGGGCGGGCGCATCCTATGTGTCTCCTTTCCTCGGCAGACTGGACGACATTTCCACCTGCGGCACAGACCTGATTTATGATATTACGCAGATATTTGGCAATTACCCGGACATCAGTACGGAAATTATCTGCGCGTCCACAAGACATCCGCTGCACATTATTGAGTGCGCAAAGGCGGGAGGCGACATTGCCACCGTGCCGTATAAGGTCCTCATGCAGATGGTGAAACATCCTCTGACCGATGCGGGAATTGAGAAGTTTAAAGAAGACAGTAAGTGATAAGTTGAACTGTAACGAACTGTTATGATAAGAGAGCCTGCGCCCTGCCGTTAATGGATTAAGGAGCAGGCTCTTTTCAGAAAAAGGAGTTTTTCCATGAATCTAATAAAGCTTAAAAAAACGGCAAATGAAGTCAGAAAAGGAATCTTAACTTCCGTGCACGCCGCAAAATCCGGCCATCCGGGCGGTTCCCTGTCGGCTGCGGACATCCTGACTTATCTCTACTTTGAGGAGATGAATATCGATCCCTCCCGGCCGGACTGGGAGGGCAGGGATCGTTTCGTACTGTCCAAAGGACATAATGCGCCGGGGCTGTATGCGGCTTTGGCGGAAAGAGGATATATCCCAAAGGAGGATCTGGTGACGCTGCGCCATACCGGCTCCTATCTCCAGGGGCATCCCGATATGAAACACATAAATGGCGTCGATATGTCAAGCGGTTCCCTGGGCCAGGGAATCTCGGCGGCGGTCGGGATGGCGCTGGCCGCTAAGATGGACGGCAGATCCCACCGGGTGTATGCGCTTCTGGGAGACGGGGAGCTTCAGGAGGGGCAGGTCTGGGAGGCCGCTATGTTCGCCGGTTTCCGGGAACTTGACAACCTTGTGGTCATCGTGGACAACAATAATCTTCAGATAGACGGTTCCCTCGAGGAAGTCTGCTCCGCTTATCCGCTCGATAAGAAATTTGAAGCGTTTCATTTCCATGTCATCCGTGTGGACGACGGAAATGATATGGAAAAGCTGAGGAGCGCGTTCCGGGAGGCCCGGTCGGTGACCGGTAAGCCGACCGCGATTATCGCGGAAACCATTAAAGGAAAAGGAATTTCCTTTATGGAGGATAAAACGTCCTGGCACGGCAAGGCCCCGAATGACGCGGAATATAAAACCGCCATGGAGGAACTGGAACGTCTTGGGGAAAAACTTGAAAGGGAGGGAAGTGGAGATGGAGAATAAAAAGATTGCAACCAGGGAGAGTTACGGCAACGCCCTGGCGGAGCTTGGAAAACTGCATGAAGATCTGGTTGTGCTGGACGCCGATCTGGCGGAGGCGACGAAGACTGCGATTTTCCGCAGCGCCTTTCCCGAACGCCACATCGACTGCGGAATTGCGGAATGCAATATGATTGGAATTGCAGCCGGACTTGCCGCGTCGGGTAAAGTGCCTTTTGCCAGCTCTTTTGCCATGTTCGCAGCAGGCCGCGCCTTTGAGCAGGTCAGAAATTCGGTGGGTTACCCCCATCTCAATGTAAAGATCGCGGCCACCCATGCCGGAATTTCCGTTGGTGAGGACGGGGCGACCCATCAGTGCAATGAAGATATCGCACTGATGAGGACAATTCCCGGAATGACCGTCATCTGCCCTGCCGACGATGTGGAGGCAAGGGCGGCGGTGAAAGCTGCCTATGAGCATGACGGCCCGGTGTACCTGCGGTTCGGCCGTCTTCCCGTCCCGGTGGTTAACGGAAACGCCGGTTACCGGTTTGAACTGGGAAAAGGAATCGTGCTGCGTGAGGGAACCGATCTGACGATCGTGACCACCGGCCTGTGCGTTCCCGCATGCCTGGATGCGGCAAACATGCTTGCAGAAGAGGGCATCAGCGCGGAGGTGGTGAATATCCACACAATCAAACCCATCGATGAAGAGCTGCTGTTAAAGGAGGCTCAAAAAACCGGGAGAATCGTCACGGTGGAGGAACATTCCATCATTGGCGGCCTGGGCAGCGCCGTCTGCGAGGCGCTGTCGGAACAATACCCCGTCCCGGTTCACCGAATCGGCATCCGTGACACATTCGGAGAGTCCGGCCCCGCCGGAGAACTTCTGAAAAAATACGGGCTGGATGGAGAGGGGATCGCGGAAGAAATCCGTTCCTGCTATAAAAAACAAATCCGGTAAAAGACCGGGAAGCTTCTATAAATTCTCTAAAAGCGCAGTCAGTACGTCATAAATTTTTGCAAAAGAAGCTCTTTCCACCCGTTCAAGAAAGGTGTGGTAATCCTTTATTAACGGTCCCAGGGTTGCGATGTCCATCCCCGGTTTCATTGCAATGAAATGGCCGGCTTCCAGACAGCCATGTTCCGCGTGCTCTTTCATTACAGTTCCTGTAACCCGTTCATAGGCCTGTTCAAGATGTGCCCTCAAAGGGGAATTTTCCCGGTATTCCCAGCATGGGAGGCTGTCTGTGGCTTCAGCTTCCCAGCCCAGGCTCTCGGCAATGATGGCAGCTTCATCAGCGATCTGATCGATAAAGGAGAGGGCGGCGCCTCTGATATGGAGCGAAACGGCCAAGCCGTCATCACTCATTTTTATAAGCCCCAGATTGCTTGATGCGGTTGTCAGTTCCATGTGAATGTCACGGTGGCGGAATCCGTTGGGACAGGTAAACAGAAAACGGATGATATTTCTGCTGTCCCTGGCGGAGAAGGCCGGCTGCGGTTCACAGCGTACCACCTTAGCGGTGACTGCCCCGTCACTGTACTTCAGTTCCCTGCTGATATCCTCCAGGAGGGCGGAAATATCCGCGTATATTTCATTTTCATTCCTGTCTGAGACAAAAACAACCGTGCACGCGTTAGGGATTGCGTTATCAACCGTGCCGCCGTCCATGCAGGCCAGCTGCATCCCCTCTTCTTTTTTCAGGAGCATGTATAAAAACCGTGCGGCGATCTTGTTGGCATTTCCCCGTTCTTTATGGATGTCATCCCCGGAGTGGCCTCCTGACAGGCCGCCTACCGTCAGTTGATAAAACGGCCGCTCCGTTTCTTTTCGCAGGCCGCGGTACCGGAACGCGATTCTTTTCATACCGGCTGCAGAGACCGTCGTAGTATCCCCGCTCACTTCGTCCAGGCCCAGCAGGCGCATTCCCTGAAAGTCCTCCGCTTTTAAGTGAGTGGCGCCGATACAGCCAGGCTCCTCCAGGACCGTAAACAGGCATTCGAGGGGAGGATGACGGATGCTGTCGTCAGCAAGAACCGCCATCATGTAGGCAACTCCAACGCCGTCATCGGCTCCCAGAGTAGTTCCACGGGCCCGGATCCAACCATCCTCCACATAAATATCAAGGGGATCTGTCTCAAAATTGTGCTCACAACCAGGCTGCTTTTCGCACACCATGTCAATATGTGACTGAAGGATCAGCGGCGGCCGGCCTTCAAGCCCATGGGTTCCATTTTTATAAATAATAATATTTCCCCATTCATCCTGTCTATATTGTAAATGGTGCTCCACGGCAAATTCCGCCAGGTGGTCGCTCAACACTTTCTCCTGGAACGAACCGTGGGGATAGCGGCATATTTCCTCAAAATACCGTTCAAATGGAAGCTCATGATTTAGTACGTTATTCATTATGTTCCCTGCCTTTCCTGTTCTGTTCCAAAATCAGTCTTCGCTTTACTTTTGTCCGTTTCAGCCATATCAGAGTCAGGGCGATCCCGATGACTGTGACCGCCAGCATATAGGTAAAGAACATCCTGTATCCAGCGGCTGCCGGAAAATGATCCAGAAGCTGCCCGGCGATCAGATGATTTGTCACTTCCGGCATATACCCGAGACAGCATATCAGTCCGATAGCGGCTCCCTCCCACTCGGCGGGACAGTCAAATTCTTCCATAATCGCAAACTGCATGCTGACACAGGTATACATGCTGACGAAAACGATTAAATACGCACACAGAACCGGCACGATTCCGGCTGCGGGACGGGTAAACAGGATAATGGCCACTCCGATCAACAGCCCGATCTGGCCTATCAGCATAGTCTTTGAGTTGTTAATCCTGTCTCCGAGAATTCCTGCCGCCATGGAGGCAAAAGGCCTGATATACTGGGAGGCAGAGGTCAGAACTACCCCGGCGAGGGCGCCGACGGTAAACACCTTCGTCACATACGGCGAAAAGTAATAGTATCCCTGGCTGACGGTGAGTGTCGCATAGATGATGCCGATCATCAGCCAGACCTCAGGGATTTTAGCCGCCTTTCCAATCAGCTTCAGTTGAAATCCCTCCCGTGCCCCTGAATTTTCTTCTTTTAAGTCGCGCAGCAGCCAGGAAACCACGAATCCCAGGATGGTCGTCACACCTGCATAAAATACAATAATCCAACGGACCCCCATACTTTCGCTGCTGACTGCCAGCATCCTGCCAAAGATTACGGCGGCGATTGTCATGTAACCGGCGTTAAAGATGCCCCGGCCGCCCTCAAAGATGCCGAAGGCTTTCCCCTGCTCATTCGATGCGGCAAGAGCCCGGATCCCCTTCATTAATGCGGGCCAGAACATCATAAGTGACGTAATGCCCCAGATGCCGTGAATCAGTATGACGGCAGCCGGCGGCGGGGAGAGCAGCAGGGCGAAACCCAATGCGCCGGTCAGGATCATCGAAAGCGGTATCAGCCGCTTTACCGGAAAGGCATCCGCGATCAGCCCTCCGAACAGGTAAGATATGGCGCCGATTCCCCCGAAACAGGCGCTGCAGTACCCCATTTGTGCATTTGTTAAACCAAAGGTTTCCATGAACGCGTCATAGTAAAACGAACGGAAATAGGGCAGCGTATAGATAAATGAGCCCGACATCGTCAATACAATCAGCGTAACAAGATTTTTCTTCAGTTTAGAACCTTCTTCCATAAAACGTTCCTCCTTCTTTTTTCATAAATTCTATCAAAAAAATCAGGAGTGCCAAGTTCCAGTCCAAAACCGTTTTTAGGGCCATTTGGGCACAAATCAGGCAGACGCCAGTTAGTAAAAACAAGCGTCTGCCTGATAGTTCCACAAAAAAACGGGGGCCAGATTTAAATTTTCGTATGTACCATTCTTAGTCAGCTTCCAGCCTGCTGAGTTCCATCCCCTTTTTAAGAAGCTGTATCCCTTCCTCGATCTGCTCATCCGACGCGGAAGAAAAGGAGAGCCGCAGGTAATTTTCTCCCTTCTGCCCTTCAGGGAAATAGATGCTTCCGGGAGTGATTAAAAGTCCTGTCCGCTCGCAGACGGCGGTCAGTCTCATGTCATTCAGGCACTTTTCTATCTTTACCCAGACACACAGCCCGCGTTCCGGCACGGAAAAGGAAAGATTCGGGATTCTGGACAGGCAGCTGCACATCCGATCCCGCTTCTGCCTGTAAAACTCCCTGAGGAACTGCACATGACGTTCATAAAACCCCCTCTCGATAAACCTTGCCCAAAGATACTGCCCTAAGCTGTTCAGAAAAAGCTGATCCTTATTCACGATCCGGTGGTACATTCCGATTACACTGTCCGGCGCCGCCAGATATGCGAGCCTCACCCCGGGATAGAAGGACAGGCCGGCCGTATCCAGATAGATAACGGAATTGTTTTGATCCATTGAAAAAAGGCTGGGCAGTCTTTTTTCGCTGTAGTAAAAGTCATACAGGGAATCATCCTCGAGAACCGGAATATTATAATCTCTGGCACAGGATAAAAGGCGTTTCCGTTTCTCAATCCCCATCGTACATCCGGTTGGAGTATGGCAATTGGGCATGGTATAAATCAGCTTGGGCCTGTACTGCCGTACAAGCGTCTCCAGTCTGTCAATTTGAATGCCGTCCTCCTCGACGGGGACAAACAAAAGCCTGGCGCCCACGTGGAGGAAAATATTCACAACGGTTGGATCCGCCGGTTCCTCCAGGATTACGCAGTCTCCTTTTTCCAGATACATAAAGGCAATATTGTTGATTGCCTCAAAGGTTTCCCCAACAATCTGGATATTACGCGGCTTTACGTAGATATTTCTGGTGAACAGCATTTCCGATAAATTATTCCGCAGTCTTTCTGTTCCCTGGGGCGGGCAGAACCAGAACGGTTCCGTCATGTCCCCGTCGATGATTTCCTGCATCAGCTGTTTCAAAAATTCCATGGGCAGCGCTTCCTTATTCACAAGCAGTGCTGCAAATGAAATTTTATCGTCATTATAGGAAGAGTGGTACATTTCCTCAAAGCGGATCTGGGCACTTGTAAAATGATAGTTGAAGTTCTTATCGGTGGAAGAGAACATGGAAGGCAGCTTTTTTGCCCTGTCGGATGTATCCGGCCTGGGGGCAACAAAATAGCCGCAGGGTGTCTGCCTCGACGAAATCACCAAACCCTCCGCAATCAGGGTTTCATAGGCCCTGACTACCGTATTCCGGTGTACGCCGAGGCGCCCGGCCAGCCGCCGTTCCGAGAGAAGCTTAAAGTTTTCCGGAAGCTCTCCGCTCAAAATTTTGTCTTTGATTATCAGAGTTATCTGCATATACAGGGGAGTCGAACTGTTGTAATTTAAATCTATCTCCATACCGCACCTCGTATCTGACTTTTTCAATAGAAACTGTTCGTACTTCCTGTACTATATCCCATTCCCCTCTATTTGTCATCTGGAATTTTTATGCCGGCAGCCGGCCTTCTTTCAGGAGAGATTGCCCAGCAGCCGTGAAAGGAATGGCGTTTTCACATTTCAGTAGCAGGGGTCAGTGTCGGAAACAGGGAATTTTATAAGGACACAGCCGTCTGGAAAGGCTGAAAATCCTTGTTTTACAAGGTATTTTGCGCATTATAGAAATTCTCTATGAACATGAGAGAATTCCGGTATTAGACTTTTGAGGCCACGGCATATATACTGAAATTACCGTAAGGACGAGGTAAAAGGTCAAATATCCCGCAGCAAATTACGGAGCATTTGACCCCGCGGGCAGCCGCCGGTTGGCCATGCAGACATGGCCGGCAGACTCACTGTTTCCGCGAGAAAAAACAATATAGTGTAAAGGAGATTTTTGTTATGGCAAAAGAAGTAACCCCAGAGCAGATCCAGATGATCGAAGAAATGGTAGCACGCGCACGCGTTGCAGCCGACATTATCGCTACATATGACCAGGAGCGCGTTGACCGCCTCTGCCAGGCTGTCGCAGCCGCCGTATGCGATATGAAAGTATGGGCGCCAATCTGTGACGAGGCTGTTGATGAGACATCCCTCGGCGACAAAGTCACAAAGAGAAACAAACGCAACAAAATCAAACTCATCCTGAGAGACTGCCTCCGCGCTAAGAGCGTCGGCATCATCGAGGAGAATAAAGAAAAAGGCCTTGTGAAATATGCAAAACCAGTCGGCGTTATCGCTTCCCTGGTTCCAACCACAAACCCATGTTTAACACCGGCCGGACAGATTATCTACGCGATCAAGGCAAGAGACGTAATCATCTGCTCCCCGCATCCACGTGCTAAAAACGTAACCAACAAGTGTATCGATATCATCCGTGAAGTGCTTGTACGCGAAGGCGCGCCGGCCGACATCATCCAGGGTATCAAAGAGCCGTCCATCTCCCTGACCAACGAGCTGATGAAACGCGCAGACCTGATCATCGCAACAGGCGGCCGCCCAATGGTTAAATCCGCTTACTCCGCAGGTGTTCCTGCATACGGTTCAGGTGCAGGAAACGCAACCGTCATCATCGATGATACCTGCAACACACCGGAGCGTCAGAAAGAGGCAGCCAGCAACACACGTATTTCCAAGACATCCGACTTCGGTTCAGGCTGCTCCTGCGACGGAAACCTGGTTATCCATGAGTCCATTTATGATGACTTCGTAAAAGCTCTGGTAGAAGAGGGCGCATACCTTGCCAACGAGGAAGAGGCAGAGATGCTTAAGAAGGTTATGTGGGATGAGACAGGCCACCGTCTGCCGCAGACCGTAGCCATCAGCCCACAGAAGCTGGCTATGATCGCCGGATTCGAGATTCCGGAAGACCGCAAGTTCATCGCAGTAACAGGCGGCGGAATCAATGAGATTGGAAAAGAGTTCTTCTTCTCCAGCGAGAAACTGACCACCCTGTTAAGCCTCTTCAAGTATGAGGGAGAGTTTGAGAATGCCCTGACCATGATGCAGGCCATCTTCAACGTAGGCGGAAAGGGCCATTCCTGTGGTATCTACTCCTTCGACGACGAGCACATCCACAGACTTGGAATGGCAGCTCCTGTATCCCGTATCATGGTACGCCAGCCAAACAACAGAGGTAACTCCGGTTCCTCCACAAACGGAATGCCTCCGACATCATCCATGGGCTGCGGAACATGGGGAGGAAACATTGTTTCCGAGAACATCGCATTAAAGCACTACATGAACACGACATGGGTAGCACGTCCTCTTCCGGAAGATATGCCGTCCAATGAAGAACTGTTCGGTGACTTCTTCAAACCGGGTATGGACGAAGAATAAGAGCCTGGAAAACAGGAGTCTGCAGTAAAATAAGATTGATAGTGAAAAGTGATAGTAAAGCATTAAGACTCAGATCGTGAATGAATAAAAACGCCTTCCCACCTGGAAAGGGCAGGGCGTACGGACTGGAGCACCCCCTCACGTGTTTCAGGCCGTTAACAACAAAGACAGGTTGCAGAGCAGCGGACAGCTCTGCAGCCTGTTTTCGTTGTTGTTATTAACGGCACTCCGGCGGGGAGATATCGTGCCGCCATAATTGACAGATACTGGAAACTGCAATATACTTTAACAAAAACAGAACAATCCGCGCCGCACCGCGGGGAGACCCTGAAAAAAAGAGGATTTTGAAAGGAAAACTCACATGAAGCATACCTGTATCGTCATATCGGTGGCGGATGTCAACGCCGCGAGGAAGTTTTACGAAGATTTATTCGGACTGGAGGTTTATCAGGATTATGGCATCAATATTTCGTTTACCTGCGGTTTAGCCCTTCAGCAGGATTTTGACTGGCTTGTGAATCTGCCGAAAGAGAAAGTGATGAAGAATTCCAATAATATGGAAATCTGCTTTGAAGAAACGGACTTTGACGGCTTTATGGAGAAACTTAAAGCGTATCCTGACATTGAATATCTGGGAGAAGTGGTTGAGCACGGCTGGGGCCAGCGCGTCGTCAGATTCTATGATTTGGACGGCCATATAATTGAAGTGGGCGAGGATATGAAAATGGTAATTAACCGTTTTCTCGCTTCCGGCATGACGATGGAGGAGGTATCGGTGAGAATGGACGCTTCGGTTGAAGACTTGACAAAGCTTCTTAAAGCATAAATAAAAAACAGAGCGCTTTGCCTTACCGGATGCCGGTAACGGAGCGCTCTGTTTTTTTATTGAGTGGCAATGAAAAGTCCGCGAAGCGTGCTTTTCGTTGTTGATAATTAATCGAAATGATTCATATAAAATTTTCGGTTTTTCCTTATACATACTTTATTCACGACTTTGGCTGCTGACCGGGAACCTGTTTTGGCTCCTGCCTACATATGGTGGATGAAGGTAGAAAGAAGGTCGGCCGGAAGCTGTCCCGGAGCCGATGATTTACCAGCGGTTCCGAAGGTGATGCAGGAGCCGAAGACGCTGCCGCACACACGGCTTACCGCGCCCTGTCCGCCCATGGACATGGTGACGACCGGAGTCTCTTTGTGCTCCTCGTGCATGGTCAGGGTGGCGTCGAGCAGAGTCAGGACATCCCTTGCGCTCTGCGGTGTAACTGCAAATTTAACAATGTCTGCGCCAAGCTGCTGCATCTGGCAGAGATGGTGCACAATCCTGTCTTTAGAAGGCGTGGAAGAGAAGTCATGAAGGGAGCCTACAATCTTTGCCCCGGATTCATGGGCGGCATCCCGGATGACGGCCATCGTATCGTCGCCTCTGGACAGTTCCACGTCGATCAGATCCACAAGGCCGCTGCGGGCCGCGGAAGTGAGAACGCCTATGTAGTCCTCGGTGGAAATCTCCAGCTTGCCTCCTTCCACACTCGTTCTGATGGTAAAGAGGATTGGAGCGTCACCTAACTGTTCGCGGAGATATGTCATGGCCTTAAATCGGAATTCATAATCTTCAATATCTTTATAAAAATCGGCACGCCATTCAACAAGGTCAAAGGGAGCGCTTTTCATTTTTTCAACGGATTCTTTCAGTTCTTCAAAGTTTGTATCCGTAAGCGGGATACAGATTTTCGGGATTCCTTCTCCGAATACGACATTTCTGATTTTTACGGTTTCTGACATGGCAATTTTCTCCTAAATAAATTAAAACAAAGGGTTCTGTTAAATGTTGGTTACAGTATAAATGCAGATCCGATTTAAGTCAAGAGTTTTTTGCGTTAAACTATTAAAAATTAATGCGCTAAAGTGTTGACCAATCTATGAATAAAACAGATGGGTTGGTGAAAACGTTCAATTGGATATTTTACTCATTATTCGGTATGATACTACTATAAAACAGTGCTTGATATGAACAAAGTAATTAAAAGCAAAAGGAGAGGTAAAGATGACAAAGAATGTAAAGCCGGTTGTAATCGGAACAATAGGGGCAGGTTATGCTGCGTACCTGCACGGCAACGGATATGAGAAAGTAAGCGGCGTCCCGGTACGCCTGAAAACCATCTGCGACGTGAAACTGGAACTGGCTGAAAAGGTGAAAGAGCGCTACGGCTATGAGCAGGCAGTCACCAGCTACGAGGAGATGTTAAAGGATCCCGAGATCGATGTGATCGATATTGTGACGCCTCCATTCCTTCACTGCTCCATGGCTATCCAGGCTTTAAAGGCCGGTAAGCATGTCATCTGCGAAAAACCTCTGACCGGATATTTTGGAGAGCGCGGTGAAGAAAACGTAGGTAAGAATACACCAAAGTTCAAAATGTTTGAGGAAGTTATGAAAACAATGGACGAGCTAAAAAAGGTCGTGGACGAATGCGGTAAAAAGTTTCTCTATGCGGAGAACTTCGTATATGCAACTCCGGTACAGAAAGCGGCAGAGATTCTGCGCGCCAAGAAGAGCAAAGTGCTTTTCATGAAGGGGGAGGAGAGCCTGAAAGGTTCCAGTTCCCCGCTTGCCGGCAAATGGAACGGAACAGGCGGCGGCACATTAATCCGTACGGGCTGCCATCCGCTGTCCGGTATGCTGTGGTTAAAACAGCAGGAGGCCGGGGCGCGCGGCGAGAAGATCACTGTTAAGAGCGTAACGGCGGACTGCGGCGTTGCTACCGCATGCCTGACGGAAGATGAACACCGCCATATCTCCGCACGTCCCGAGGACGTTGAGGATTTCGGCACCGTAACCGTTACATTCTCCGACGGGACAAAGTGCATGACAATCGCCAGCGACACCGTGCTCGGCGGTACCAAGAACTACATAGAAGTATACAGCAATGACAATGCCCTGATGTGCAACATCACTCCTACCGACATCCTGAACACCTATTTCCTGGATGAGGACGGCCTGGAGGACGTAACCATCTCCGAGATGCTCCCGGCAAAACTCGGATGGAACAAGGCATTTGTATCCGATGAGATTATCCGCGGTTACATGGGAGAGCTGCAGGATTTCGTGGAGACCATTGCTTACGATAAGACTCCATCCTCCGATTTTGCACTGGCTTATGAGACGATGAAAGTTGTTTATGCCGCTTATCAGTCCGCTGAAGAAGGACGCAGGATTGATTTCTAATATTTGTTTACGTTGAGATGAGGTCCAGCCCTCATCAAAAAAGAGAGAAGCTTCGCTCCGGTTCATACCCGGTGTGTGGGCTTCTCTTTTTTTTATCGAAAATTACGTTCTATGAATCAAAAAACGCTCCGCGACGGTGCACATACCGCGCAGAGGTAAACAGTTGCTGGAGCAATCGTGCGGTAGCGCAAGAATCCCGCGAGTAGGATTCGCTATTCCTTTGTTATACCTCCAAACGTTCGGGACGGAACTCCCTGATCAGGGTAATCCATTCCTCCATAAAGGGAGGGAGCCATTTATCCCGGCAGTAAAGCACCTGGCTGTAATAGGTTTGTGGCGGGACATCCGCGTTCACTTTCGCCAGGCGGTTCTGCTGGAGCATTTCCATCACCGAATACTCGGGCAGGAAGGCAGCTCCGATTCCCGTGCCGATCAGTTCCCCGATTGCGGCCGTGCTGTCCACGATCAACGTGTGTTTTAGCATCAGGCCGTGTGAAAAGGCCAGACGGCTCAGTTTTCCGTAACAGGTGCCCGACAGTTCGGTCACGACAAAGGGATAGGCCAGCAGTTCTTCCAGAGTGACGCCGGTTTTTTGGGCCAGTTCGTGATCGGGAGCCGTGACAAAAACCAGGTTTTCCTTCCGTTTATAACCGCAGTGCAGATCGGGATCCGTATTAAGCTCCCCGGAAATGTAAATCATATCCAGCTGTCCCTGTTTAAGCAGAGTCCGGAGATCGGACAACTGCCCTATTTTTAATTGAATTTCGATATTCTTATAGCGTTCTTGAAAGCGCGGAAAAATATGAAGCGTAGCGGCGGAAAGCAGGGATTCCAGGATTCCGATCCGCAGGCTGCCGTTCATTTCTTCCGGCTTTTTTCCCAGATTATTGACCTGCATCATCGTCTGCAGGATGTTATTGGCATAGGCATAAAAGTTTTCACCGTAGGCAGTCAGGGATATCTTTTTACCGATTCGGTCAAAGAGAGGAAACCCCAGCTCCTTTTCCAGTTGCTGGATTTGCATAGTTACGGTGGACTGCACATAATTCAGTTCACAGGCGGCTCTTGTAAAGCTTTTCAGCTCAACCACCCGGATAAAGGTCTGTAAGACTCGTATATTCATAAGACTCCTATATCAAATTATTTGATAATTAACATCAAAAACCATCGTTGGACAAATATATACTACCATATTAGAATTAGCGTGTAAACAGATTACAGTTTATACACTTTTTAGAACTACTATTTAGAACTCAGGAGGGTATTTAAGATGATGGGAGACATGGAGTATTTAAAGGATATGCCGATTGCCGTTTTGGGCGGCGGAGCCGTAGGCAAGACATGTGCAGCCGACATGAAGCTGGCTGGGCGGGAGGTCCGCCTCTTCGACATGATGCCGTTTGCCGAAAACACGCTGGCAAACCTGGACAAAACGGGAATTTTGCTGGATGGCGTGCAGCGCAACCTGTACTGCTTCGAGCGTTCGGGAAGAGCTTATCTGGATCTGGTGAGCAGCGATATGAAGACGGTTGTAAAGGGAGCCGGCCTGATTGTGGTCGCGGTTCCGGCCTTTGCCCATGAGCCGTTTTTCCGTGAACTCGTTCCTCTTCTCGAGGACGGCCAGGTGGTACATATATTCACCGACAATTACGGCACCTTGATACTGCGGCGGCTAATGCGTGAGATGGGCTGCACAAAGAAGGTGATTATTGGTGGATGGTCCTCTGCCCCCTACGGGACACGTATCGAGACGGTCGGCAAATTTGTTTTTCCGCATGTGGGCGTAAAGTACCGTGCGATTACACTGCGCGGAGCTTCTCTGCCCATGTCAGATATCGACGCTTTTATGGAATCATCCAGGTACCTGCCCTGTATTGATGCCGTGACGTACGGCAACGGACCGGAGGCCGGCGTTACCGTACTGGATACCGGATTCGCCAATATCAATCCCGTTATCCATGTTCCGGCAACGGTTCTGGGCGTATCGACGATGGAAAACTGGGGTGTTATCTTTGGCGGATATGATAAGAACAGTTATTCCATGTACTGCCACGGACTGTGTCCATCCATCTGCGAGGTACAGTACCAGTTTTTTGAGGAGGAGAAAGCGCTGGCAAAGGCCATTGGAGTCGGGACGCCGGAATATGCGTATGAGTCCTTCTTTTCACGTCGCAGCGTACTGACACAGGAATACATGGGACTTGATAAAGATGGGAAAGATAATGTCGTATTTCCGTTAGATAAACCTTCCGACGAAGGAAATACAGGACCTAACAGCATCAATCACAGGTATCTGACAGAGGATGTGCCGGTCGGCTGCAAGATTTACCATGATTTGGGAGTCCAATACGGTGTGCCGACCCCGGTGATCGATTCGATGATTATCCTGGCGGGCGCGATGCACAAGAAGAATTTCTTTGAGACAAGCAGGTATAATCTTGCATATCTTGGAATTGATCATATGTCCAGGACAGAACTTTTAAATTATTTGAACGAGGGGATTTATGAACGCTGATTAACGAAAATCGGCACAGATGAAAATGGGGTAGGGGGAAATTTTTATGGTAATTGAACTGGATATCATTCAAACACTGGCGGTCGCGGTAGTTGTCCTTTTTATAGGAAGATTTGTAAAAAAATATGTTAAATGCCTGGAGCGGCTGTGCATTCCCGATCCAGTGGTCGGCGGCATTATTTTTTCACTTCTGATGCTGGCGGGATATAGTTCGGGAGTCTGTGTCCTTGAGCTGGATACAACACTGCAAAATGTTTTTATGACCGTATTTTTCACTGCGGTCGGCTTTACGTGTGACCTAAAGGTGTTGAAAAAGTATGGAAAAAGGGGGGTCCAATTTACAATCATCGTTTTCCTGCTCGTGATATTCCAGAATATCATCGGCGTCGGATATGCGAAGCTGTTCGGGCTTCACCCGCTGTTGGGACTGTGTACAGGTTCCGCCGCTATGACGGGCGGACATGGAACCGCCGGTTCCTTTGCACCGCTGTTTGAAGAGCTTTACGGCTGTGACGGAGCGATGACGGTAGGTATGGCGGCCGCAACCTCCGGGCTTGTGTCAGGCGGTTTAATTGGAGGGCCGGTGGGCAATATCCTTGTGAAAAAGCACCGTCTGGAGGCCGTTGCGTCGGCCCGGAAAGGGGAACAGAGTAGTGTAGCGGCGGAGACAAAACAGGAGGCACCGTTAAGCGCCGAAAATATGTTTCATGCCACGAATCAGATTGTCATATCAATGGGAATCGGTACAATTATTTATATCCTGCTTAAAATGGTAGGCATTACCTTTCCATCCTATGTGGGCGGTATGCTGATGGGAGTCGTGCTCCGCAATATCAGCGCTTATACGGGTAAATTTGAAACGCCCCTTGCGGAGATTGACTGTATCGGCAATATCAGCCTTACCATATTTGTATCAATGGCGCTGATGTCCTTAAAACTCTGGCAGTTGGCTGCTCTGGCACTTCCGATGATTGTGACCCTGGCAACCCAGGTGGCGTTTATCGCACTGTTTATGGTATTTGCCGGTTACTATATCCTGGGCAGGGATTACGATGCCGCCGTGATGGTAACGGGATGCTGCGGCTTCGGCCTTGGCGCTATGCCCAACGGAGTGTCCAACATGCAGGCATTTACAAAACGATGGGGCCCCTCGGATACGGCATTCTTCGTAGTCCCGGGAGTGGGTTCCGTAATTATCGACGTGGTTAACGGGCTTCTGCTCACTACGTTCATGAACTTTCTGGCATAAAGATTTATATAAGAAAGACGGTGAAAAGCGTACCTTGTGTGCCTTTCACCGTCTTTTATGTGCTGCCTCTTTTTTGCCACAAAATTTATGTTGTGGATTTGAGAAAATTATCCTGTTAGACACTGACGGATGGCAATGATATGATAAGCCTATCAAACGTGTACGGGATTTTTACATAATTATGAATAAGCGCTGTCTGGTTATTAGATAATCCTGCAATGAATGGAAGGAGTGGAGAGTAGATTGGAAATCGGTATTGGCATTATCGCTTTTGTTGTTTACATCATATTTGTTATGGTCTGGTATCTGCTGCTGAAGCGGAGTATTGCGGAGGCCATGCTTCTGGGACTTATTATTGTCTGTGCCTTTAACGGAGTTACGCAAATCCCTCAGACCTTTATGACCAGTTTAAACAAGGCACTGAAACAGGATGTTATGGCGGCAATCATTTTATTTACGGTAATGGCGTCTATTATGATGCAGACCGGAATTATCACAAGACTTGTCAATATTTTAAATTCAATTCTGGGGCGGTTCCGGGGAGGCCCTGCCTATGTATCGGCTTGTGCCAGCGCAATGTTCGGGATGGTATCCGGCGCCAGCAGTGCCAATGCTGCAACGGTGGGTTCTATCACAATCCCCTGGATGACGGAATCCGGATGGCCGAAAAGTGTGGCGGCTACGATGAATACAGGAAATGCAGGATTGGGAATCTGCATTCCACCGTCCTCCTCTATGTTTCTGATGCTGGGGCTGCCGGTAGTAGCCGGAACGGTGGAAGCAGGTGATCTCTACCTGGCCCTGATGTGCGGAGGCCTGTGGACCCTGGTTTACCGTCTTCTTCTGACCCGTTATTATGTAGGCCGTCACCATATCCCGGCAGTGTCCGCAGAACACATAGTAGGTCTGGGCAGGGCGCTTAAGGCGGGGGGGACTTCCCTGACTATGTTTTTAGGCATCATTATTCCACTGGTTGTGATTACCGGCCCGGTAGGAAAGATGCTGGAGAAGAAAGCCACATTTGGCGAAGATGGTGTCAGCGCCATGAATATCATTATCTGGGTACCGGTGCTGATTATGTTCATCTGTCTGATAGAGGGGCGCAAGCTCCTTCCGAAAACGGCAGAGGGATTTGGTAAACTTCTCGGTTCCACCGCAAAGACCTGCTGTTCTTGCGGCGCGGTGTCACTGTTTGCGATGGCGGGCAGCAATGCCCTCACGGCAACCGGCTTCGGGGACGATTTGACGACTCTCCTTTCGGCCATGGAATTACCAAAAGTAATTATGATTTTAATTATCGGCTTTGTTGTTGCCCTGGTAGCCGGACCGCTTAATGCAACATCCACAACGGTCAGTCTTGGCCCTGTTGCTTATTCTGCTATGGTGGCGGTAGGGGTATCCCCGGTGACTGCAATTGTAGCATTCCTGATTTTTGCTTCCACAGAGGGAGCTTCACCGCCTATGTCCTCGCCCATTTTCGTATCCAGCAGTATTGCCGGTGTGGAGGATGTGAGTGTGATGTTCAAGCCTTTGATATTCCACTATGTCATACCGGTCGTCCTTGTGGGAGTGCTCGTTGCCATGGGAATATTGCCGATAATAGGAGGGTAATTTAGAAATGAAAAAAATATTGAACGGTATTTTTATAGCGTGCCTGTGCACCGCCCTTGCCCTCGCCGCGGCATATGTTGTGCTGGAAGCGGCAGCAGTTATGACTGCAAACGGCAGCCTGACTGTCTGGGCAGAGGCGAACCTGGAGGCTCCAGTATGTATTATGTGTTCAGTGACTGCAATCGTAGCCTTTATCATGAGCTATGTATTTCAGTGGAAATCGGGTGACTGAAAGAGCGCCTGACCTACTTTGTAAAGTGCCGGTCTATGGAACGGGAATAGCTGCGGAAAACCATGCTGGCATCGCCGATAAAGTCCATAGCATATTGTGGTAGATGGTAATCGCTGCGATATACCATATACAAAGTGTTGTATGAAATATCATTGAGGATTGGAAAAATATGAAAAGGATCGCTGTCATCCCGGCTGTCATGCATATGCTGATAAAAAATGACGGGAGACAGCAGTCCGGCCCCATCCCCATTTTTCGACATCTCATATATTAATCCCTGTTGATCGCATTCCAGCATAAGATGAGGCTTTGAAAAATGGGAAAAGAACTGGTCCACTCCCTTTCTCAGGCGGTTGCCGGGGCGGAGCGTGAGAAAAGGCAGGCGGATAATTTTCGTCAGATCCACTCCATGATGAAAACCGGTCATGAGTTCATCACAGGTGTCGGGATAGTATTGTCTTAAAAGTTTTTCAGTAAAACAGCACTGAATTTTTTCTGTAGCCAGTTCAATGCGCTGCTGGTTCGGGCTGGAAGGGATATCGATGCCCACATAGAGATCAATTTTACCGGCCTGAAGGAGTTCATCCAGTTTTTTGCTGTTACCGTCTACCAGTTCAATGGAAATATTGGGATGCGAGGGATGATAGAATTTCCAGATCAGAGGGAAAAAGACGTTTCCTCTCAGGCGGGAGATGCCGACCTTTAAAGTAGCGCGGCAGTCCTGGCTGATGTCGGAAAAAGCCGCCCGCATCTTGGATTCTGCCTCCAAAAGCTGTCTTCCGTAAAAAGCCATCTCTTCTCCTTCCGGTGTGAGATGAAGGCAGGGCTTCCGTTCAAAAAGCCGGACATGATACTCATCTTCGAGGCGTCTTATATGGCTGCTCAGGGCCTGCTGACTGATGAAAAGGCGGTCTGCCGCTTTTGTGATATTCATTTCCTCTACGGTCCGCAAAAAATATTCGATACTCTTAATGTTCATTCTGCATCCTCCAGTAACAACATTTGTATTGTGAAATAGACATTTAAATAGAAAATGTAATTGTTAAACAAAGAATAGCATGGTTTAAAGAAATAACAAATTAAAATTCCGTTATGAAAATTTGAAGAAATGAGGGAAATAAAATGGGTAAAGTGATATTGATGGACTGTACGCTCCGGGATGGGGCTAATGTGGTTGGGAAAGGATTTTCAGCAGAAATTACGGATATGGTGTTGGACGGCCTGACGGCCTGTGGTGTACCAATTATTGAATTTGGCAATGCTGGCGGTATTGGGGCCTACGAGGTGGCCGGATTTACCGAGGCCCTCACGGACACGGAATATCTGGAGATTGCCAAGAAGTATATGGGCCGGGGGGCGGAGCTTGGAATGTTTCTGAATGCAAAACGATACCGAAAAAAATACATTGATCTGGCAAAAGACTATGGCCTCGGCTTTCTGAGGGTAGGGGCAGATGCCGGTGACGGCGCCATCGCACTGGAAGCTCTCACCGCAATTAAAAAAAGAGGGGTAAAAGCGTACTATTCGGCAATGAAAGCCTATCTGCTAACGCCGGAAGAATTGGCTGAAGAGGGGAAAATGCTGGAAGATGCAGGTCTTGATCAGATTACGATTATGGATTCGGCGGGAACCATGCTGCCGGACCAGGTTGCGGCCTATACGGAAAAACTCCATAATGCGGTATCTATTCCGGTTGCCTTCCACTGCCATAACAATCTTGGTCTGTCCGCAGCCAATGCCCTGGCGGCCTATCAGAACGGAGCCGATATTCTGGACTGCGGTCTGATGGGAATGGCAAGAAGTGCAGGAAATCTGGCGACGGAAATCTGTGTTGCCCTGATGCATCGGTTCGGTGAGATGAAGGAGATCGACTTATACGGAATGCTGGATTTTATCGAAAACCGCCTTCAGCCGGCCATGAAGGACTTTCATTACCATAATCCGGTGACGCCGCTCGACTTGACGCTGGGCCTTTCCGGCTGTCATTCCAGCTTTGTAAAAACCTTTAAAAAGACGGCAGCGGAAAAACAGGTGAATTTGTTTAAACTGATTACCGAGGTGTCCGCAATTGACCGTAAAAGCCCTTCCGAAGCTCTAATTAAAGAGACAGCGGATCAAATGAAATAATGGAATGGGGTGACAGGAAATGACAAGAGTAGTATTAGCGGGTAATTACCCTGAACATACCTTTGAAAAACTCAGAAAACTTCTTCCGGAAAAAGATTTTATATTAATACCGGTGGATACGGCGGAAGCTTATGAAGCTATGACGGATGCGGAAATTATGATATTACGTATTTTTAAAGCTCCGCGGGATGTAATAGAAAAAAACAGGAATTTGAAGATGATTCTCCGCTGGGGAGCCGGCTTTGATTCGGTCGATATTGAGGCAGCGGGAGAAAGAGGGATAGTGGTCACCAATACTCCCGGGGCAAATGCGCCGGCCGTCTCGGAGCTGGCTGTGATGCTGATGATGGCAGTAGGAAGAAAACTTCTATGCCATACGGAGAGTTTAAAAAATGGGGTGTGGAGCAAGAACACTTTTCTGAACAGTTCTTTCTGCCTGAACCACAAGACCGTGGGAATTGTGGGAGCCGGTAATATCGGCCGCCGGACGGCGGCCGGGGTACAGGCCTTCGGTGCAAAAGTCCTATATTACGATGCATTCCGTCTGACATACGAACAGGAGAAGACGTATGGAATGCACTACACAGACTTTAAAACTTTGTTGGAGACCTCCGATATCGTTTCTCTTCACATTCCTCTGACCGAAGAGACACATCACCTGATCGGCGCAGAGGAGCTGTCCCGGATGAAAAACGGAGCGATTCTCATTAATACGGCCCGCGGAGGACTTGTTGATGATCATGCCCTGGCCGAGGCCGTAAAATCCGGAAAACTTTCGGGCGCCGGACTGGATGGAGTGGAAAATGAACCGCTGGAGGCGGAAGACGAACTTCTCACACTTCCCGATATCATAGTAACACCCCATATAGGAGGTGGAACCGCGGATATCGGTGATATGATTATTCCCATGCTCGTAAAGGATATCATGGATTTTGCTGCCGGAAACCTCTTGGAGCATGTGGTCAACCGGGAATATTTGGCCCGGTAGCCTTTAATGAGTGGCAATGAAAAGTTCGCGAAGCGTGCTTTCCGTTGTTTCACGGAACCGCCGCCAGTCCGCACCCCGGCACGGCCTTTTTCTTATACTTTGCCGCCAGCAGCAGTGTGACCAGAAGACAGACTCCCTCCGAGACAGCGGCCGCCAGCCAGACGCCGGTTTCCCCCACAAGCCATGGAAGAAGCACAAGGCAGACCGTAATCAGGACTAATCCCCTGCCCAGTGAGATGGTCATGGCGAAGACCGGCCGCTCGACAGCCGCAAAAAAACCGGCGGCGACGACATTGAAGCCGATGAGGAGGAATGCGGGCGAGTACATCCGCATTGCCCGGACCGTATAGGTATAAAGGTTTGAATCCCGGTTTTTATTAATAAAGAAGCTGGCGATTCCCGGCGCAGCCGCCGAAATAACGGTGAATGCGGCGACGCCGCAGATCAGCGCGGTACAAATCCCGTATTTTAGCAGAGAGCGGCAGACGCCGTTTTCTCCCCGTCCGTGATGAAAGCCCAAAAGCGGCTGGATGCCCTGGCTGGTTCCTGTCATAGTCATCAGCACAAGAGTATTTAAATAGGAAATGACCGTATAACTGACAAGGGCAAACTCCCCTATTGCAGAGAGAATGACCTGGTTAAAAAGAAAAACCACGATGCCGCTGGAAAAGTCGGAAATCCCTTCCCCGATTCCCAGCGGCAGAAGTTTTTTATAGATGGAAAACCGGAACCGGAACTTTCTAAAATGCAGGTGACGTGATTTTTTCAGAAAATACAACAGAAAGATAGAGGTACTCGTCACCTGTGCGAGGCCCGTGGCAAGAGCCGCTCCCCACACGCCCCAGTGGAAGTGCATGACAAAAACATAGTCCAGAATCATATTCATCAGGGCGCAGCTCATTACGCCTATGGTGGAGAGCTGCGGAGACCCGTCCGCTTTTACAAGTACTTCCAGATTGTAGGAGATCATAAAAAAGACGGCAAACAACGCAATAATCCCTGTATATTCCTTGACGTAACCGAGCGTGTCCGGCGTCGCGCCGAGAAACAGCGCTATAGGTTCCAGATTCATCCGTATCAGGATGGTTAGCGCAATCCCGAGAACCGCCATTGTTATAATATTTTGGCTGAACAGTCCGTTGGCCTGGTCCATATCGCCCTTTCCCATACAGATGGAGACCAGAACCGAGGTTCCGGTGGCAAAGGTCAGCCCCAGGGCGAAGATTATGCTGGTCAGCGGCATGGACAGGTTGACGGCTGCCAGAGCCGTCTCCCCCACTCCTTTTGCCACAAACACCCCATCTGCCATCGTGTAGAGGGAAAACACCCACATCGACACGATGGACGGAATGACAAATTTTAGATACTGCTTTAATAAATTCAATGGATAACTCCCTTTTCCGAATCAGACAATCTGCTCCAGCCCATCGAGAGAGTATTGTCCGGTCTGATTTTTTTCTTCAATTGCTTTTTGAACAAGTTCATACCGTTTTTTCGTGAGAGGGAACAGGTACATCATTGCCGCGGCGATCAGATAGCCTGCGGCCGGAACAATTGTCAGCAGGAACTGCACGCCCGACAGAGCACCGGCAGTCTGCACGGCCATCCCCTCATGGAAGCCGGAGAACTTGAGAATCCATCCCATGATGAGCATTCCAAAGGAGGTGCCCACCTGCTGGCAGATAGACTGGAGAGAGGAAAGTGTTCCCTCACTTCTTTTGCCGAATTTGAGTTCAATCACTTCCGTCAGGTCATAAAGGATGGCAGAGGAAAGCTGCCAGTATACGGAAGCGCCCAAAGTATGGACTGCGGCAAAAATCAGCAGCATAATGTGGCTCCGGATACCGATAAAATTCATGACGATCATCAGTACGGAGGTGACTGCCATGCAGAGGATAAAGGACTGTTTTTTGCCCCATGCCGTCGCCACCCTGTCGATAAACGGCGCATAAATTACGATGAAAATGCAGGCCACTAAAAAGATAGTGGAAGAATAGCTTTCCGGCAGGTTCAGGTTATAGGTAATGAAAAATGCAACGCTGCTTAAATAGATCGTGTAGGCGGCCAGGGTGAAGATGATGGATAAAATCAGGTATTTCATCGGCTTGATCTGAAACGCGTTCAGGTAATCTTTAAAAATACCGGGTTTCTGATCGGAAGCCGCCGCTTCCATAACACGTTCTTTCCCCCTCGTTGCCCGCAGCATGGTAAGGATCATAATGGCTGCAAAGAGAACAATAATTACGGCCGTCATACTCCAGCTCGTCTCGGTGCTCTTTCCCAGTCTGCCGAACAGGCTTACCAGGAGAAGCGGGAATACCATGCCGAAGTAGTTGCCCGCGGAGCTTCCCACCGCCGCGAAGGTACGAAGACGCGTCCTGTCGTCGTAATCATCGGTAATTTCCGCGCCAAGCGCGGTATAGGGCACGTAGAAAATAGCATAGGCGGACCAGAACAGCGTGGCAAAGATGCCGTAATAAAGGATACTGCCCCCTGCCATTTTAGAGTGCATGAGTACAAAGGAAACGGCAAACAACGGAAGGCCGATCCGGATAAAGGGGCGGCGTCTGCCGTGCGGGTTTGAGCTGTTGTCGGACAGGTATCCGACAAATATGGTGGCGACGGCCCCGATTAAAAGTGACAGTGACGACAGGGTTCCGGCTTTGGCCGGATCGATCCCTGCAACCGTTGTGAGATAGAATAAAAAGTAAATGCTGACAAAATTATAGACTGCCGCGTCCCCTGCGGCGGCTACCCCGTAGCTTAATTTAGTGCGGAAGCTGAGCTTTCCGTTTTTCTCCTCCATAGTAATTTCCCCCTCTTCTAGCAAACGCCGTCGTTCTCCCTGTCAAATATAACGGCGCCGTCAAATACCGTCAGTTCCACCTGGCACTCCTGTATCTCTTTCTGCGGAATTTCGAACATATTCCGATCGATAACAATAATATCCGCAAATTTTCCTTTTTCCAGAGTACCCAGCTCATCCTCTCTTCCGTAGGCGCATGCGGCCCACCTGGTGTAACCCTGAAGCGCCTCCGCAAGCGTGATTGCCTCCTGCGGATTGACGGACGTAGGATTTCCCTCATCGTCGCACCTGGATACGGCGGCATAAATATTCTTGAACGGGTTAAGGCCCACAACCGGATAGTCGGTTCCCAGTGCCAGCATGGCGCCGTTGTCAATCAGACTTCTGAACGGCCATTCATAGCGGCAGCGTTCCATGCCGATGCGGCTGACCTTTTCATTGCTGTCGAAGGTCACATGATATGGCTGCACGGATGCAATAACGCCCAGCTCTTTAAATCTGCCGATATCGTCCGTATGGATATTTTCAATGTGCTCGATTGCATTTGGAAGATGCTTTTTATTTCCTTCATTATCCGCATAAAGATTGGCCTCCTCGAAACAGTCCAGCGCCCACTGCACGGCTTTGTCCCCGATACAGTGATAACGGACGCCGAGCCCCTGGCTGTTGGCCGACTTTGTGCATTTTAAGAAGGTTTCTTTCGGGTAATTTGCCTCACAGGTCATCTCCGGACGGTCGGAATACGGTTCTAAAAGAAGTCCGGTATAGGTGGAGGTGACACCGTCTATTACCTGTTTTAAACCGGCGTACCGGATCTTTTCCGTATGGTACTTCGAATACATCGCAAGCTCTTTTTCATAATTTCCCGTAACACCCAGATTGGTGTATGTATGGAGCCTGGCGGTAAAGGTGTTGTTTTCCTCCATCTGAATCAGCTTATCCATATAGGTGATAAATTCCTGGTTCAGTTTGGCTGCGGTGATATCACTTAAACAGGTAATTCCGTACTCGTTGGCCTCCTTCAAAAATGCTCCAAACAGTTCGGTCAGAACCTCCAGTGGATAATCCACCAGTTTGGCAAAGATGGGGAGCATCAGGTCAATTTCAAAGAGAATGCCGTCCGGCTTTCCATTTTCTCCGAGACGCACTTCCCCATACTCCGGTTTCGTGTTTTCATCAATTCCCAGTTCCTGTAAAGCCAGCGTGTTCACCCATGCCGTGTGAAGATCCGCGCACAGAAGATAGACGGGTTTATCAGGAAATGCCTCGTCAAGCAAAGTCTTGTCAGGCAGCGGGATATCACCCCACCATGCGGTGTACCAGCCGATTCCCATGATCCGCTTTTCATCCGGATGAGTCCGTTCGAATTCCTTCGCAATCCTTACGCATTCTTCCGGTGATGAGGAATCCTCCAGTTCCATGCACACATGGCTGCTGGATGCGGCGGCGCCCATGGAAAAGTGGGTATGGGCGTCGATAAAAGACGGCATAATCAGCTTGTCCCCATATTCCCGGATCTCAGTGTGTTCATCCGCCAGCCCGTCCGGAATTTCCCCCTGGAAAACCCGGGCGATCCGGTTTCCCTTTATTGCAACTCCTCCCTTGAAAGGCACATCGTCCAGTGCCGTAAAAACTGAATTACCTGTTAAAATTAAATCTGCCCCATTCATTTGTATTCTCCTTCTTTAAACCCCGGTTCATCTGTTACCAATAATTCATCTGTCCGTTACACTTTTCCTTCCAGTCCCTTGTCCACTAATTTCTGCTTCTCCGGGCTCACCTTCGGTGGAGCCATCTCAAAGGAATTATTGACTACGGTAAAGTCAAAATATCCCAGGCGGGCAACGGGTTTGATGCTGCAGATATCAATCTTGCCGTTGGGAAGTAAAAATTCATCCGCAATGTGGATTCCGATTACTTCCGCTACGATACAGTCAACCGTTGCCAGGGTATCGTTGCCGGGAATCCGTATAGTCTGCATATAACGGCATTCATACTGGACCGGTGATTCCGCCACCCGCATAACGTCGATCAGGTTGGAGGGTACCTTTGAAACTCCGGCATATTCAAATTTATCTTTTACCCCTTCCGGAACTTCAAAGATGGAAGAACGGTTCATCGCTTCCCTCAAGTCCCAGGATACCATGTTGTAGACAAACTCCCCGGTTCTTTCAATGTTTTTGACGGTATTTTTGCGGTCGCCGACCACGTTCTGGTTGGATGAAAAAAGTACAATCGGCGGATCAAAGGTCAGGTTGGTGAACTGGCTGTAAGGCGCGAGATTGTCGCTGCCGTCCTCATTTTTCGTGGAAATCCATCCGATCACACGCGGAACGGAACAGGATTTAAATGGATTTCTCTGTAATCCATGGTTGTTTTTTGATGGTTCGTAAAACATCTGATATCCTCCTCTGGTTATGAAACACGATTTAATCAAAATCCCACCGGCGAAATGTACTAGTGAAAATGTACTAGTGAAAATATACTGGTTGAATGTACTGGTGGAAACGTACTGGTGGAAACGTATTGATCAAAGTGTACTAATAAATATGTGCTGTATGGCGGCCGCCTAACTTAAATTCATTATAGTAAAGCGGTGAAAAAGTTGAAATTCAATTTTTTGCGGTGCTATTGTGTTTTTTTGACATTTGTGTTAATTTGGTTTGTAGGGGTAACGAAACGAAAACAGCCTGAATACAGGGAGGCAGGGGGATTTTTATGAAAGTGATATGCGCGGTCAAAAAAGAGTCAATGTCGTTTTTTTTACATTTCAATCCATATTTTGCCGAGAGCGCCGGGGAGATCGGAGAACTTCTTTCCGGTTCTGAACCGTGCCTGTTATTTATCGACGCCCTCCATATTACGCCGGGCATTTTGAAAGCGGTTCGGGAGAAGAGAGATATCTGCCTGGCAAGCCTCATGGCGGAGTCGCCGGAACAGATCGGGATGATGAAAACGCTGTATCCGGAGTTCAGGCTGATCAGCCTGGCCAATGTAGCGGACGGAAGGGAAGTCTTTTCGGCGGAGATGTTTAAGGATATTCTGGCATCGGAATATGTGAACGACATGATATATGGCCACCCGGAACGTATCCTGGAGCTGGATTTCCTGTTTCGGACCATGCATATTAAGATAACTCCGCAGATCGTCTTTACCATTGTGTTTGATGATTTCTGGACCATCTGCGAAAAGAAGGATAACGTTTACCGGTACCGGCTTAAGAGAACCCTGCTCAACAGCACCAGAAAGGTACTGGAAAGGGGGTACAGCGCCGTGTCCGCCACGCTGATGGGGACGGATAAAGTGGTAGTTTTACTCAATTGCCGTGATTTAACGGGGGAGGATGCGGAAGATTATGCCGCCCGGTGCGCCGAATTGCTCCTGTCGGAGATTAAAAAGATGACGGGATATTCCGTTTCGATTGGAATGAGCTGTTTCTGTGCGGCTCCGGCATTGCTCTGCCGCGCCTATGAGCAGTCCTTCCGGGCGCTGGAGCAGTCGTTTATGGCCGGGCCGGGTCAGCTTCTGCGCTATCAAAGCCCATCCTTCGAGCGGGGGAAAACATCGAAGGCAGGCGGTTCGCCCGCCCTCCGGGAGCAGGGGAAAAAGGATTTGATCGTCGCGGTCACAACACAGGACGATGCTCTCTGTGCGGAAACACTCAACCATATCTTTGCCGGGCTTGCCATGCAGAATGCAGATTCTTCCTATATAAAGTCGTTATCGGTCTCCATCCTTTCCGAGCTGGCCGGATACGGCGTCGGCATGGGGCTGGATGCGGTGGATATTTCATCGAAAGTCCTGTCCGTCACCGGAGCGATATTCAAAGCCAACACGATGAATGACGTCAAGGCCGAGACCTACCAGTTCCTTCAGGGCCTGTCGAGGAGCTTAAAGTCCGGGGTTCCGAAAAGCACGCCCCTCGATATGGCGGCCGCCTATCTGGAACAGTACTACATGAATAATCCGGGATTAAACGAGGTGGCGGATTTATGTGGTTACAGTCCGGCCTATTTCAGCCGCGCCTTTAAAGCGCGCTTCGGAGTGAACTTTGTCCGCTACAGCCGGGAGGTTCAGCTTAAAAATGCCAAAAAGCTGTTGCGGGGCAGCGATTTAAGTCTTGCACAGATTGCGGAGAAGACGGGGTTCCAGACCACCAGCTATCTGGGCGCCGTTTTTAAGAAGGAGGTGGGGCTGTCTCCTGGAAACTACCGGATTTTGTCGGAGAGCGGGTTGCATTCTGATTAAAACTATGCTAAACTAACCTACGCAATAAGGCCGTGAAATTTCTGTACCTGAAAGAAATTTCACAATTAAAGACCGGTGTGTTCGAGACCTTCCACACCTAAAACAAAACTAAAGGAGACAACTGAATATGAGAGAGAGAAACAACAAAACCGTTTACTTTTTAGCCTATGGAGCGGTGATCGCGGCCATTTATACCGCACTTACCGTGCCGTTTGCCCCGATTTCCTTCGGACCGGTGCAGTTCCGGATTTCCGAGGCGCTGTGCATCCTGCCGTTTTTCACGCCGGCGGCGGTACCGGGAGTCTTTATCGGCTGCCTGTTATCGAACCTGCTCAGCGGTGCGGCGCCGTTAGACGTCGTGTTCGGAAGCCTGGCAACGCTGATCGGCGCATTAGGCTCCTACGGGCTTCGCAGGAACAGGAATCTGGTATGCATTCCCCCGATCCTGTCCAACGTGATCATTATCCCCTGGGTTCTCCGCTTTGCCTACGGCTCCGCGGACTTAATCCCATTTGCCATGGTCACAGTGGGAATCGGAGAGATTCTGGCAATCGGAGTTCTGGGCAATATGCTCCTGCGCGTACTGGAACGGTATAAAAATACTATTTTTGGCAGATGCCTGGCAGAGAATACGGCTGCCAGATAACCGGAAAGAACGGAAAAAGCCGGACGGAACCGGTATCTGGTAAAAATACAGGAATTTAAGTAATGAAAAGCCTCGGAAAGGAGATAATTCTTTTCCGGGGCTTTTAAAATTATTGACATTTTCCAGCAAAAGAAGTTAAATTAGAGTGGTGCTGTACTGCACGTAGAAAACAGGGTACGGCAAAGGACATCAAAACGGCATATACATTATATAGAGAGGCTGCAGAATATAGAAAATAAAGGTGGAAAACAGTATGTATCAGATTGATTTTGGAAAACCACAGTCGGTTCACTTTATCGGTATCGGCGGAATCAGCATGAGTGGATTGGCAGAGATTCTGATGGACGAGGGATTTAAGATATCGGGGTCCGATGCCCGCAGTTCAGAGCTGACGGAGCATCTTGAGGCCAGAGGGGCCGCGGTTTACTATGGTCAGAAGGCTGAAAATATAAAGGATGGAATTGATGTGGTTGTCTATACGGCAGCTATCCACGAGGATAATCCGGAATTTATGGAAGTGAAGAGGAGAGGGATTCCTCTGATGAGCCGCGCGGATCTTCTCGGGCAGATGATGAAGAATTATAAGGAGGCAATTGCAATTGCCGGAACCCACGGAAAGACGACGACCACATCTATGGTGACGGAGATTTTCCTGGAGGCGGACAATAATCCCACGATATCGGTGGGCGGAATCCTGAATTCCATAGGCGGCAACATCCGTGTGGGCGGTCCCGAATTCTTTGTGACCGAGGCGTGTGAATATACGAACAGCTTTCTGTCGTTTTATCCGACCATGGCGGTTGTACTTAATATAGAAGAAGACCATCTCGATTTCTTCAAGGATATCGACGATATCCGCCGCTCTTTCAGGCTTTTCATGGAAAAAGTCCCGGAGAATGGAACCGTGATTATAAACGGGGACATAGAGAACTGGCAGGAACTGACGAAAGACGTGAGCGGACGGGTCATTACATTCGGCAGCTCCAGGGAAAACGACTACAGCGCGGATGCCATTGTGTATGATGAGTACGCAAGGCCGTCCTTTGATCTCTATATTAAGGGAGAGAAAAGGGAGCGTCTCAGCCTGGGCGTGCAGGGAGAGCACAATGTTTACAATGCGCTCGGCGCCATCGCCGTGTCACTGGAAGCGGGAGCCGGTATGGATGCGATCAGCCGGGGACTTATCAGGTTCACGGGAACCAACCGGAGGTTTGAGAAGAAGGGCGAACTGAAGGGAATCACAATCATTGACGACTATGCGCACCATCCGCAGGAGATTGAGGCCACACTGAAGGCCGCAAAGAATTATCCCCATAAGCGTATCTGCTGTGCATTCCAGCCGCATACTTATACGAGGACAAAGGCATTTTTAAACCAGTTTGCAGAGGCTCTATCGCTGGCCGACTGCGTCATGCTGACCGACATCTATCCGGCCAGGGAAACTGACACTCTTGGAGTCAGTTCTGCGGATATTGTCGCTCTTTTAAAGGAAAAAGGAGTCGATGCCTGGTATCTTCCGACCTTCGCCGATGTGGAAAAATTTATTTTGGAAAATTGTACACAAGGCGATTTGTTGATAACTATGGGGGCCGGAGACATTGTAAAGGTTGGAGAAGAGCTGTTGGGACACTAGTTATCCACATTATCCACATAGTTGTCAACATTTTATGTAAAGAAGCTATGTGGATTTTTTCTGCCCACAGTGCAAAACGGGTGAAATTCCAGGAACGTTGATAAATCAAGGCTTTCGACAAAAATGTGCATAGATCGCAGAGGCGGTACACAATTTTGTCCACATTATCCACATTATCCACACCAATATCTGTGGATAAGCGGGCCTATTTTCTTTTACAGGGACCTGTGTTATTATGTAAGAACAGTGGTATCCGGGTATATACCGGATCATGATCGAACCAAAGCGAGGAATGGTGAGGGGATGGAACTAAAGTTTACAAACCGGTTTTCTGCAAGATTTACCGTGGTGGCAAATGAGTTTATAGATGAATATATGGCCGACGCCAATGGAGAGTATGTAAAGGTGTACCTCTACCTGCTCCGCCACGAGGGGGAGGCAATCACGGTGGAGGCGGTGGCCGATGCGCTAAACCATACGGAAGCCGATGTTCGCCGTGCATTTGCCTACTGGCAGAAAGCCGGAGTGCTTGAACCATCCGGCGGTGAGGCCGCAGTACCGGACAGGAAGAAAACAGTCTGTCGGGCGGCGGAACTTGGAACCGCCGCAAATCAGCCTGCCGGAAACCAGGCGGCACGTGAGACCAGCGCTGCCTGTGCCTGTGATATGGAGGCGCTGTCGGATGATGAGACCTTTACCCAGCTCGTATACATATCCCAGAAATATCTGAATAAAACGTTTACGCCCGTGGACTGCCAGGTATTTGTAAACCTGTATAAGAACCTGAACATGGCGCCGGAACTCATCGAGTTCCTGGTGGAGTATTGTGCACAGAACGGCCATACCAGCCTGCGCTATGTGGAAAAGGTAGCCCTCAACTGGCATGAGAAGAAGATTATGACGGTCGAAGAGGCCAGGGCCTACTCCAGAAGTTTTTCTAAAGAATCATTTGCCGTTATGAAGGCCATGGGCCTCACCGGCAGAAACCCTGCAGATTCTGAATTCGAACTGATGGAGAAGTGGTTCAGGAGCTACGGCTTCACGCGTGAGATTGTCGTGGAGGCGTGCGACAGGACAATCCGTGCGATTCACAACCCCAGTTTCCAGTATGCCGACCGGATCCTTTCAGACTGGAAAGACGCCGGAGTGAGGACGAAAAGCGATATCGACGCTCTTGACAAGATACGCAGGGAACAGGAAAAGACAAAAGAGAACAAGGGCGGCCGCGGCCAGGCAGACGGTTCCGGGCGTTCCGGAAAAGGCGGCCAGGGCCGGTCTTCCAACCGTTTCCATAATCTGGAGGAACATGGATACGATTATGATGAGATGGTCTGGGACATGATCAATGCAGGACAGAAGAGCGGGGAACCGGGAACGGGCCACACAGAGTGAGCAGGAGGTGGAGATGGCACTCAGTAACTCACAGTATGATTCCATCATGCGGATCTACAATCAAAAACAACTGAACAATAAACATGAGCTGGATCGGCGGACCAGCGAGGTATACCGGAAGATTCCGGCCGTCAGGGAGATGAATGACGAGATCAGCTCTGCTGCGGTGCGGAGCGCAAAACAACTTCTGGCAGGCGACCAGGGAGCGGTTGAGAAGCTCAGGAAGACCATTGCCGAACTCCGGGAGGAGCGCCAGGTTCTGCTTGCCTCCTACGGTTATCCGGCCGATTACCTTGAGATGCAGTATGAATGCCCCGACTGCAGGGACACCGGCTACTGCAACGGTAAAAAATGCCATTGCTTCCGCCAGCGGGAGATTAACCTGCTGTACGCCCAGTCCAATATCAGGGAGATATTAAAGAGGGAGAACTTCGACCGTTTTTCTTATGAATATTTCGACGATACAAAGATTGATGAGCGGAGCGGAAAGACGGCAAGAGAATACATGCGGCAGGTTGTGGACACCTGCAAACAGTATGTGGATAATTTCGGACAGAAGAAGGACAATATACTGTTTACCGGAAAGACGGGACTCGGCAAAACATTCCTCAGCAACTGTATTGCCAGGGAACTGATAGAACTCAGCTATTCCGTCGTCTATCTGCCGGCGGTAGAGATGTTTGAGATATTTTCTAAGGAGCGCTTTTCCTATGACTCCACCGATGAGGACCGGGACCGTTCCCGCTACCTCCTGGAGTGTGACCTCCTGATCATCGATGATCTGGGAACGGAGCTGGTTAATACATTCACCACATCCCAGCTGTTCTACGTGATCAATGAACGGATGAGCCGGAAGCTGGGCACGATTATTTCCACCAATCTGCCGGTCAACGAGATGAGGGACGAGTTTACCGACCGGATTATGTCCAGAATCGTGAGTCAGTACAAGGTGATACCTCTCTATGGGGAAGATATCCGTATCAGGAAGAAACTAAGAGAAGCAAGGGGAAATTAGGCTAAAAAATGAGAACGCCGCCGGTGACGGCCGGGGTTCGGGATGGTGAGAGGGAGATTATGAGTCTTCAGTCCCGGGCTGCAGGTTGCCGCGGGTGGGGAATCGATGCCGGGGGAGTGTCTGATGTTCGGTCTGAGATTGTATAGTTTCAACCTGTATAATCTTAGACAGTATAATTTCAGATTGAATATTTCAGGTTTGTCTATACCGATTTTTATTATTATATTTAGTCGGTGATACCGCCGGAATGTAAAAGTATCAAATTTGCGTGGTGGCAGCGACAATACCCGTTACGCACTTGACGAAAGGGACAATGAGTCTCTGAACATGACGAACGGGGCCGATCCCTGCCTTGTCTTCAGTCCCGGCCATAATCTGCCCGGGGAAGGAGGGGAAAAATTTTCCGCAGGGGACCTTGGAATCCGCCGGTGCTTGCTGAGGTATTTTACGAAGCTAGCAACCGCTGCGCATTCCACAAGCGAAAGCGAGTCCCCGTAGGATTTTTTTTCCCCGGATTCCCCCTCACGACATCATCCCCCCCCCCCGGGACTGAAGATTCACCACCTCCACCTCCCCCGTCCGCCATCATCCAGAGCCGTCCCGCATCTCAACTAAAATAACAAACCCCTTGATTTACTTGACTTATCTGGTGCATAATGATATAAATGAAACGTTGATTGGGAACAATACGGCCGGAGGCAGCAAAGGCCGATCATATTAAAATATATATAGACATACTGGAGGAAAGAGATGTTGTACGAAGAAAAAATCATTGAGACGATTCCGGTGGGGCCGCTTGGCCTGATCCCGCTCAAAGGATGCGCTGAACTTGGAAAGAAAGTGGATGACTATCTTGTATCATGGAGAAGGGAGAGGGAGAGCGAACATAAGACAACCATCGCTTTCTCCGGTTATCAGAGAGACACCTATATTATCGGCGCCAACACACCGAGATTTGGTTCCGGTGAAGGAAAGGGAACCATCTCCGCATCGGTGCGGGGTGACGACGTATACATCCTGGTGGATATCTGTAATTACAGCCTCACCTATTCCCTGTGCGGTATGGTAAACCATATGTCCCCGGACGACCATTTTCAGGATTTAAAGAGAATTATTGCGGCTGTGGGCGGTAAGGCAAGAAGGATCAATGTTATTATGCCGTTCCTCTATGAGAGCCGCCAGCATAAGAGATCGGGACGTGAGTCCCTGGACTGCGCCCTGGCCCTGGAAGAGCTGGTGGAGATGGGAGTGGAGAATATTATCACTTTTGATGCCCATGACCCGCGTGTCCAGAACGCAATCCCGTTAAAAGGATTTGAGACCGTACAGCCGATTTACCAGTTTATTAAATATCTTCTCAAATATGAGACGGAACTTCAGATTGACAGCGATCATATGATGGTAATCAGCCCGGATGAGGGCGGCATGTCACGCGCCGTATTCTTTGCGAACGTGCTTGGACTGGACATGGGTATGTTCTACAAGCGCCGCGATTACACAAAGATTGTCGGCGGCCGCAACCCGATCGTGGCTCATGAATTCCTGGGCGCCAGCGTGGAAGGCAAAGATGTCATCATCGTGGACGATATGATTTCTTCTGGAGAGAGTATGCTGGACGTTGCCAAAGAATTAAAGGCCAGAAAAGCCAGGAAGGTATTTATCTGTTCCACCTTCGGCCTTTTCACCAACGGACTGCAGAAGTTCGACGAGTACTATGGCAACGGCCTGATTGACAGGATTCTGACTACGAACCTGATTTATCAGACTCCGGAGCTGCTTTCAAGGCCGTATTATATCAATGTGGATATGAGTAAATATATTGCGCTTATCATCGACAACCTGAACCATGACGCATCTCTGAGCGAGCTTCTGAACCCGACCGGCAGAATTAACAGGCTGCTTGTAAAGTACAGGGCAGGAATCAGAGATTAATTGTGGAAATGTGCACAGCCGTTTTGGCCTCAACCCAGTTTTATTTCATTAAGCGGATGCGGACAGGCCGGTGCAAATTTTAAACCGTATCAGACAGGAAGACAGGACAGAGGGATTCTCATTCAGGGGAGTCTTTCTGTCCTTTCTATTGAGGAAAAGTGGAATCACAGGAAGGAGTAAGAAGATGGAACAGAATCTGAAAAAGCAAAACAGGCCGCAGACTATGAAAGCCGTAGTGTTTCACGGCATAAATGATATCCGCATGGAGGAGAGGCCGGTTCCGGTTATTCAGGACCCGAAGGATGCGGTGGTCAGAGTCGTCCGCTCTACAATCTGCACCAGCGATCTGCACATCAAAAACGGAGCCGTTCCAAGGGCAGTGCCGGGTATTATACTGGGGCATGAATTTGCGGGCGAGGTGGTTGAGACAGGCTCCGGGGTTACAAAGCTGAAAGCTGGAATGCGAGTGGCGGCCAACTGTGAAACGTTCTGCGGAACCTGCTATTACTGTAAAAGAGGATTTGTCAACAACTGTGAGCATGGAGGCTGGGAACTGGGATGCCGGATTGACGGCTGCCAGGCCGAGTATGTCCGGGTTCCCTATGCCGACATGGGGCTTACTCCGATTCCGGATACGGTTTCCTACGAGGAGGCGCTGTTTACGGGAGATATTCTCTCCAGCGGTTTCTGGGGAGCCGATATTGCCGGGATTCAGAGGGGAGACTGCGTCGCCGTCATAGGGGCAGGTCCCGTGGGGCTGTGTGCGGCCGAATCGGCAAAATACCTTGGCGCCGGTACGGTGGTTCTGATTGACCGCGATGCATACCGCCTGAACCTGGCCATGCAGAACGGCCTGGCGGATGTGACGGTCAATACCGGGAAGCAGGACGCGGCAGATGAAGTCAGGAAATTGACGGAGGGAAGGGGAGCCGATGCGGTCATTGAGGCGGCAGGCGGTAAAGATACATTCGAACTGGCCTGGAAGCTGGCAAGGCCGAATGCAGTCGTTTCCGTGGTTGCCATGTACGAGGAGAATCAGATTCTTCCGCTGCCGTCCATGTATGGGAAAAACCTGACATTTAAGACGGGAGGCGTGGACGCGAACCGCTGTCCGGAACTTCTTTCCCTGATAGAAAAAGGAGACTTAAGGACGGATTTCCTGATTACCCACCGCTCCTCCCTTGGGGAGATCATGGAGGGATACCGGGTATTTGAGGCCAGGGACGATAACTGCATTAAATGGGTGGTTACGGCCGCCGAGTAGGGAGAATAAGCCGCTGAGTAGGGAGAATAAGCGGTATGGGGCATTGCTTTAAGACTTATCGCTTTATAAGTTATTGCTCTATAAGTTATTGCTTCATAAGTGATCGCTTCGGGACTTACTGCTTCAGGCAGGAGACTGCTTTATCCGTCAGTTCTCCATAAAACCGTTCAAACAGGGAGATGAATTCCCGCATATAGAGCGGCTGATGAGCCTGTGCGTGAGTGACCAGTTCTATTTTCAGGAAGTCATTTAAATCGTCCAGGCAGAAGACTTGGATCTGTTCCGCTGCCTCCCGGCTCCGGTTGAAGGCAGCGACTTTTTCCAGTACGATTTCCGGGCAGAACGCCGCCGCCAGATGTCTGGCGCAGAATTGAAGCTGCGTCTCATAGTCGCTGATAAAGAAAATCATATTCAACTGCACATTCCAGTTGTTCAGGTACCGTTCAATCAACTGGTTAAATGTGCTGTTGCTGTTATTGCCGACAAAGGGGAGTCCGGGGAAATCGCTGAGCCTGATACTGCGTTCGCCCGGACTTGTTCCGGTATCCGGCAATTTTCCGTACCGGGCCAGCAGGCTCCTGGTGGCTATCATATAAATCCGTTCATTTTTAAGAATTTTGCGCGCCAGCAGTTCATGGCTGGGGCAGTTTACACCAACAAACATATCGATCTTTCCGTTCAGAAGGAGGGGCAGAAGCTGTTTAGCATCGTCCAGCACGACCGACAGGCGGACATGGGGAAATTTCTCATGGTAATCGCAAAACACGTCGGGCAGCAGAATCCGCGCCCTCGTCGCATTGATTCCCAGAGTCAGGGAACCCTGTTTCCCTTCTTTTGTATTGATTAATTCATTCTGTATACCTTTCTCGATCACCTCGATCTGGCGCAGCGACTGCAGGAGCAGCTCGCCCGCCGGCGTCAGCGTCAGCTTCGGCGTTCTGTTAAAGAGGCTCACCCCATAATAATCTTCCAGCCGTTTGATGTGGCTGCTCAGGCACTGCTGCGTAATATAGGCTTTGTTTGCCGCTTTTGTAAAACTCGTTTCTTCGGCGGCCAGCAGAAACATTTCATGGCTCGTCTGCATAGGGATTCTCCTTTCCATATCTACTCCATAAAGCTTAACACAATAGAAGATGATACACAATATTTTATTTGTGCTGAGTGCTGCCTTTCATTGTTTTTCATGGTGAAGATTTACTGGTATAATCATCTCAACAGATGATAAATCAGTCGAAAGACAAGATAAAAATGATTGGAAGAGACATTCTGAAAAATAAACCAGTAACATGAGAGAAGGAGAAAATATGGGAGAGATTCGGGACAATATTGCCGACGGATATTATGAAGGGCTGATGAGCGCGGTCGGATTCCGGGAGCAGGATTTGAAGAAGCCGGTAATCGGCGTGGTGAATTCCTGGAATGATGTGAATCCGGGGCACAAGCCATTTAAGGAGCTTGTAAATTATGTAAAGGAAGGAATCTGGGCAGCGGGCGGCGTCCCGGCCGAGTTCGGGGTGCCGGCCCCCTGTGACGGGATGGCCCAGCTTCGGGGAATGCAGTATGTGCTCCCTCAGAGAGACCTCATTGCCGCGTCAATCGAGGCCATGGCCGAGGCACATTCTTTTGACGGCATGGTGTTCTTGTGCTCCTGCGATAAAATTATACCGGGAATGCTGATGGCGGCTGCGTCCTTAAATCTGCCGTCCCTGTTTTTGACGGCCGGTTCGATGGTTCCCTATGAAACGGGAGAGAATACCTTTGTGACATCGGATTTAAAAGAGTCCATCGGAGCCAGGAACAGCGGGAAAATCTCGGAGGAGACATTCCGGGATTACAAGGAAAACATGTGCTATTCCTGCGGAACCTGTTCCATGTACGGAACCGCCAACACGATGGGGGTGTTCGCCGAGGTGGTGGGGCTGTGCCCGGTTGATTCCACAACAATGCTTTTCTGCTCCTCGGCAAAACAGAAGCAGGCAAGGGATGTGGGAGAACGAATCGTAGGCCTGACAAAAGAGGGAATCCGCGCCAGGACCTTTCTGACAAAAGAGTCTCTCAGTAACGGCATCATGCATATTTCGGCTACAGGCGGTTCCACCAATGCCGTAATGCATGTGACGGCGCTGGCGCGGGTGCTGGGCCTTGATATGGACCTGAGGGAATTTGACAGAATTCAGGAGAGCGTTCCGGTCGTTGCCAAGTTTAAACCCTCGTCGAAGTATAATCTCTATGATTACCACAAGGCGGGCGGAGTCAGGGGCTCCCTGACGGCGATCCGGGAACACCTCAACCTGCAGGTTCCCATGGCTTTTGGGGGAACACTCGGGGACATGCTTGAGCGGTTTTCCGGTAAAATCAACCCGGAAGTCATTCACAGCCCGAAGCAGGCGCTGCATGAGGACGGATGTTTTACCATTCTGCACGGCAATCTGGCGCCAAAGGGCGCTGTGGTGAAAAAGAGCGGAGTGGAAGCGTCCATGTTTTACCACAAAGGACCCGCCGTGGTCTTTGACTCCGAGGAGGAATTGATGGAACGTATGCTCAATTCCGACATTACACCGGGATGCGTCCTTGTCATCCGTTATGAGGGACCGAAGGGAGGCCCCGGAATGCGGGAAATGTCGATTCCGGCCGCCATGCTCATCGGGATGGGACTTCATACATCGGTGGCAATGATCACAGACGGACGGTTTTCGGGTGCATCCAGAGGGCCGTGCGTGGGCCATATTTCCCCCGAGGCATGGGACGAAGGACCGATTGCCTGCATTAAGAACGGAGACATTATCACAATCGATCTGAATAAAAAGCGGATAGAGGTGGACTTATCTGAGGAAGAGCTGGAACAGAGGAGAAAGGAGATTGTAAAACCGGATCATAAGGCAGGGGGAATCCTGAACGCATACCGGAAAAGCGTATGCGGCGCAGAGGACGGAGCTTTGTGGCTTTATTCAGAAAACAAATGAGATTACACAGGAGGAATGGTAGATTATGGGGACTTTGGTCGCATTTTTAATTGGTTTGGCAGTGATGTTTTTTCTGATGCTGAAGACAAAGGTAGGGCCTTTTATGTCGATGCTCTTCGGCTCTCTGGTGATTGGACTGGGCTGCGGCGTCAGTTCCGCGGACACGATCAGCGCAATTGCGGGAGGATTTGGAAATACATGTAAAAGTATTGGTATTGTTATCATTTTTGGAACGATTCTGGGAGAGTACCTGGAAAAGTCAAATGCTACACAGAAGATTGCCACGACGCTTCTGCGTCTGACGGGAGACAAGAATGCGGATGTGGCGCTGGCAGCCACCGGATTCGTGGTATCAATTCCCGTTTTCTGTGATGTGGCGCTCATCATGCTGGCGCCGATTGCAAAGGCCGTAGCAAAAAAGAGCCGTTTAAAGCTGGGCGCCCTGGCGACGGTTCTGGCTCTGGGCCTTCTAATCACAAATACTTATGTGGCGCCGACGCCGGCTCCGCTGTCTATTGCGTCCATACTCGGCATCGATGTGGGGCAGTCCATTCTCTGGGGACTGGCGGCTTCCCTGTTTGTAGTTGTGGTTGTCTGGGCATACTGCCGCTTTTTCCTTCAGAAAAAGCCGGACGACTGGTATGTTCGTTCAGACAGCGCCGCCGCACTGGAAGACAGTGAAAACGGAAATGAAGAGGAGACTAAACTCAGTGACGCGGCTCCGGCCGTTATGCCGTCGTTCCTGGCATCGATACTTCCGATCCTGGTGCCTATCGTATTAATCCTTTTTAATACGACATGCAGCATGCTTCTTCCGGAGGGCGCGGCTCTTCTTACCGTCAGCTCTTTTCTGGGAGATAAAAATATTGCTTTAGCTCTTGGTATTGTGACGGCTATCCTGCTTTTGAAAAAATCCATTCCTCAGAACGAGGTGTATGATGCGATGACCAATGCCCTTTCCACAGCCGGACCGGTTATCTTTATTACGGCTGCGGGCGGCGCCCTTTCCAAGATTATCGACGCAACGGGAGTCGGTGTGCTCTTTGCAGATTCCCTTGCAGCCAGCGCCCTGCCGGTCATCATTATTCCGTTTTTAATCTGCGGCTTTTCAAAATTTGTCCAGGGTTCCTCCTCGGTTGCCGTTATCATGGCCTCGACTCTGACACTGCCGCTTTGCAATGCAGGACTGATTCACCCAATCGTTGCCTTTATCGCAATTTGTGCTGGTTCCGGCTTCGGTTCCCATGTAAACAACAGCTTTTTCTGGGTCTTTGCAAACCTCTTCGGGTATGACACCAAGACTACGTTGAAATCGCTCTGCGTAGGGCAGCATGTGATGGCATTTGCCGGGTTGGCTGCGGCTTGTATTGTCAGTGTGATCCTGTAACTGTTATTTAATAGAAGGAAAAGTATTAACCCAGTGATATAAAAAGGTTCCTGATGCAGCGCACCAGGAACCTTTTTTCCTCAACCTTACAATCTGCCGATTTTCTCGTGAAATCTGGGACATCTCGCCCTTGCCGTTTTCAACGGATTGACTACCTGGCTGATTTGAGTGTCGCAGGCAGCGCTGAATAGCCGGTAAGCGTCTGGAAAATTAAGCTCCAGTTTGCGCATAAGATAGTCGATTCCGTCCTTGACCGCGATCTTTACACATTCGTCCAATGTTTCCGCTGAGGCCAGGAAGTAAATAGCTTCAGCGGTCTCTATAACGGGGCGCTCAATTTTGCAGTCTTTGCGCAGGGTAACACGGACTAATCCTCTCCCTGGTGTTTCAATGGCGGTGCCACTGACCTCTCCATCACCCATACATGCATGGAAATCACCAATGCACAGACCTGCTTCTTTGTTAAATACCGGGAGATATAGTTTGGAACCAACCGTCACCTTTGTGGTATCCAGATTGCCGCCAAATTCTCCGGGGTAGGAGCAGCGAAGATCCAGACCCGGCCGTGGCGCTACGGCACAGACGCCGGCCATAGGGGTCAGGGGCAGGTGAATCTCTTCTGAAAAAATGGCATATCCGTCACGGATGGGGATGATTTTACTGTCCGGTTGTGTGATGAGGTCGCCCAGTAAACCCAACCCCATACTGGAGGGCATAACCCCCTGTGGCCCGAATTCAAAATCCAGAAATTCTATGCACAGTACATCCCCGGGCATGGCATCTTTAACTGCAATCGGCCCAGTGGACCAGTTGATTTTCGATGTATCTAAATCCGGCCGTTTAACAGACGGGTCGGTGATTTGTCCCCGATAGGCATCCTCGACTTCAATCCAGAATATTTCTCCACTCTCGATTTGACATTTTGGGGGATGGGCTGCATTAAACGTATGTATGGCATTATCTTTGGAAATTATTCTCATTTTCAATGTCTCCTATCTTAAATGTTTTATGCCTGTTATAGAGGGACTTCAGCCTCTACCAGCCTGTTGGCAGCATTCCGAACATACTTAAAATTTTGTAACCGGTAGAGAAGATGAAAACGATGATAATCAGCCCCTGCACCCACTTGGCAGCGTACCAGCCACACGTCCAGGGCGGCTGGTTATCTCCGGTCTTGCGGGCCTTGTTGAGCATAAAAATAGGAAGGACCGACATGATGATTCCACCGAAGGCACCGGCCAGAGAAATGGCATCCACAAAACCCACCAGCCCGCTGAAGGCCAGAATCAGAGGCACACCGGCTACCACCAGCATTGCCAATACCCTGGTTTTGCGATCGTCTTCGTCTTTAAATTTGAAAATATCCACCACGTTGTTAAGCATGGATGTGCAATGAGTCCAGTAGGATGTCAGCATAGCGGTCAGAGCAAACAGGTTTGCTACAACGGCTGCCACAGGGCCAAGGGCGCTTCCCCACGCGATAGTCGCTACCTGAGTGACATTTTCAGCGCCTGTGATAGCCAGCACAGACAGAGGAACTAAGCACAGGAAAATGGTTACAACAATTTTAGCGGAAATAATGACTTTGGGAATCATCTCGGGGGTGTGGCGCAGTCCGCGGACAATGTCAGGTACGGCATATTGGGTAATATGGCAGAAGATTGCCATATTCAGCAGAGGCAGAGCGAAGCTCCAGTTGGCGTACATGGCCCGGTTTACATCGGTGTTTTTATTCATAAATGTAGCAACTACAAGTCCAGCCAGCAAAATGATCATGGATGTGCTGATGACCTTCTGGGACACTCCTGTAGTTTTTAGTCCAAGGAAAACAACGATAATGGCGGGAATTGAAAAGATCAACCCTCCCACCGTTTCGGAACATCCCAGAAAACTGGCTATGATGGCACCGCTACCGGTGGTATAGGCAACCATGCAGCCTAGCGAGTTACAGCATACTCCTATAAAAATTAAAACAGAGCCTGTTTTTCCTAAGTAGCGTTCCGCCAAACCGGGTAGTTGGAGTATTTTCTTGGTGCGCAGAGCAACTTCGGCCACATAGAGCATGGAGGCCGTTACCAGAACACCGCCGATGACCAGCCACATAGCCAGAATAGGCCAGCCGCCGAACCGCGCGGAATAGGCCAGGCTCAAAATTCCGGAACCGATGTTGACTCCGATAATCATAAATGCAGCTTCATACGGAGTAAGCTTTTTTACCTTTAGTGCACCTTCTTCTGTTTCAAATGTTGCAGTTTTGACTTCTTCAGACATAACTTTTCTCCTCTCGTGATAGATTGCAAAAACTATATTTCCTCAGCCAATATGAAAAAATCCCCTCCCCCTTTCATTTATTTTTCGTATTGTCCCAGAGGAACCATTACATGCTGGTGGTAGAAAACGCGGATCAGCCTGTCTCCCTATAATACGGAAGCTGTTCATCAAAGCCGTTTTTACCACGTTTGAACCATTCAATCATATGCTTAATGGTATCAGAGGCCTTGGCCGCAGCAGCCAGGTCGGAGTTAAATGCCTGATGGGGCTGTACATATATGTTGGCAGTTCTGTTCTCAGCCATCTCAAGCAGTCTACGGGCTGCCAGCAGGTTTTTGTCATTATATATTTTCTGGTTCCTAAGTGATTGGGAAAAATCATTTTCCGCTGTAAAAACGTCTAATCCGATTCCACCGATTATCCCTTCCTGGTAAAGATGTAAAAGTCCAGATTCCGGTGCAATTTCTCCTCGTGTAATATTAATAAAGATAAATCCTTTCTTCCCCTGTCGAAGAACTTCCTCAGAAAAGTAATTTTCGTTATAGAAGATGCTGTCGGGGACTCTGGTAAGATTCATTGCATTAATTATAATGTCACTATTCTTAACAGCTTTTTCCTTCGAGACAAAATTTACACTATTTCCGTAAAGGTCTCTCAGTTCTTTCTCCCGAATATCAACTGCCTGCATGAAGAGTCCGTTTGCCTGAACCAGATCATAAATCCTCTTCCCTATCTTTCCGACTCCAAAGACAGTAGCGACTCTATTGGAAGTAAGTTCCATGAAGGAGGCAGTCAAATTGCGCTCGAAAGTCGCTGCGTTAACCGTATACTGATTGAGCAGCCCTGCCGCTGCATACATGAACTTAACAGCAGTCTGAGCAACGGAATTAACACAGTAATTTCTCAGAGAAGTAATATTGGCTGTATCGAAGAGCGCTTCCAGATGGTCGTATCCCGCACTTCTTGTAATGATGTTTTTTTTTGTTCCCGACAGGTAAGAAGCCGGCAGGACAGAATGGGTTTTTATACTGATAATCTCAGGCAGTTCTTCGTCAGGGTTCTGCTTTAGAAACTCCTGCAAAGTTTGCGGTATTACAAGATAACGCAGGTCTTTTGGAATCAGATTGCACTCCTGTGCAGCTTTTGTTTCATCTACAAGATGCTTTGCCTCTTCTCCCAGGGCTTCAAAATGAATGATGTCATAATTTTTACTCATAGTAATACTCCCTTCTTCAAAACTCTTTTTCCGGCATCGATGGAGAATAGCCAGAGCAGGGTGATTTTTATTAAAATTGTTAAACAGACATCGCCATTTAGACACCTAAGGGATGATGTCCATGCTCACCATGATGTCTCAAGTTTTTGCGCATTAACTTTATGATCTATTTATAGCATCTTTTATTTGTAAATACCTGCATTTGATTGGAATAAAATTGATGTATCTTGCGGTCGGATTAAAACATATAAATCTCATTATATTGAATGCGAAAATGCACATACATCCATATAAGATTGAAAAATATATGATTAAACAATCTTTTGAATAGAACAATCATTAAAAATATAAAATTTAATGGACATTTATGCAGGCGGTTGCAACGTACAAAATCACACAAAAATGCAGGAAAAAGAATAAAATTGCCAAAATATTGACTTATTTTGCTCGGGAGCATGAGTATCCTTGAAAGGAAAAAGTGAAAAAGATAGACTAGGGCTATAGAGAAAAGAAATCGCGATGAAAGAGGCAGATACTGGAAAAATGATCCAGTGTTAATGTGAAGGAGATATAGTAGTATTATGAAAGAAAGGTCAAGTCATATCAAACAGGTGACATCTGACCGTTTGGGGTATGATTGGAATATATTCGAAGAGGGGGACGAGGGCGAATGATTCAATGCCATTATGAGATACATATTAGTAAAAATGATACTTATTCCATGGATCGCCCTCATTTTCATGAAGATATTGAGATTGTGCTCTGCATTGCCGGAGAAGGTGTATTTTTTCTGGAGCCGGAGGTGTTTCCACTGTACAGGGGACAGTTATTCCTGATTGATTCGTCGATCCTCCACCGGAGTGTGGCAAATGAAGAATACCGGTGCATGGTTTTCCATATTTCATCGGAAATGCTGCATGAATTCTCGTCCCTTCAAAGTAACTTTCAGGCGAGAAGCAAACGATCCGGCCTAGTAGCGTCACTGACAGAGGAGGATACGAAATATCTGGAGACACTCTATGGTAAGCTTGCCGAAGATTTCGGTAAAGAATTTGGCGGGGATATCAGACAAACGATTACATTGCTGACTTTTTTACTTACCTGTTTTTCTCATTTTAACGAGGCTGAGGACAGGGAAGTTTATACTAATCCAAGTCTCGATAAAGTGGCGCCGATTCTATCCTATATCCAGGAGCATCTGGGAGAGGCCATGACCACTCAGTCTATTGCCGATGCCTTTTATATGAGCAAATACCATCTGTGCCATATTTTTAAAGAAGGCACCGGATTCAGCCTGATGGATTACGTCATAAACTGCCGCATACTGAAAGCCAGATCACTTCTCAGAAACGGGATGCGGGTCCAGGAGGTTGGAGAAAATGTAGGTTTCCGAAATAATGAGCATTTTATCAGAACCTTTAAAAAGCTGACGGGAATGCCACCGAAACGGTATGCGATGATGTACAAGGACAGCGATCAGAATGCCAAAAGGGAACTCGTGGTGATAGAAGGAAAGGATGGGAAAATCATAGAGGGGATAAAGGCATGAGGATTTAATTGAGGAATGAGAACGCCGCCGGGACGGTCGGGGGGCGGGATGGTGAGAGGGAGGTTGTGAGTCTTCAGTCCCGGTTTGCAGGTTGTCGTGGGTGGGGAATCCGGGCAGAAAAAGTTCCTGCGGGAAACGCTTGCGCTCTTTGAAGTGCATAGCAGTACTAAGGCGCCCAAATACGCCGCCTAAGTACTGATGGACTTCCAGGTTCCCTGCGGAATTTTTTTCTCCCGGCTTCCCCACGGGAAGGTTATGGACCGGGACTGAAGACGCGAAGGTTTTCGCCATCCCGTACCCCGGCCTGCGGCCGCTGAATTGTTCTTATTCCTTCAAAGGGGGGAGGTACTGTCGCTGCCACTATGTTTCTTCGAATGCTTCAAAATATCTGCTATCCGGTCTCTGACGGGTTTGTTTTGGAACTTTTCATCTTAGAGTATTGCGTCAGAACATTCGACTTTTGTTTTAGAAATTCATCTGTTCTCAAATTCATCGTGATATACCGTCAGACCGTTAAAGTATCGCAGCTTCGTAGTAGCCGCGACAGGACCCTCCCCATTTAAGGTTAGAGACAATCAGCGTCCGGAACGGACCATGTCCGGTGCCGCGAAAACCTCCGCCTGAGTCTTTTGTCCCCGGCGATAACCTGCCGGGGGAAGGAGGCGGAATCAATTGTGCAGGGGATATGGGAGTCCGCCGGTACCTGGCGACACATTGAGCACTTAGCGAGGTCTCTTCGAGCTTAGTGCAAAAGCGTGCGGTGGCAGGTCTTTTCGAGCCTGGCACCGCTGCGCACTCCAAAAAGCGCGAGCGGTCCCCGTAACAATTCATTCCGGCCGGATTCCCCCTCACAACAACCTCCAATAGGGGACAAAAGACTCAGCCAGCCCCCTCACCACACCGGACATGGTCCGTTCCGGACGCGTCCTCTTCACCTCAGTTAAATCCTTATTTTTATGGCCAATTTGCCGGCCGCTATCTAAACCCCCCGTTTCTTTGTCTGAATTTCCAACAGTTGCAGGATCAAACTTTCCACAACATCTTTATATTCGATATCTAAAAGTTCAAAATTCGCTAATATTTCCGCATTGGAGTCATCACGGCAGCCGGGAAGATCGGTTATATCTTCCTCACCGCCAACAGGAACAAAACCGGTTTCCAGAAGAAAATCACCGGAGGTTTTTAAGATTTTCGCCAGTTGCTTTATCTTGGCCACATCAGGCTGTCTTTTTCCCGTTTCATAGCCGCAGTAAGTGCTGTTCGTGATCCCCATGGCATCGGCTACCTGCTGCTGGGTATACCCGATGGAAATTCTCGCTTCTTTTAACCTTTCGGTAAAACTCATTACGACACCTCACTTTCGCCTGAATCATAACATATGGTTGGCGTATCGTCAATAAAATCCCCCTAATATCTTGATAAGTTGGCGAACTGAGAATATAATGACACTGTGGTTTGGCGATACGCCAAGAAAGGAGGAATGCTACATATGTATCCCAATTTATTGGGCCAAAAAGAATTCTTTCATCTTACTGAGCAGGATATGGGAGAAATCATAGGCGTCAGCCGCAGCGATTACAGCCGGAAGATTTTAAACGGCAGCTTTTATCCGGGCGAGTGCCGGGCCTATTGCAGATATTTTAATAAGCCTTTTGATTTCTTATTTGCAACGGAGGGCGAAATCAGCCACTTTCTTAACAAATCCTTTCGGAATCTGCTTCCGTCTTCCTTTCCCGCGGGACAGGAAATGATTTCCGGTTAAGAAGCGCTGTCATGATATTGAGGAAGGGGGAATTAACATCTCAACGGAAATTAGTCAGCTTTTGCAGAATTTTGAGATACCCAGGGTGGTCAGGGTACGCCAGTTTTTCAACAGTGAGGAGCTGGAGGAGCCTGAGAGGGAGCTTAAAAGACTGTTAAAGGAAAAAGAGCTTCCCATTAAGAAGGGAGCAAAAATTGCCATCACCTGCGGCAGCCGTGGAATTGACCGGTACGTGCCGCTGCTTAAAACAATTGTAGCATTTGTAAAGGAAAAGGGCGGGATTCCATTTCTTGTACCATCAATGGGAAGCCATGGCGGAGCAACGGCAGAGGGGCAGGCCCTGGTGCTTGAAAAGTACGGAATTACGGAAGAAACCATAGGCGCTCCGGTCGTTTCCAGCATGGAGGTAAACCAGATTGGAACGACGAGGCAGGGATTGGGCGTTTATATTGACAGGAACGCCTGTGAGGCCGATGGAATTATTCTGTTCAACAGGGTAAAACCCCACACATCCTTCCGCGGCCGTTATGAAAGCGGCCTTGTGAAGATGCTGGCCATAGGACTTGCAAAGCAGAAGGGAGCGGAAGCCACCCATTTTCTCCGGTATGAGAATATGGCCGAAAACATCATAGCCGTGGCCTCGGTCGCCCTGGAAAAGCTCAATGTTATCTGCGGTGTGTCCACCATTGAGAACGGTTATGGGCGTCTGGCCAAGGTGCACGTTTCCCGGAAAGACGAGATTATGGCCGACGAACCGGATTATCTTCAGGATGCATGGAATAAAATGGCCAGACTTGCACTTAATGAGATCGATGTGCTGATTGTAGGAGCGATCGGTAAGGAGATCAGCGGAACCGGGATGGATACCAATATTGTGGGCCGGTTTCACACCAATGCCGCGGGGGGCGGTCCCAGGACAGTAAAGCTGGGCGTACTGAACATAACGGAAAAATCGGAGGGAAACGCCAACGGTATGGGACTGGCCGACTTTATCCCCAGGCATATGTATGAGCAGATTGATTTTGGCAGTACCTATGTCAACACGCTGACGTCTACGGAACCCAACAGCTCCCGGCTTCCGATGGTAGTAGAGGACGACAGGGCCGTTTTCAAAGCCTGCGTCAAGCTCTGCGGAAGAATCAGGAATGAGGAGATTCGTATGGTGATCATCCCTGACACGAAGCATCTGGACGAGATCTATTTATCCGAAGCCGCAATTAATGCAGCCTGCCGTCCGATCCGGGTGGAGAGCGGATTTATGGAGGTTCCTTTTGACAGGGACGGAAACCTGTCGCTGTTTGCGGAAGGCCGTAATTCCGAAGGCTGTAATTCTGAAGGCTGTAATTCTGCCGGATAAAATGGATTTTACACAACATGACTTGGAACCAATGACTTTAGTATATTTTGGAGTAACTATCTGTGAGGAGGTATATGTTATATGGAATTGACTATGAGTTCTGCCATATGGCAGGTAATGGTTGATGCGGCGGTTATGGGAACGCTGCTGCTGATTGGGGAATTTTTGCGGGCTAAGGTAAAATGGTTCCAGAAGGCATTAATTCCGCCTGCCGTCCTGGCCGGTGTTCTGGCTCTTTTACTGGGTCCGAAAAGCCCATGGGAGGCATGCAGGATTCTGCCGCTTTCCAGTTCCTTTGGAACCTATGCCAGCGTTCTGATCGTGCTTGTTTTTGCGGCCACACCCATTGGGGACAGGCCTAAGAAGGGAGCAATGGCCGGATCTAAGATTATGGGAATGTTTTTCAACATTTCCGGTATCGCCGTCCTCCAATACGGGATCGGTATGCTGGTGACAATCACGGTACTGACTAAGCTGTATCCCTCCCTGAATGAAAACTTTGGCCTGATGATGGCCACCGGTTTTTACGGAGGCCACGGAACGGCAGCCGCCGTCGGAAAATCACTGGCTGATCTTGGAGTGGCTGATATGACGGATCTGGGATATACCTGCGCTACAATCGGAATCGTGGGCGGAATTATCACAGGTATTCTAATTATTAACTGGGGTACGCGTAAGGGCTATACCCATTATGTGGAAAATCCCAGTGAACTGCCGGTTGATATGCGGACCGGACTGGTACCGCCGGAAAAACAAAAATCATCTTCCAAAGGAACCGTGGCCTCTATCTGCCTCGATCCGCTGGGATACCATCTGGGCATCGTTCTCTTTGCTTCCTGGCTGGGTTATATGGCCTCTGCCGGGTTTGCAAAATGGACACTGGCAACCTTTAATTATAAAATATCAATCCCGGAATTCTGCCTTTCATTGTTTGCAGGACTGATTATAAATGCGCTTCTCAATAAGAGCGGAGCATATAAATATGTGGATCGCGGCTCCATACAGAGAATTCAGGGAACGGCTACCGATTTCCTGATGATATCGGGTATCGGTTCACTGAATCTGACCGTGGTTATGAACTATGCGGTTCCGCTGATTGTCGTATGTATTCTCGGATTTCTGTCTGTATGGGTATGGTTTATCTGGATTGGCGGAAAATCCTCAGAGGAAGACTGGTTTGAGCGGAATATGATGATGTGGGGCCATGCCACAGGCGTTGCCGCTACCGGTGTATTGCTGCAGCGCATCGTGGATCCGGATTTGAAGAGCCGCGGTATCGAGGATTCCGGTATTTCTGATATATTTAACCGTCCGATTATTATAGGCCTGCAGGTGATTCCCCCAATTTTAATCACCTCAATGGGTACCACGGGTTCTTGGATTGTCACCGGCGCGTGTTTCGCGATTGTGGCTGTGATGTGGCTGCTGGCATGGATGAGCAAGGGATGGGTAGCCGGACGCAAGCTGGAAAAATACAGATAAAATCGATAGTGGTATCGATGTATGAATAATAAGTCACGTTTTACATAAACAGAGGGCTGTCGCAGTGATGCGGCAGCCCATTTTGTACCCCGAGGATTAACCGTTTTGCTGCGGCGGGGCGGCTTCGATTGGAATCTGAATCTCCGTGAGAAACTCTTTTGGGTTGTTTGTCATGGAAATATTGATGATAGAGGTCTCGATGGAGTTGCCGGTCACGGTCAGCCCCTGCTTCTCGATGTAATTCCATAGTTTCCGGTAAGTTTTGGAGATCGTCTGGTAGCCTCCGGTATGGCAGGCGACGATAAACGTTCCGGCAGGAATGGAGGACAGCCGTTTTGCCTCCATGCCGGAAAACGGTTTTACAAAGAAACCGATGGAGTTATAGGTTAGAAAATGATGGTTTTCCAGATTTTCCTGGTGAATTTCAAGCAGGATTTCTCCTTTGTCGTAGGGCGGCCGGTCGTGCAGCGCCTTTATGTAGGAGGAATAGAGGAGCTTGATACAGGCATAGAGATCTTCGCTGGAAAAATTAATATTCATCCTGTACAAATACCGCTCTGGATATTGCCGTACCTCAAATGCGGACGATTTATGTTTTGACAGCTCGATTTTATTGATCAGTTCCTCATTCTGCCGGTTCAACTCATTCAGTTCCGCCAGCTCGGCTTCGATGATGCTGCGGCGCTCCAGGAGCAGCTTTTCCAGGGAGGCGACATTTTTGGCGCTGCTGTGTGCCTTGATCTGCTCCAGGCTGAGCTGCAGTTTTTTCAGCTTACCGATCATATTGAGCTGGAAAAGCTGGTTGTATTCATAGTAACGGTAACCCGTGTTTGTATCGCGGGCGGACGGCCTGCACAGGCCGATGGAATCATAGTAGCGGAGAGCCGATTTAGAAATGTTTAAAAAACGGCTTATCTCGGCTATGGTGTATTTGTCATTCATGGGGATGCATCCTTTCCCGACTGGTTCTCCGTCCGCATTAAAACAGCCGGACGGCTGCAAAACAACATGCTCTAAGAAAGTTATACTATAAAAAGAAAAAACATTCAAGTCAGCTTTAATGTTTGAATGCCTGTAAAATAAGGAAAAATTGAGATAAAATTAGTTTATGGAAGTATTGACATTCAAGTAAGATAACAGGTTACACTTAAGTCAGTTAAGAAAGGAGAGCATATATGGAAAATCGTTTTTTAAATGTCTCCGTCATGCAGCATACGATATCGGCCGACTTAAGTACCAACCTTAAGGTGATTGGAGAATCTGTAGAGAGCCTGATGATGGGATATGTCAGGCCGGAACTGATTGTGGGTGTGGAGTTTGGAATCAGCAAGTCACCTATATCGATAGATGATGAGGCTATCCACTTCCTGGCAGATCTTGCAAAAAAACACCGTGTATACCTGGTTCCGGGGACGTTTGCGGAAAAGTCGGAGGAGCTGGAGGAGGGCGGGGCGTACAATACGTGCCCAGTTTTTGGACCAGACGGCACCATGATTTGCCGGTACAGAAAGAAAGTTCCGTTCCGCCCGGGGGAGATGTCAGTGCCCAGCAATGAGGAGGACTACTGCATTTTCGAAATCCGGGAGAAGGGGATTACGGTAGGGCTTCAGATATGTTATGATCAGTTTTTCCCGGAGATTTCGAGGACTCTGGCCCTGAAGGGCGCGGAACTGATTCTATGTCCGGCGTTAGATCCGATCGAATACCGTCACATTCCGGAAATCCTGCCGAGAGCCAGGGCACTGGAAAATGAACTGTTTTATATCTGGACATGCGGCACGGGGCAGCTTGGGGCATCGACATGCTGCGGAAACTCGGTGATTGTGGATCCGGAAGGACAGATCCTCGCTAAATGTCCCGAGACTCCCGCACTGGTGACAAAGACGTTAGACTTCTCCCAGGTGGAGCTTAAGAGGGAGTACGGGAGGGACCAGCATCTGAATTCGCTCAGATATTTTAATGTACAATATCCGTTTGCCGGCCGGCTCAACGAGGCTCCCGTCTATCAGGGAGCGGGCAGTCTGACGGCGGACAGAAAAGAATATGAGGAAAAGACACGTGGAGTAAGGATGGGAAATTTGTAAGGGGGAAAGAAAATGGAGAGTACAAAAGGGAAAGATAATTCAGCGGTTCTGAAATTTCTCCTTTTTTCAGGAATCGGGGCGTTCATGTTTTTTGTCAATGTAAGAATAGGCGGTGTGTCGGTGATACCGATTCAGCATATCATTAACCTGATTAAGAAGCTGTGCGGGCCTGTCATACCGTATTTTACACTGGTCATGGTCATGGCCGGCGGAATCATGCCGATTATGAACGGAAGCTATAAGAAATCAATGTTCAATTTTGTATTTACAATTATCAAACTGCTTGGTACAGTGATTGGATTTATGGCGGTTTTCAATGTAGGGCCGGCGGAGGTTATGCGTGCCGACATGATCCCGTTTTTATATAACAGTGTAGTTATACCGATCGCCCTGATGATTCCGGTGACCGGAATCGCCTATGTATTGCTTCTGAATTTCGGACTGGTAGAATTTATCAGCGCATTCATGCAGCCAATCATGAGAAAAATATGGAAAACGCCGGGGGAGAGCGCCATTGATGCGGTTGTATCATTCTCAGGCGGTTACGCCCTGGCGGTGCTTTTGACAAACGATCTGTACAAAAAAGGCGTGTACAGCGCAAAAGAGAGTGTGATTATAGCTACCGGATTTTCAACGGTATCCATCTCATTCCTGATCGTGATTGCAAATACTCTTGGTTTTATGGAGCACTGGACCCTGTATTTCTTTGCCTGCTTTTTTGTAACATTCCTTGTGACCGCTCTTACGGCCCGTATTTATCCGATATCAAAGATTCCGAACGAGTATTACGGGAAAAAGGCGGAAAGTACAATGGATTACAGCGAACCGCTTCTGAAACGCGCCTATCATGCGGGCGTGAAACAGGCCCGGGAGGCAAAACCATTATCCTACTATCTGAAAGATTACTATATGGGAGACGCTATCAAGATGTCTTCTTCCGTTACGGCCAGTATCCTGGTAATCGGCCTGCTCGGCATGCTGATCGCGGAATATACGCCTCTCTTTGATGTAGTCGGATATCTTTTTTACCCGGTAACGTGGCTTCTGCACCTGCCGGAACCGATGCTGGCCGCAAAGGCGGCAGCCATCGAGATTGCGGAGATGTTCCTGCCGTCCATGCTTGTGGTGGAGAGCGCAATGGTGACGAAGTTTACGATTGCAGTGACGAGTGTATCGGCCATTTTGTTTTTTTCGGCCTCCATTCCCTGTCTGCTGTCTACGGATATTCCGATTAAGATGAAGGATATCTTCCTGATTTGGTTTGAGAGGACGGTTCTGTCACTGATTATGGCTGCGGCCATCGGTTTTATTTTCTTCTGAGGCGGCAGATAAGATGAAGAAGGAAAATGTATCATATTTTCAGGGTGTTGTTCTGGTGCTTCTGTCTGCACTGATGTTCGGGGTTACGCCGGTCATAGGGAAGCTCAGTTATGAAAATGGATGTAACCCGGTCATGCTGGCATTTTTAAGAAGTTTTTTTACCATCCCGTTTCTTGCAATGATTATGAAAATGCGGAATATCTCTTTTGCCATCAGCAGGAAAGAGGCTGTGTCGGCCGCCGTGGCGGGGGTGTTCGGAACCACCCTCACGGCGCTGACGCTCTATCTGTCCTACACTTACATCCCGGTCGGGACGGCAACGACGCTCCACTTTCTCTATCCCGCCTTTGTCATGGCGGCAAGTATCATTTTCTTCCGGGAGCGGATGACGGGATACAAGGCGGTTTCCCTCCTCCTGTCTCTCTGCGGCGTGGTAACGTTTGCCGGAAAAGGAGGAGCGGGCACGGGGATTGTTCTTGCCCTGGTTTCAGCCGTGTCCTATGCATTTTATACGGTATATCTGGACAGGAGCGTCCTGAAACAAATGGACAGCCTGAAAGTGAATTTTTACACTTCTCTGTTCATGTCGGCGGCGATGTTTGCCGCGGGTATCGTGAGCGGGCAGTTCACCCTCGGCCTGACACCAGCCGGATGGCTGTGCAGCCTGGCGGTGTCCATCCTCGCCTCCGTAATCGGAGTGACCTGTTTTCAGGCCGGAGTAAGGCGGATCGGAGCGGTCAGCACCGGGATGTACAGCCTGCTGGAACCGGTCAGCAGCCTGGCGGCAGGGGCCTTGTTTCTGGGAGAGCGGGTGCCCCCGGCCAGTATACTGGGGTGCTGTTTTATCCTGGCATCCCTGACCATCTACGGGCGGTACTGTACCGGGACGGTCAATGGCGGGAGAGGACGGAACGAAAAAGGGATTTCCGTAAAGAATGCGTTTCAAAGGCCGTAGCGGCTTTTGGGACGCATTCTGCGATCCGGGTGACATTTATTGTCTCTTGCCAAGCCGCGGCGCGGGCAGTATAATTAGGGGCAAAATGCATTAAGGACAAAACCGGTTGAAAACGGAGGAGCGTAAAAAAATGAATAACAGAGACAGACGGGGAAGGCGTGAGGAAGACCTGAATCGATCAGGCCGGTTTAACACAACATGGCTGCTGGCCGGAATTCTTGCCGTTCTTTTGGCTGCGGCCGCTGTAATCTATATGAATCAAACCAGCCGTACGGCTGATCCGACAAATGGAGCGGGAAGTGAGCACAGCGGGAACCTGAACGGTGGAGAACCGGGGAATGGGGATGCGGGAGTGACCGGGTCAGCGCCTTCGCTGCCCTCGGGTTCCGGGGAAAACGGTACGGAAACAGAGGCTGAAACGGAACCAGTAACAGAACCGGTAACGGAACCAGAAACCGAGGAAACGACGGAGGCCGCTCCGGTGCAGCTTGAGAGCTTAAGCGGACTGGCGCCGGGGACAATTCTTGAGCCGGAGCAGATTAATTTCGACGATCTCAGCCGGTATTTCATGAGCTGGAAGATCGAGGAGGGCGACAACCTGTATGACAGGATTAACGGGAGATCCTACCGCTCCAATAATCACGTTCCGCTTAGTTCTCTGCGCTATCTGAAGATGCCCCACTATAATTTCAAGGGTCAGATTCAGGTGGGGGAGATGATTGTCAACAAGGATATCCAGGAGGATGTCTTCAGTATCTTTACGGAGCTGTTTCAGGCGAAGTACCAGATCCAGTCCATGTATCTGGTAGACAATTACTGGACCGGAGATGCCGAGACGTCTGATTCGGCCTCCATTGATGAGAACAATACGTCGGCCTTCTGCTACAGGGAGATTTCCGGAGGAGGCAATTTGTCCAACCACGCCTACGGCCGGGCGATCGACCTGAATCCGCAGCAGAACCCGTATGTTTCCTACTCATCCGGGACGCCGAGATGGTCGCATTCCAATGCAAACGATTATATAGCCAGGGATACGGGGCTGCCCCATGTGATTACCCATGAGGATTTGGCCTACAAGCTGTTTACAAAGCGTGGTTTCCGCTGGGGCGGAGACTGGAATACGCCGAAGGACTACCAGCATTTTGACAAGAATAACAAGTAACTTAAAAAGGGCATCAGGGCATTCACAGTCAAATGCAGCCCGCCGGGCTGTGATATTCTGTGTATACAGGAGGTGCTTATAAATGCATGCATGGGAACAGATACAACTGACAATCGAATTTATTGAAGAACATCTGGGAGAGGAGATCAGTATCAGGGAGCTGGCGGATCTTGCCTGCCTGTCACCGTTTTATTATCAGAGGCTGTTTGGCCGCCTGGTAAAAAAGCCGGTGGCCGAATATATCAGGCTGAGGAGGATGGCAAAGGCCATGGATGCCCTTCTTCAGAAAGACAGACGCATTCTGGATATTGCAGTGGAACTGGGATTTTCCTCACACGAACATTTTACACGGACCTTTAAATCCACCTTTGGCATGACACCCGAGGAGTACAGGAGTAATCCCGGTCCGCTCAACCGGATGACCAAACCGGAGCTGATGCTCAAATATACCCTGGTCGATGAGGGGGTTCCGCTGATTACGGATGGAATTGTCCTGGAAATCGACCGGAGACAGGTGAAAGAGCCGGTGGTCTACACCGGACTGGAGAAAAAAATGCCTGTCCGGTTTATGTACGGCCTGGGAACAGAGTCCGGAGTGGATCCGCTGGACACATTATGGAGAGACTTCCATGACGGGAAAGCGGCAGCGGGCGGAATGTTCAGTGAGGAGGAACTGGGCGTCGCTTACCCATGTGACGAAAAAGATTTTTTCCTCTATTTTGCAGGGGCCAGGGCAAGTACGGATATGACTTCTTCCGGCTATAAAGAGTGGGAACTGCCGAAGGGAGAGTATATTGTCTGCGCCTTTGAGGCAGAAAACTTTGAAGCTCTTGTCATGGATGTTCTGTACAAGGCGGAACAATATCTGTATAATGTGTGGCTCCCACGCCATAATCTAACGACGGAACCGTTCTGTGCGGAACGGTATGCCAGCCACAGCCCGGAGACCAAAAAAATGGAAGTGTGGCTGAAGGCGGTAAAACAGGATTAAATAGAACGTTTGCCAGGCAACTAAAAAATGGAGAGGACTGCTCCGGTAAAGAGCGGTCCCCTCCATTTTTTAAGATCTCCGGTCAGGGAGTTCCCTTTCCCGGAGATAGATTATAATTTCAAAAGAAAAAATTATATCTGAATCAGATTATGTTCCACTCCCGCTTCCTTCAGAATCCGTGCTTCCCTCTTATGGCAGGTGAAGATAATAATCTGTCCGTCGTAGGCCCGGGACAGCCAGGTCAGGGCGGTGCGCAGCCTGTCGTCATCGTAGAGTACGAAGCTGTCGTCAAAGACGAGGGGCATTCTGTCGTCCCCATTCTGGATAAACTTGGCGGCAGCCAGCCGGAGCGCCAGATAAATCTGGTCTGCGGTTCCGCTGCTGACCTGTTCCAGGGGAATCAGCTTTTTCTTTGTATTCAGGAATGCGTTCAGGTTTTCGTCAATACTGATGCTGGTATAGATTCCGCCGGTGATTTCACTGATAAGCTCCGAAGTGGTCTTATTCAAATAGAGTCCGAAGGAATCGCGGATGGACATGGAAAGCTCCTGCATCGTTTCCTGGGCCAGATCGATTGCGGCGATGTCCTGGCGCAGCCTGTCGTTCTCCGTGATTATCCTTTTAAGAGCGGCTGCCCGGTCTTTGCAGTCGGTCAGGTGCTCCAGCTTCTTCTCCAGTTCCCACTGGATGCGCTGCTGCTGTTCAATGACCTCGCTGCAGTTATTCTGCTGTTCGCGCAGGGCGGAAATTTTTTCGGTCTGCAGCTTCAGGGTCTCTTCCGATTTCTTCATCATCTGGCAGAGCCTTGTAAACTCGGAAAGGCGGGTGCGTAACGCCTCCATGGCCTCGGCCGTGATGGAACTGTCACCCAGGTGGCGCTTGAAAATCTCCGACAGGGTGGCCGTGCAGAGTTTGGCCTCCTTGATATGGCGCTTTCTGCGGAACAGCGTGAACAGGCCTCCTGCAAGTGAGAGTACCGCGCCGGCTCCCAGGGCCAGACCGGCAGTATAAGGATCGACGCCGGCCGGCAGGACCGGCAGCAGGGTATTATACGGATAAAAATACCAGTATAGGAAGTATACAGAGCCTATGGCCAGTGCTGCGGCTAAAACACAGAGCAGGACTGGAAGCGTTTTCCCGGATTTGCTCTCGGCAACTTCCTTTGATTCCGTGTAATAGCTGTAAATCTCCTCCGCATTATTCAGATAGGTGGCGATGGAGGCCTCATCCGAGAACTCATAATCGTCCAGCATCTGGCGTCCGCGGAGAACCTTATCGGCCAGTTCATCCTTTTCATGCTGGTTTAATTCGATCTCCTCCTTGACGGAATCACGCTTTTTCACATATTCCTGCATCTGATTTTCGTATTCGGGGGAGGAAATTTCTTTTTCAATGTTCCTTATCTCGCTTAAGAGCATCGTGTAGGTTCTGGCGGCCTCCGGGCTCAACTGGGTTTCCAGCTGTTTCTTCTGCCCCTTTAAATAGGAGGTTGCCTTTGTGATATTCAGAGCCATATTGCCGGAGGTGTTCATGTTGGCAATATAGTTTTTAAGTTCGGAAATCATTCCGTCCTCGGTGGCGCTTTTGAGCTGGCTGATGCTGATGGTGTTATTGTAGGCCGTCTCGCTTAAGCCTCCCAGCAGCTCGTCCATAAAGGCCCTGGTCGGTTCCACCTCTTTGCCCAGGGTTTCGTTGATAATGATAAACTCTTTTTTATTCTTCTGAAAACTCCGTTCAATGCGGTAAATGATGCCGTCGGATTCCAGGCGGAGCTGGCCCTCATAGGTGCCGCTGTTCTCCCATGGTTCATATTTGCTGTAAATGTCCGTCCTTGCGGCTCTGCCTCTCTGGCGCTCAATGCCGAAGAGCATTCCGCGGATAAAGGTGTGTATCGTGGACTTGCCGGCTTCATTTTTGCCATAGACGATATTGAGGCCATCCTCAAAGGAGACAGACGTATTATGAAATTTACCAAATCCGCTTATGTATAAATCCAGAAAACGCACGTTGTCAACTCCTTTCATCGGTGGTGAGAAGAAGGGCATGGATTCCGTAAAACAGCGCCTTTTTTTCTACCGGGCTCATATCCGGCTTCTGAAGCGCACGGATGTAAAAACCTATCATATCGCTGGGATGCTCTGCAAACAGCGCACTGAAATCATATTCGGGTTCCGACTCGTCCAGAATGTCAGATATTTTGTAGCGCAGCAGCAGGGAATCCAGATCAAAGGTAATGTCGGGATCCCTCATGCCGCGCACGCGGAAACGGTAAATATTGTCCGTGCCGCGCTTGTCGATCTCGTGGGACATTTTAAGACAGAGTTCGGTGTTGGTGGTGGCCGGGGTTACATTGACAATCAGAGGGATGTAGCGCAGCTTGGCCATCGGGATGAATTCCAGTTTCGTAACCTGGAGACTGGAAGGATTGATTTCTCCGTAATAAATGCCGTGGACTCCCGTCTCCGTCTTGTCTAATGGTTCGGGAGACCCGCAGTAGGCCATCTTCCGGTCGATCAGGACTTCCGGTTTATGGATATGGCCCAGGGCGATATAGGAAAAACCGGAATCGGCCAGGGCGGCCCTGTCTATCGGAGTATGGTTTAAATCGCCGCCATGTCCGACCAGGATATGGATCCTTCCGTCATGGGGGGCGTAGGCCTGATTCAGCTTAGCCTCCGTAATCTCGGCGGTGTGGTAGCTGAAACCGGTCACCTCGGTGTTAATGTCGCGGAAATAATAGCTTGTCAGTTCCTCACTGTCGATAAATGTTACATTGGGGCACCAGGAAAAGCTCAGTACGGCGGAGCTGTTTCGAATCCTGTCATGATTTCCTGCGATAATAATGACCCGGACGCCGGGGATGGTGGAGAAGAGGTAATTGACCTCCTTCAGATCCTTCTGCAGCGGCTGTCGGTGAAACAAATCTCCTGCAATGAACAGGAAATCGGCCCCCACTTTTCTCGTCTTTTCGATAATCGCAGAAAAGGTGTCCCTGATATCGCGGGCACGCTCCCTGCTCCAGGATTTGTCACTGTCCGGGGACATGCCCCAGTGTACATCGCCGGTATGAATGAATTTCACGTTATTCCCCTTTCCTTTCAAGTACTTTGCATGTAACGCTTATGGTAACCCAATACCAGAGAGAGCTGCCGCAAAGGTTATTTGCGGCAGCTCCATCGTTAAAGATCGCAGTTGTTAACCGTTCTTGGGAATGGAATAATGTCACGGATGTTGGAGATGCCGGTCAGGTACATAACGCAGCGCTCAAATCCGAGGCCGAAACCGGAATGTCTTGTGGAGCCGTATTTTCTCAGATCCAGATAGAATCCGTAATCTTCTTTCTTGAGGCCCAGTTCTTCCATTCTGGCTACCAGTTTATCGTAATCGTCTTCCCTCTGGCTTCCGCCGATGATCTCGCCGATTCCCGGTACGAGGCAGTCCATGGCGGCTACCGTCTTGTTGTCCTCGTTCATCTTCATATAGAAGGCCTTGATCTCCTTCGGATAATCTGTGACGAATACCGGTTTCTGGTAAATCTTCTCTGTCAGGTAACGCTCGTGCTCGGTCTGTAAATCGCAGCCCCAGAACACCTTGTAGTCAAATTCATCATTGTGCTCTTCCAGAATCTTTACTGCCTCGGTATAGGTTACATGTCCGAATTCAGAATTCAGCACATGGTTCAGTCTGTCAAGCAGCCCCTTATCGATGAACTGGTTGAAGAAGTTCATCTCCTCCGGCGCATGTTCCAGCACGTAGCGGATCACATATTTTAACATGCTCTCGGCCAGGGCCATATTGTCATTCAGGTCGGCAAATGCCATCTCCGGCTCGATCATCCAGAATTCCGCAGCATGGCGGGTCGTGTTGGAGTTCTCGGCACGGAAAGTAGGGCCGAAGGTGTATACGTTGCGGAATGCCATTGCATATGTCTCGGCATTCAACTGACCGCTTACAGTCAGGTTGGTCGGTTTATTGAAGAAGTCCTGGGAGAAATCAACGGCTCCCTCCGGTGTCTTCGGGATATCGTTCAGATCAAGGGTGGTTACCTGGAACATCTCACCGGCTCCCTCACAGTCGCTTCCCGTGATAAGTGGAGTGTGGACATAGACGAAGTCGCGGTCCTGGAAGTACTGATGGATCGCATAGGCAGCCAGCGAGCGCACGCGGAACACGGCCTGGAAGGTATTGGTTCTGGGGCGCAGATGGGAGATACTTCTTAAATATTCAAGCGTATGGCGTTTCTTCTGAAGCGGATAGTCCGATGCAGACTGGCCTTCCACAAGGATTTCCGTTGCCTGGATTTCAAATGGCTGTTTGGCCTCCGGTGTGGCAACCAGAGTACCTTTTACAATGATGGCAGCGCCGACATTCAGTTTGGAGATCTCAACAAAATTCTCCATTGTATCATGATAAACGACCTGAAGCGTCTCAAAGTAGCTTCCGTCACTTACTACGATGAAACCAAAGGCCTTGGATCCCCTGACACTTCTGACCCAGCCTCCGATCTGGATTTCCTTGTCCAGATAAGACTCGCTTGAACGGTAGATTTCTCTTACGGTTACTAAATTCATAATGTTACTCCTTCATTTATATAGCTTTTTGGCATTTTCGTATCAATGTTGTCATTATACTTTATTTCTGCAGTGGTTTCAAGGGGGTACTGTCTTTAGTTGAGATGTGAGGACGCCTCTGTAGGATGGCGGACGGGGTGGTGGGAGGTGTATATGAGTCTTCAGTCCCGGTTTTTAGATTGTCGTGAGGGGGAATCCAGGAGAAAAAATTCCTACGGGGACTCGCTCCCGCTTGTGGAATGCGCAGCGGATGCTAAGACGTCAAAGAACGCCGTCTAAGCACCGGCGGATTCCAAGGCCCCCTTCGGAAAGTTTTCTCCTTCCTTCCCCGGGCAGGTGGTCGGCGGGACTGAAGACTCAGGGAAGGTATTGCCCCGTCCGCCGGCTTCAGAAGCTGATTGTCTCTTTAGTCAAATGCGGAGGCGCTATTCATCAAAACTAATACTTAATTCCAGCAAAACACTCTAAAACCTCACAGGAGCCAGTCATCCGGAATTCAAAGGAACGTAGTGGCTGCGACAATACCCTTCCCACTTGAAGGAATAGAACAAATCAGCGGCCGCAGGCCGGGGCGGAATGGCGATAACCCCGGATTCCCCACCAGCGACAACCTTTACACCGGGACTGAAGACTCATATACAACCTCTCACCATCCCGCCCCCCGGCTGTCCCGGCGCGTTCTCATTACTCATCTAGAGTTCCCCTTAAATAATTTTCCCGCACCGCCCGTACGGACATCTCCTCAAAAGCCCGGATATAAAGCGGTTTTTCAATATAGTTCAGTGAAATCAAATCAATTCGGAGGAATTTCTTGAAATTTTTAACAGGAAGAATGTGGATATATTCCTCTTTACTGCAGTTTATATTATGGCTGTTAATCCGGGACAATAACATGTAGGGAGCGATTCCGGCGCCCACGCCTTTGGCGCACAGGGAAATCTGGGTGTCCGTGTCACTGATCTGGTAAGGGGAATAGAGATCAATATGGCACTGATCCAGGTATTCCTGCAGGGCGGAGTTGATGACGCCAGTGGAATAGCTCTTGATAAACGGGATATCGGTAAACTGGTGCAGATCGATCTCGGATGACAGAAAGCTCCCGGACTGATCGCCGAAACGGCGTTTCAGCAGTCCGTCTGAAATCATAAAGCAAAGCTCATCTTCACACAGCGGGGTAATGGCAAAATCTTCGGCGTAGGGGGTATTGACGCCCATAAACAAATCCACATTGCCCTTCCTGAGATTTTCAGCCAGGACTACGGTGTCATTCATGAAAAAACGGATCTCCACGTCCGGAAAAGCACGGGAGTATTCCGGCATGACCCAGGGCAGGAAGATTTGGGCGCGGGACGCGCTGATTCCCATGGTAAAGCTGCCCTTCATCCCGCTGGCACGCTTGGCCAGGCTCTCCTGCAGGCTGCTCTCGATGGCCTGGATTTTCTGAAGGGAGTGGAGCATCGACAGTCCGGCTTCGGTGAGCTGGAAGCGGGGTTTCCTCGTAAACAGCTTCACTCCGTAATTCTGTTCCATCCGCTTGATGTGATCGCTGACGCACTGCTGTGAGACAAAGGCGCGCTGCGCTGCGCGGCTGATACTCATTTCTTCGGCAACTAATAAAAAGATCTCCTGATTTGACTGCAAGGCGTTCTCCTTTCTACAATTATGCCCATTGTTTAAGGTGTCCGGAGCGTGTAACGCAAGTTCCGGTGGATAAGGGCGCTGTATGCCCTGAAGCTTACGGTACTCTGCCCCCGTACTGTTTCTTTGTGTCAGGGATACGGCAGACGTCCGTTCACAAATACGGACACTGCAAGGTACAGTTCTTCTAGATTGGCAGTTCTTCTATATTAAATAAGAATAATTGCAGTATGGATTAAGATTAATTGCAGTGTACCATGCAGAAATAAAAAATACAAGAAAAATATTGTGATACTGTAAAAATAACTTGTTTGATTTTGGCGTTTGAATTATATATGATAATTGTAACAGCTAGAGCGTGTTTGAAAATTCATTCCCGTCATCTGCACGCCCCACTTCGCGGTATATTTGGGTTCAATTCAGTCAGCGTAGCCCACTACGCCTCCTTCATTGGACCCAAATCTCCCACAAAGTGTGACGCACAGCTGGCGGAAAGCAATTTTCAAACACGCTCTGGGATATGGGTGTACATCGAGAGGTCGATTACAAAATGGAGGGGAAGTTATGGTTGATACAAATGAAAAAATGAGTTGGGTTAATGTTATCAAAATTGCCGGCGTTTTTGTGTCGTGGGCAATCGGATCGGGTTCTGTTACCGGTCAGGCATCACTGCAGTATTTCTGCGGTTACGGCATATGGGGATATGCGGGAATCGCAGTGGAGGCGCTGCTGCATCTGTTCCTGTTGATTTCCTTCTTTAAACTGGGCCACAAAAAGCAGTTTAAGAGCCCGCTGGATATTTTTACGTACTACTGCGGAGATAAGATTGGTAAAGTATTCCAGCTTCTGGCAATGGGACTTTTATATTCGGCTCCCGTTGTAATGATTTCCGGCTTCGGCGCGGCGCTCAACCAGCATTTCGGTATGCCGTCACGTCTGGGTTCCGTTCTTCTTGGAATCTTATGCCTGGTTACAATTCTTCTTGGACTTAAAAAACTTGTCGACATTATCGGCAGTATCGGACCGTTCATGATTGTCCTGACAATCGGGACCGGTATTTATTATCTGACACAGCATATGGGCGGAGTTGCCGCAGGCATCGAGATGGCGCCCACCCTGAATCTTTCGAGAATCGCACCGACGTGGTGGCTGGCCGGTTTATATTACACCACCTGTACGCCGTTACAGTCGGCTCCATTTTTCTCGGCGACGGCTAAGAGCTTCAAGGTAAGGAAAGAACTGATTTACGGTGCAATCGTGGGAGTGATTTTCTATGCAGCGGCTGATATTGTTATGGCATCCGCACTTTTTGCCAACATTGAGGAATTCAGCACAATGATGATTCCGAACCTCTACCTGGCAAATACGATCTCCCCGATCCTTGGATTTATCTTTATCATTGTTATATTTATGGCGATTTTCTCATCCTGCGTGCCGTCCATGTTTACGCTCTGCGCATCATTCTGCGAAGAGAAAACACCGGCTTACAACAAATTTGCGGTTATTCTGGTCATTGCATCCGTTCTCTGCTCCATGCTTCTTCCGTTTGACAAGCTTCTGGGACTGGTATACGGCGTATACGGCGTGCTCGGCGGTATCTTCGTGTTATTTATGATAGTAAAACAGATTCAGGAGAAAAGAGCAGCATAACGGTTCAGCACAAAGTGATAAGTTTACAGGAGGTAAGATGGATCAATTTAAAATAGCACTGATTCAGTCATCGTGGGCATTGGGGGACGTGAAGGCCAATGTCCGTAAAGCGGAAGAAAAGATCCGCGAGGCGTGCGGCAATGGAGCCAATTTCGTCTGCCTGCCCGAAGGATTTAATACGGGATATTACTGTTTCGATTATGTGACAATGAAAAATGCGGCCGAACCCCTGGACGGAGAAACAATTACTAAGATGAGGAGTCTGGCAAAGGAGCTGGGAATCCACCTCCTGGCGCCGATTATGATGACGGCCGGCACCGGAATTGTCGAAAACACGGCGGTTCTGATTGACGATGAGGGCGTTGTGCTCGGCCATTATTCCAAATCCCACCTGGTAGGGGCGGAACAGCTTCATTTGAACAGGGGAAGGAAATTCCCGGTATTTCGGACAAAATATGGAACCATCGGCATTGTCATCTGTTACGATATCTGTTTCCCGGAGACAACCCGTATCCTTGCACTTGAGGGGGCGGATTTGATCCTGTGTCCGGCGGCATGGAGGGACGGGTCTTATTTCAGGGACTGGCTGAACCAGGTGACGGAGGTGCGTGCACTGGACAACAATGTCTTTGTGGCGCTGATAAATTTCACGGGAGAACTGCCTGATTCGCCGTTCTGCGGCTGCAGCCAGGTGGTCAGCCCGATTGGAAAGGTGCTGGGAAGATGTTCACCGGATCGTGAGGAGATTCTCTATCAGGATATTGATATGAGCATGGTGCACAAAGAGCGGATGGGAAATACGGTGATGATCGACCGTCATCCGGAATTATATTCACGTATTACCGAATAGCGGACTCCTGTGAAACGTCGGGAGGCCGGTAAAAAAGAGACATTGAAAAGCCGGTGATTCCATGTGTTCATGGACGCCGGCTTTTATCAACTTATCATTGACGGCTGCGGCTCATTGTCAATGATAAACCTGGAGCATGCTTCCAGGTGTTTTTCGTAAGGCGGAAGGGAGATATTATGGAACATGACAGGAGAGAACAGGTAAAGGAATTGCTGAGAGGAGCCTATGATCTCCACGTACACCCGGCGCCGTCGGCATTCAGCCGGGCGCTGGACGACTGGGAGCTGATGCAGGAGGCGGACGGGGCGGGGATGGCCGGTGTCCTGATTAAATCACACTATGGCTGCACGGCCGCCAGGGCCGCGACGGTCAACCGAAAGAGCGGCTGCCGGGCAAAAGCGTACGGCGGTCTGGCCCTCAATTGGCCCACGGGCGGGCTGAACCCCTATGCGGTGGAAAACTGCCTCCATGAGGGAGGGATTCTCATATGGATGCCCACCCGGGACGCCGGGCACTGCCTGGAATTCGGGCCGATGCCGGGAGATTTCTTCAGCCGGCCGGGCATTACGATCCTGGACGGGGAGGGAAAGATTCTTCCGGAGGTCTATGAGATTATGGACATTGTCAAAAAATACGGAGCATATCTTGGAACCGGGCACTTAAGCCGGGAGGAATCGGTACGGCTCTGCCGTTTGGGGAGAGGGCGCGGGGTAAATATGATACTGACCCATCCCGAGTGGAGCAGAACCAGAATTGACGGCGCCATGCAGGCGGAGCTGGCATCCCTGGGAGTTGTGATTGAAAAAAACTGGGTCAATCTGGCGGAAGGCACCGTAACAGCGGAGGAAATGGCTGCCAATATCCGGCTGTCCGGTGTGGAACACACCTATATGGCAACAGACAGAGGGCAAAAGGGATTCGAACATCCGGCCCGTGGAATGGCGCTTTTTATGGAGACGCTTCTTGAAAACGGATTCAGCGAAAAAGAAATCATTACGATGTCCCATACCGTACCGTCATGTATTGCAGACCGTCAGGCAGCGTTTTAAAATGCACAAGTACTAACTTGTTTATATCCAAAAAATACTTGTTTGATATTGGATATGGAACGTTGTATATTAAAGATAAGAAATGAAGCGCCAAACAGACAGGCGCTGGTTAACAAATTAAAATAAGGAGGATTTCGAATGGATGAATCAAGATTCCAATACAGCGAATATAAAAGCGGCGAGCTGATTAACGGCATCGAACGTTCCGCCCACCGCGCCCTGCTGTACAGCACAGGCCTTGATACGGACGACTTACATAAACCGTTGATTGCTGTGGTGAATTCCTTTACCGAGATGGTTCCCGGCCACATTCATCTGAGAGAGATAGCGGAGCATGTAAAAGCGGGGATTTGGGAGGCCGGGGGAATTCCCCGTGAATTCAGCACCATAGCCCTTTGCGATGGTATCTGCCAGGGACACCGGGGAATGAGTTACCCCCTCCCCAGCAGGGAAAATATTGCCGATGCCGTAGAAATGATGATAGAGGCGCATCATTTTGACGCAATGGTCATGCTGCCGGGATGTGACAAGATTGTTCCCGGCATGATTATGGCAGCGGCCAGAGTGAACATTCCCGCAATCATCCTGCCGGGTGGTCCGATGATGGCAGGAAGCTATAAAGATAAGGAAGTCATAACACTGACCGACATGAGGGAATTTATCGGCCAGGTCCAGACCGGGAAAATGTCGGTGGACGATTTGCTGGAGATTGAAAAGAGAGCGCTTCCGACTTACGGAACATGCGCTATGCTCGGAACGGCAAACTCCATGAGCTGTATGGCGGAAATACTGGGACTGGCGCTTCCGCACAGCTGTACGGCTCTCGCCGTGTCGGCCGATAAGCGCAGATTTGCAAAGCAGTCGGGCAAACGCGCCGTGGAGATGATTAAGGAAGATTTGACGGCCAGGAAAATCCTGTCCAGGGACGCCCTGTTAAACGGTATCAGCGCCGCCATGGCGATGGGAGCATCCACCAATACGGTTCTTCATCTGATGTCCATCGCAAATGAGGCAAAGGTGAAGCTGGATCTGAAAGATTTCGACCGCATCAGCCGGAAGGTTCCCTATCTCTGCAACCTCAAGCCGTCCGGAAAGTATCCTCTTTCCGTCCTGCATGAGAACGGCGGGGTTCCGTCCGTACTGAAGGCAATTGAGAGCAGGCTGGAACCAAACCACATGACGGTGACCGGAAAGACGATGATAGAAAATCTGAAGGACGTGCCTCTTGTGGAAAACGACGTGATTTACCCATTTGACAAGCCTAAGAATGAAGAAGGCGGAATCGCCGTCTTATACGGCAGCCTGGCTCCGGACGGAGCCGTTGTTAAAAAGTCCGGCGTGAAGCCGTCCATGTACCAGTTTACGGGCCGCGCCAGGGTATTCCATTCCATGGAGGATGCAAGCCATGCTGTTTCAACGGACCAGATTAAAGAGGGCGATGTGATAGTTATACGCTACGAAGGCCCGAAAGGCGGACCTGGAATGAGGGAGATGCATATGACAACCTCGCTTCTGGTGGGAAGAGGAATGGACGAGAGCTGTGCCCTGGTTACCGACGGACGCTTCTCCGGTTCCACGAGAGGACCGTGCATCGGCCATATCTCCCCGGAGGCGGCCGCGGGCGGACCAATTGCCGCAGTGGAGGATGGGGACAGGATTATCATCGACATACCAAACCGCAGACTGGATTTGGAGGTGCCGGATGAAGTGATTAAAGAGCGCCTGAAAAAGGTGAAACCGCTTGTAAAGCCCAGAACGCCCGCCCTGGAGAAATACGCCGCCCTGGTTACATCAGCCGATCAGGGAGCGGTGCTGAGAGTGCCTGACATATTAAAGAATGAAATAAACGGGGGAACGAAATGATAACAAAACCGATGTACTTTTACAGTAACTGTTACCGTCTGGCGGCCGCACTTTACCTTCCGGACGACTATAAAGAGGGGGAGAAACTTCCCTGTATTATCCCGAATTCCGGTTATATTGGATTAAACGCAATTTATCCGGCATTATTTGCCCGCGCCCTGACAAAGAGGGGCTACGCCTGTTTTGGCTTTGATTACCGCGGTTTCCTTCAGAATGAGGGGCCTGCCGGCGTATGTAAGCTGGATGAGCAGGTGGAAGATATCAGAAACGCCGTTACGTTTGCCGGGACGCTTCCCGAGGTCGACGCAGACCGGATTGGACTGCTTGGCTGGGCCATGGCGGCAGGCCTTTCCTTCAGGGAGGCGCAGCTTGATAAGCGCGTCAGGGCCGTCGCAGGCTTAAACGGCTTCTACTGCGGCGAGAGATGGCTCCACCAGGTCTTCTCCCATGTAGACTTTGTCAAGATGCAGAAAGAGATCGGGGAGGAGGAAATCCGGATTGTAAAGGAAGGCACGAGGCGGTTTGATAACCCGTTCCACTTTTATCCGCTGGATCCCGACACCGAGGAAGTTGTCCATGATAATCTCTATACGGTGGATGGCTACGGTCAGGAGATTTCCCTGGAACTGGGCCGTTCCCTGATGGACTTCAACTCCGAGAAAAATATTGAGGACGTGAAAGTCCCGGCTTTTATCGGACACGGCAAATACAATCTGCTCCACCCAATCAGCGAATCCGAACTGTTTTACGATAAGCTGCAGTGCGAAAAAACCTTCTATGCAATCGAAGGAAAGCACAACGACTTCATGTTTGACGATCATGAAGTATTTGAAAAACTGATCGGGGAGCTGGATCGCTTCTTTCAGAAAATTTGATATCACTGTTTCGGGGAGTCCCCATTGCCAGATATTGGCTTTGGAGACTCCCTTTTTTTCGTGCTTCAACTGTGTTCCACATATTACCAGAGACAAAACCCCTGTTTTCCTGCGATAATACTCAAGTTAGAAATAACTAAGCATCTGCCGTCCGGTGGGGTAAATCCGAAGAGCCGCCCGGCTGAATGCGCGGATTTAAACGAAAAAAGGCATAAATAGAGGAAAGAGAGAGGTGGATTTGAAAAAATATAACGAATGAAAGTAGAGAAATGTCGGAAAATGCACAAAAAAAGTTCAAATTCTAGTAAAGATTTGTTCACTATTTCGAAAAAGTATGGTATAATAGAATACACACAAACAGCTACACAAATCTACACATCGAGGGGTGATATCGTGATTAAAAAAGAAATGATTGCTATGCTCTTAGCAGGAGGACAAGGCAGCCGGCTTGGCGTTTTGACTCAGAAGGTTGCGAAACCCGCAGTTTCATTTGGCGGTAAATACCGTATTATTGATTTTCCGCTCAGTAACTGCATCAATTCCGGAGTAGATACAGTCGGAGTTTTAACACAATACCAGCCGCTGCGCCTGAATGCGCATATTGGCATTGGTATCCCGTGGGATCTTGACCGTAACGTAGGCGGTGTAACCGTCCTTCCTCCTTATGAGAAAAGTATTGGAAGTGACTGGTACACCGGAACAGCGAATGCGATCTATCAGAATCTTGAGTACATGGAGAATTACAATCCGGAGTATGTCCTGATTCTTTCCGGCGACCACATCTACAAGATGGATTATGAGGTAATGCTTGAATATCACAAAGCGAATAATGCAGATGTTACAATTGCTGCCATGCAGGTTCCGATCGAGGAAGCCAGCCGGTTCGGTATTGTTATTACAGATGACAATAACCGGATTTCGGAGTTTGAGGAGAAACCGGAGAACCCGAGAAGCAACCTGGCATCGATGGGTATTTATATCTTCAGCTGGCAGGTGCTCAAAGATGCGCTGATTAAGCTGTCGGAAGAACCTGGATGTGATTTTGGAAAACATATTATTCCGTTCTGCCATTCAGCAGGTAAGAGGATTTTTGCATATGAGTACAACGGATATTGGAAAGATGTTGGGACTTTGGGATCCTACTGGGAAGCCAATATGGAATTAATCGATATTATCCCCGAGTTTAACTTATATGAAGAATACTGGAAGATTTATACCAAGAGTGACATTATCCCTCCTCAATACATATCTGAAAATTCAAAGATTGAGAGAAGTATCATAGGCGAGGGAACGGAAATCTATGGAGAAGTCAGCAATTCTGTGATTGGAGCAGGCGTAACAATCGGAGAAGGCGCCGTAATCAAAGATTCCATTATTATGAAGGGAAGTGTAATCGGAGCGGGAGCCGTAGTGGATAAAGCCATCATTGCGGAGGATGTTACGGTTGGAGAAGGCGCAGTGCTCGGAGAAGGCGAGATGGCACCGAGTAAATATGATCCGAAGGTATATCAGTTTGAACTGGTGGTGGTAGGAGAGCGTTCCACGATTCCCGGCAAGGTCAGAATCGGAAGGAATACGGCGATTTCCGGAGAGACCACACCGGATGATTACCATGGCGGAGTACTTGAAAGCGGCGATTACATAATAAAGGCAGGTGGAGTACAATGAGAGCAATTGGTATTGTTTTAGCAGGCGGCAACAGCAAGAGAATGAGAGAGTTATCCAATAAGAGAGCGATCGCTGCAATGCCTATCGCAGGCAGCTACCGCAGTGTCGATTTTGCTCTGAGTAACATGAGCAACTCCCATATCCAGAGTGTTGCAGTGCTTACACAGTATAATTCCCGATCCCTGAATGAACACCTCAGCTCTTCCAAATGGTGGGATTTCGGAAGAAAACAGGGCGGCATGTATGTGTTCACGCCTACAATCACGGCGGAGAGCAGCGACTGGTACAGAGGAACGGCAGACGCCCTCTTCCAGAACCTGGATTTTCTGAAGAAAAGCCACGAGCCTTATGTAGTTCTTGCCAGCGGCGACGGAGTCTATAAACTTGATTATAATAAAGTACTTGAATATCATATTGAGAAGAAAGCAGACATCACGGTAGTATGCAAAGAGATGGGGCCGGAGGCCGATGTCACAAGATTCGGTCTTGTGAAGACCAACGACGACGGCCGTATCACCGATTTTGAAGAGAAACCGATGGTTGCCACCTCCAACACGATTTCCTGCGGTATTTATGTAATACGCAGACGGCAGCTCATTGAGCTGATCGAGCGTTGCGCAGCGGAAGACAGATATGACTTTGTCACGGACATTCTGGTGCGTTATAAGAATCTGAAGCGTATTTATGCATATAAGCTGGGGACTTACTGGAACAATATCGCTTCTGTAGACGCATACTACAAGACGAACATGGATTTCTTGAAACCGGAAGTAAGACATTATTTCTTTAAAGAGTATCCGGAGATTTATTCCAAAGTAGACGATCTGCCTCCGGCAAAATACAATCCGGGCGCGGTAGTCAGGAACAGCCTCGTATCCAGCGGATGTATCCTGAACGGAACGGTGGAGAATTCAGTTCTTTTTAAGAAGGTTTATGTTGGCAACAACTGCGTAATCAAGAATTCAATCATTTTAAACGACGTATATATTGGGGATAACACTGTAATCGAAAACTGTGTTGTGGAGAGCCGCGATACCATCCGCGCCAACACAACGCACATCGGTACACCGGACAACTTAAAGATTGTCATCGAGAAGAACGAGCGATTTACATTATAATGAACAGACGGGAGAGGGGTTAGATTTATGCAGATTACGGACGTAAGAGTAAGAAGAATTGAAAAAGAAGGCAAGATGAAGGCCATCGTATCCATTACGCTGGACAATGAATTTGTAGTCCACGATATCAAAGTGATAGAGGGGGAGAAGGGACTGTTCATCGCAATGCCTAGCCGCAAAGCTGCGGACGGTGAATACCGTGATATCGCGCATCCGATTAATTCCTGTACGCGCGACATGATTCAGAGTATTATTCTTGCCAAATATGAAGCAACTGCCCTGGAAATGGCTGACGAAGAGGCACACGAGCAGGCTTGACAGGTGCATAGATACGAGAAATACGTGAAAATTGCATAAATATGAAAGAAATTGCCCCGGGGTGCTGGACAAAGCAGCCGGGGCGTTTTATTATATTATTTATATAAAAAAATTCGCGTATGCGAAAATAAAACCAGGGGGACTATAATATGAGCGGTACTATATTTGCACTGATTCCGCCAATCGTAGCAATCGCGCTGGCGTTGATTACGAAAGAGGTTTATCTGTCACTGTTGATTGGAATCCTGTCGGGCGCATTTCTCTTTACCGGACTGAACCCGATTCACGCGGTTGAAACCGTGATTGCTATTATGGGGGACAAGATTGGAGGCAACGTCAACATTCTTCTGTTCCTGTCATTTCTCGGAATTGTTGTGGCCCTGATTACCAAATCAGGAGCATCCAGGGCATACGGAGAGTGGGCGGCCCACTCCATCAAAAGCAGAAAAGGCGCGCTCCTTGCCACCATGTTTCTGGGTTCCCTGATTTTCGTGGATGACTACTTTAACTGTCTGACCGTTGGAACCGTTATGCGTCCGGTTACGGACAAACATAAGATAACGAGGGCGAAGCTGGCTTACATTATCGATGCCACGGCCGCTCCTATCTGTATTATTGCGCCGATATCAAGCTGGGCTGCGGCAGTAGGTTCCTCTCTTCCGGAGGACAGCGGCGTGGACGGGTTCGGACTGTTTCTGAGGACGATTCCGTTTAACCTGTATGCTATCCTGACAATTATCTTTATGCTGTTCATTATCATCGGGGGATTTGATTTCTCCGCTATGAGAAAGTATAACGAACGGGTGGAGCGGGAAGGTAAAGAAAAGACCATCGATGCGGATGCGGTCACCATTGCAGGCAACGGCAAGGTAATCGATCTGGTTGCTCCGATCCTGATACTGATTGCATTCTGTGTCAGCGGTATGCTGTATACGGGAGGAATTATGGACGGCGTCGGAATCGTCGAGGCGTTTGCCAACTGTGATTCCGCACTGAGCCTGGTGCTTGGCTCCTTCTTTACACTGGTGTTTATCTTTATCTTCTACCTGGTGAGAAAAGTCATCCATTTCAGTGAATTCTGCGAGAGCTTTACCATCGGTATCAAAGCAATGATTCCGGCCATTATGATTCTGTGCCTGGCATGGACCCTGTCCGGTATCTGCAGCGCCGATTATCTGAATATTGGCGGTTATGTCGGTTCCGTTGTCGGCGGAAGCGCCCTGGTGGGAGCTCTGATGCCCGCCATCATGTTCCTGGTAGCTTGCGGACTGGCATTCTCCACAGGAACTTCCTGGGGAACATTCGGCATTCTGATTCCTATCGCTTTTGCAGTGGTAGGTCCGGAAAATATGAACTCACTGACCATCTCCACATCGGCTATCCTGGCCGGAGCGGTCTGCGGCGATCACGTTTCACCGATCTCCGATACGACGATTCTGGCATCGGCCGGAGCGCAGTGTGACCATATTAACCACGTTTCCACGCAGATTCCTTATGTTCTCTGCGTAGCCGGATGCTGTGTCATCGGATATCTGGCGGCCGGCATTACCCAGAACGGCTGGATTGGCACCCTGACAGGCCTCGCCGCCCTTACCATCGTCCTGATTATCCTGGACCGCAGAAATAATCCGAAGTTCGCGCGGTGACATGGCGGTTACGCTGATTAAATGTAAACACTGAAAAAAAGAACCCGCTGTATTCGAATTATAATTTAATTTGCTGGTATAAATTCCTCTGTTTTACAGATACTACATTTATGCAAAACGATACAGATAAATGTGGAAAATGTAAGATGGAGGAATTTTTGTATGAAAGCTACAGGTATAGTCAGAAGAATTGATGATTTGGGCAGGGTGGTAATTCCTAAGGAAATCCGCCGGACTCTCAGACTCAGGGAAGGTACTCCGCTTGAAATATTTACGGACAGAGAAGGAGAAATAATCCTTAAGAAATATTCGCCGATGGTAGAGCTGGCCGCATTTGCCGTTCAGTACGCGGAGGCAATGGCTCAGTCCACCGGACTTATGGTATGCATCACAGACCGTGATCAGGTGATCGCAGTATCGGGAGGCCCCAAAAAGGATTACCTTCAGAAGCCGGTCAGCAGACAGCTTGAGAATGCAATCACGGAGCGTATGACAATCACAGCAGTGAAAGAGGACAAGAATTTTATCACTGTTGTAACAGAAGAACCGGAAGGAACTACGGCTCAGGTTGTAGTTCCGATTATCTGTGAGGGAGACGCAATCGGAGCGGTTGTAATCCTTGGAAGAGAACCGAGAACCAGATTTGGTGATACGGAAGTGAAGCTTGCGGCTACGGCAGCAGGATTCCTGGGTAGACAGATGGAAGGGTAAATTGAACCAGGTGAAAAATCCATATGAGTTGGTACATTATTGTTCACACTGCAGCCAGAGGGCGGCTGTGATGTGAACGGTGATGACGGGGGGCCGCATTCCGTGGCCCTTTTTCCGATTCCGCCTGCTTCTCCTTGATTTTCCCAAAAAGATGGGATAAACTTATCAATAGGACAAGATTTGGGGAAAATCCTTTTTTTATATTTTTAAATTGATACGTGGTATATTACAGGCTATTATATCGGGCAGAGGAAATCTGCTTATACATATTGAGGAAGGATACGTATGGGAAGAAAAAAGGAGTTAAAGAAAGATCAGGATGATGACCTTATGGAAATCAGGGAACCGGAGGAAGGGAAGAAAGAGACACTGGTGGATATTATCTGCAGGAACATCCGCAGGGATATTATAGTAGGCGAGCTTACCCCCGGAGAAAAGGTAATGGCGAAGGAACTGGCTGAGAGGTACGGTACATCGGAAACACCGGTAAAGCTGGCGCTGAACCGCATGATTTCAGAGGAAGTTGTAGAAAATTTCCCCAGGCAGGGAATGGTAATCAAGCCCATTACAATCTCTGATGCGGAAGAGATATTCGATCTGCGCTTAATGATGGATCTCTATTATACAAAACAGATTATTGAGGCGGTGAAGGTCAATAAGACACTGCGCAGGGAACTGGAGCAGAATATTGAGGAACATGAAGAGATAATGAAAAAGTTTATCGACACAAACGACGTGGAACTGTTTCTCCAGGATTACAACCATGACTATGAATTTCACAGAATATATCTGAAGTGTTCCGGCAATCAAAAGCTGGTGGGGATGTATAAGCGGATCAATCCGTTTATCTATTCCAATTACATTTTCCGCCGTCAGTCGAAGGAGAAGGATATGGCGGGCCTGGAGGAACACAAGGCGATTTTCAATGCAATTGTGGATGGGGATGAGGAACGCCTGAGAGAGTGTATCAGAATACATATGCAAAATGCAATAAAGTCAATTACGGTAATTATGAAGTGCGAAAGAATTAAATAAAGTCACGGACCGGATGAAGAAGTGCAGCGATTGATTCTCAAAAGAGGATCATCCGCTGCATTTTTTGCATGTTTGTGAAGAAACTGTGAAATATAGACAAAAATATTAATTATTTTTAGGAGTTTTAACGCTATTTTTTTGATTGAAAATAGGATAGAATTTTTAATATACAAAATAAAATTTTATTTTTGTTATAAAAAATTTTTTTGAGGAAAATAACAGACGGAAGGATAGACGGTGATATGAAAATACTGGTTTTGGAATCATCGACATCGTCGGCAAAAGCAATGCTTTATGATACAGATAAAAAGCAGTCTTTTGTAAGGACGAGACCGTATCCGGGAATGTTTGATAATGCAACCGTTCACAATGCTCAGACTGTTTTTGAAGAGACTCTGTCAGTTGCCAGAGAACTGCTGGATGGCCGTACGGACGTTGACATGATATCACTTGGGGGAACATGGCATTCTCTTTGCCTGATGGATTCGGAGATGAATCCCATGACACCGGTGCTTCCATGGTGCTATACTGGAGCTTCCGGTCTATGCAGGGAAATCAGGCAGGAGCAGGATTATGTCCGCAGTTATTACCATAAGACGGGATGCATGGTAAATGCAATTTATCCGTTTTTTAAACTTCGGATGTTTAAGAACATGGGATTTGACTTAAGCCAATATATAGCGGCGGGACAGAATGTATACAATACATACAGAATGACGGGCAGGAAAGCTGCGACGGAATGTGTGGCTTCGGGAACAGGCCTGATGAACATTTATACGAAGCAATATGAACCGGATTTATTGCGGGAGCTGGGAATTACCGAAGATTCCCTGCCGGAGATTGTACCTTATGACAGAATATATCCCCTGACGAAAGAAGCCGCATCTTATCTGGGACTGAAGGAAGGGACGCCCGTGATTCCATCCAATTCGGACGGCGGGTTAAACCAGATTGGGGTCGGCGCCCTGAAAAAGGGTGTTATGACATTCTCAGTGGGAACCAGCGGAGCTATCCGCCTGACTACATCAAAGCCGATTATTCCGGACGAGCCTTCTACATGGTGTTACTTATCACCAAAGTCATGGATGTCGGGTGCAGCTACCTCGGGGGCCTGCAATTGTATCGACTGGTTCAAAGAGAAATTTGCAAAAGCGGAGTCATATGCGAACCTGGAGACGGGATTTAATACAGACAGCGAATCACCCGTATTTCTGCCGTTTGTGTTTGGGGAACGGTGTCCGGGATGGAATGATGACAGGCATGGTGTGTTTGAGAATCTCAGTGCTTCCAGCACGGTTCAGGATTTATACAGGGCGGTGCAGGAAGGAGTTTTATTCAATCTATTTCAATGCTATGAGACACTGACGGCGGTCAACGGTGTGCCGGAACATATTAAACTGTCCGGAGGAATACTCAATTCGCCGCGCTGGACACAGATGTGCGCCGATATTTTTGAAAAAGATATGGAAGTGGATAAGCTGGCTCAAAGCTCTCTGATGGGAGGCGTGGTTCTTGCCATGGAATTGGCCGGAGAGATAAACAGTGTTGAAGATTTCAGGGTGGAGCCGGTTTCGGTGATTAAACCGAATCCGCACCGTGGGGAAATCTACAGAAAGCGATATCAGAATTATTTGGAATGTTACCGAACATTTATCAAATAAAAACAATTTCTGCCTGAAAGCAGAAAAAAATAAAAAAGGAGAGAGAAGATATGAAGTTGAAAAAAGTATTAGCATTAACATTGGCAGCATCTATGGTGATGGGAATGACAGGGTGCGGTAAGAAGGAAGCACCGGCAGGTGAAACAGCAGCACCGGCGGGCGATACGGCGGCACCGGCAGGCGATACGGCTTCAGAAGAAGCAGGTACATCCGGTGACGTAATTAATTTCCAGTTGTCTTTAGTTGACCCGGAGACATCCCCTTACGGAAAAGGTGCAAAAAAGATTGCTGAGGAAGTAGACAAGGCGACAAACGGAAGAATTAAGATCACGGTAAACGCAGGAGGAGCGCTCGGCGGAGAAAGAGATACAATTGAGCTGGCAATGTCCAATAACCTGGATATCGCAACGGCAGCCAACTCCGTACTGACCAACTTCATCCCGAATATGAACATTCTGGATCAGGCTTATCTCTGGACAGATGTTGAACAGGCACACGCAGCGGTAGACGGAGCTTTAGGTGACCTTATCAAGAGAGATGCCGAGAAACTGGGCCTTCATGTAATCGGATTTATGGAGTCCGGCTTCAGGGATACGTTCTCAACGAAACCAATTGAGAGCATTGACGATTTTAAGGGCATTACCATCCGTACCATGGAGAACAAATATCATCAGGCAGCATTTAAAGCATTCGGCGCTATGCCAATCGCAATGAACTACAATGACGTATTCACAGCTCTTCAGCAGGGAACCATCGATGCGGCTGAGAATGCACTCTGCAACTGCTGGAACTCCGGATACTATGAAGTGACAAAAGACATTACAAAGACACAGCATGCATTCGTATACATTGTTCTCTGCATGTCCGACAAAGCTTGGCAGCAGATTCCGGAAGACTTACGCCAGCCATTCCTTGATGCGGTTCAGAGAGGCGTTGAGGCTGAGAGACAGTACTTAGTCGAAGAGAATGCAGAAGCTGAGAAGAAATTAATTGAAGCAGGCGTTACCATGCATGATATTAATGTAGAAGAACTTCAGGCTGCATACAAGGTTCAGGCTGAAAAGGAAGGATTTACGTTTGATCCGGAATGGCAGGCAGCTGTTGATGAGGCAATTGCTTCCGTAAAATAAGACATATTTGTAAGGCCGGCGGATCTTTTAATCGGCCGGCCTTTAAAGTCAGAGGTGATGACAATGAAAAAAACAAACTATTTGCAGAAAATGGAAGACGTGATAATTGTTATAACATTTATTGTCATGACATTATCAGCTTTTCTCCAGGTTTGTAACAGGAATATCACAAAGATACCCGTTACAGGATTTGAAGAATTATCAAAATACTGCATGATTTACATGGTTCTGCTGGGAACCGAGATGGGGCTTAGGGATGGGACCCAGATTGCAGTGACGGCGCTGCAGGATAAACTAAAAGGAAGAGCAAGACTTATAATATTAATACTCATTAAAGCTGTGTTAATTCTCTTTGCAGCAGTTATGTTTTATCAGTCCATCGCCCTGTGTGAGATACAGTTACGATCGGGCCAGACTTCACCGGGACTTGGCGTTCCTATGGTGGTTCCCTATTTTGCCTTGCTGTTGTCCTTTGGAATTATTACCATTGTGCAGACTGTCGGAGTGATTCAGATGCTGATTGCATTTGTAAAGGGAAATACGGCAAAATATGAATTTGTAGACCTTTCTATGGACAATGCGGAAAAGCTTGTGAAAGAGGAAGAAGAGAAGTTAAAGAGTGATATGAAGGGAGGCGGAAAGGCATGACAGGATTTTTATTGTTTGGAACGTTTATCGTTCTGCTGATACTCGGTGTGCCGATTGCAGTTTCCCTTGCAGTGGCTACAATGTCGGCCATCGTATTCTCACCGGATATTACCCTTACTCTGAGTGTGGTCACACAGAGAATCTTCGGCGGACTTGACTCCACATCCATTATGGCCATTGCGTTTTTCGTACTGGCAGGAAATATCATGACGAAAGGCGGTATTTCCAGACGTCTTGTAGAATTTGCCAACTGTATTGTGGGCGGGTTCCGCGGAGGAATGTCTCTGGCCATGGTACTGGCCTGCGCTTTCTTTGCAGCCCTGTCGGGTTCGGCGCCGGCAACGGTCGTGGCGATCGGAGTTATGCTTTATCCTGATATGGTCCGTCTTGGTTACTCGAAAGAAAGAACGGCAGGTCTTCTGGTGGTCGCAGGAGGCTTGGGGCCGATTATCCCGCCATCTATTATCATGGTGGTTTACTGTACCATTACGGGAGCATCCGTAGGAAAGATGTTCAGCGCCGGTATGGGAATCGGATTTATGATAGTAGCGGTATTAATGGCAACAATCATATTCTATGCACATAGAGAAAAATGGCCTAAAACTTCGAAAAAACTGACAGCCGGGGAATTCCTGAGAAGCTTTATTAATGCAATTCCCGCACTGATTCTGCCGATTATCATCTTGGGAGGAATTTATTCGGGAATTTTAACTCCTACGGAGTCGGCTGCTGTTGCAGTTATCTGGGCTTTAATAGCCGGTATGTTTATATATAAAGAAGTAAAATTAAAAGATTTATACCAGATTTTCCTGGAATCTGCAAAGTCATCGGCGATGGTTCTCTTTATCATTGCGACGTCTACCGCATTTGCATGGCTGTTTGCATTTGCAGGAATCTCGGCTCAGCTTGTCGCATTTGTAAACGGGCTGAACTTAAGCGCAACCACTTTCTGCCTGATTACTGCAATCATTCTTCTGATTTTCGGTACGTTCCTGGAGGGTATTGCAACAGCGGTTCTGATGGTGCCTGTACTGTGGCCGATTGCCCAGAGTTTTGGAATCGATGTAATCCATTTTGGCATGATTGTTTCAATTTCCAACGTAATCGGAACAATGACACCGCCTGTAGCCGTAAATATATTCTCGGCATCATCCGTTTCAAAGCTTAAAATGGGCGCGATTGCCAAAGGCCAGATGCCGTTTTTCATCGGATATGTAGCCGTATTTTTCTTAGTAGTACTCTTCCCACAAATCACGGCGCTCTTTGCCGGTTGATTTTAACGGAAACACGATAAGTCGGAATAACCGGATTTGTTGATAGAAGGAGGTAAGTGAATTATGTCGAATTTATGTGATGATATGAAAAACTGGCCGGTGCAGTCATCGGAAGAACCTGGATTTCATCCTGTTGTAACGCCGGAAAAATCTAGCTGCAGGGAAGCCCAGATTTACAGGCTGAATTTAAAGGAAGGAACTTCCTATACCCTGGACTCGGGAAAACTGGAGATGCATCCGGTATTATGCGAGGGAGCAGCCGTATTGAGCGGAAATAAGGACCTGGAAGGAACTGAGCTTAAAAAATATGACAGTTTTTACATTCCGGGAGGAACGACTGTGGTAATTACCGCATCAAAGGACTGCTTCTTCTATGTGGCCGCCGCAGTCTGCGAAGGATATGGAAAAACTTTCTGCCGCAAATTTGATCCGTCTCTGCCAATCGGCGATATCCATCAGATTCATGGCGAGGGAACCGGTCGGAGAGAGGTCATGTTTACGCTGGCTCCCCAGGATGAGGCGTCCCGCCTGCTCTGTGGATTTACATGGGGCGGTGAGGGAACCTGGACCAGCTGGCCGCCGCATCAGCATGAAGAAGATCTGGAAGAGGTTTACTGCTATTTTGATATGCCTAAACCTCACTTTGGTTTCCATGTATCCTATTTAAAGAGCGGAGATGTGGAGGAAATCATGGCACATCCGGTATATACAGGAACTTGTGTGCAGGCTCCCTGCGGTTATCATCCTACCGTTGCCAGTCCGGGAACACGCAATACCTATCTTTGGGTTCTGGCCGGATTTTCTCATGAACAGAGAAGGTATGATCTGGCGGTTCTCGATCCCGCGAGAGAAAAACTCGAATTAAATGCACCGGAGTTTTAGGCGCGTTCAGGGGTGGGCAAGGCAGAAAGAGGAGAATTGCTATGGCAAAATATAAAGTCGTAATCACGGCTCGCTCATTTGGCAAAGCGGATGAAAAGGCTTATGACTGTCTGCGTGAGGCCGGATGCGAGTGGATTAAACTGGAAGAATCGGACGGTCCTTTGGAAGACCAGTTAAAGGATGCAATCAGGGATGCCGACGCTTTGATAGCCGGGCTTGAAGATATCGGAGCAGATATCATAGGGCAGGCAAAGAGGCTGAAAGTAATATCCCGTTACGGAGTGGGATACGACAAGGTGGATCTGAATGCTGCAAAAGAAAAGGGAATCCAGGTCACGATTACACCCGGAGCCAACGGTGACTCGGTGGCAGACCTGGCGGTGGCCCTGATGTTGGATGTGGCAAGAAACGTGACAATTATGGACTCCTCCATTAAGTCACGCAGCCAGAGAAGGCCCCAGGGACTGGAAATGTATGAGAAGACATTAGGAATCATCGGAGCCGGCCGGATTGGCCAGGGAGTAGGCAGACGGTGCCGCGGATTTAATATGAAGATTCTGGCGTACGATGTCTTTGAGGATCCGTCATTTAAAGAGGAGACAGGCGCGGAATACGTAGACTTGGACACGCTGCTTCGGGAAGCGGATTTTATTACGGTACATTCTCCTTTGACGGAGGAAACCCACAATATGATTTCATCAGAGCAGTTTAAAATCATGAAAAAAGACGCGATTCTTGTCAACACGGCAAGAGGCGGTGTGATCGATGAGGAGGCGCTTTATGAGGCGCTGAAATCCGGAGAGATCAGGGGAGCGGCTCTGGATGCCACGGTTGATGAACCACCGTACGGCAGCCCGCTGATGAACTGCGAAAACTGTATTCTGACTCCCCATGCAGGAGCCGGAACCAGGGAGGCGTCTTCGAAAATGAGTCTTATGGCAGCACAAAACGCGGTTTGCGTGCTGGAGGGAAAAGAATGCCGGTTTAATGTGGCAAAGTAGACAATTTGTAAGGAATCAGGAGGAGCAGACATGGTTAAGAATTTTACAGATTTAACAGGCAGAAAAGCAATTGTGACAGGAGCAGCCCAGGGGCTCAGCAGAGGAATGGCAGAGGGTCTGATGGAAGCGGGGGCGGAAGTGGCGATCATCGACTTAAATCCGAAGGTTATGGATGTGGCTGCGGAATATACGGAAAAAGGATATAAATGCCACGGTGTTATTGGAAACCTTGCGGTTGTGGAAGACAGAAAAAAAGCATTTGATGAGTGTGTTGCCGCTCTGGGTAATCATCTCGATATTATTGTAAACGGAGCCGGTGTGCAGAAACGCCATCCATCCGAGGAATTCCCTTATGAAGATTGGGAATTTGTCATCAATATTAACCTGAATGCCGTATTTTCCATGAGCCAGCTGGCGGGACAGCAGTTCATCAAACAGAACAGCAAAGGTAAAATAATAAACATTGCATCCATGCTCTCATTTTTCGGCGGCTATACGGTTCCGGCTTATGCGGCATCGAAGGGCGGCGTTGCCCAGCTGACAAAGGCTCTCTGCAACGAGTGGGCGTCAAAGGGAATTAACTGCAACTGCCTGGCTCCCGGCTATATGGATACGGAGATGAATGTGGCCCTTACGGATCCTGAAAATCCAAGGTTCAAAGAAATTACCGACCGCATTCCGGCTAACGCATGGGGAACGCCCGAGGATATGAAGGGCCCTGTTATTTTCCTGGCTTCCGACGCATCCAATTATCTGAACGGAGCGGTAATTCCGGTAGACGGCGGGTATCTTGTAAAATAATCGGATTTTATAGATTGATATGCAGAAAGGATTTCAAGTATGAGCAATGTAATGGAGTTAATCAAAGAAAAACGGATTGTACCGGTAGTTAAATTAGACCATGTCGAGGATGCACTGCCTCTGGCTAAAGCTCTGATAGACGGCGGACTCCCGGTGGCGGAAATTACATTCCGTACGGATGCTGCGGAAGAATCGATTCGTGTAATCCGAAATACATATCCGGAGATGCTGTGCGGCGCCGGAACAGTTGTAAATATCGATCAGGCGGAGAGAGCGGTGGCTGCCGGTGCGGCATTTATTGTAAGCCCCGGTTTTACAAAAGAAGTGGTTGAGTTTGCTGTCAGGAAGAATATCCCGGTTCTGCCGGGGTGCTGTACCCCGACGGAAATTATCGACGCAATGAATTACGGCCTGAAAGTAGTTAAATTTTTCCCTGCCAAGCAGTATGGGGGACTGGATACGATTAAGGCGCTTGCGGCTCCGTTTCCGGGAATCCGGTTTATGCCCACAGGCGGCATTAATACAGGCAATTTAAGAGAATTTCTCGACAATGATAAAATCTATGCCTGCGGAGGAAGCTGGATGGTTGCCGATTCCTTAATCAAAGAAAAACGGTTTGATGAGATAACCAGGCTGACCAAAGAGGCGGTAGAATTAGCAAAATAAAGGTAGGGTCCGGGCAACTGACGAACTGTTACAAATAGGGGAATCTTATGGAAAAATGTTCAGGATGTATGTACTGTGAAGAAGACGGGAACCTCGAAAAACTGATGGTTCCAATCTGTGAACTGCCCTTTTCCAGAATCTATCTGTTTCGGAACCAGGCATACAGAGGGAGATGCGTGGTTGCCTTAAAACGCCACGCAGAGGAGCTTTATGAATTGACGGATGAAGAGCTTCAGGGTTTTATGAAGGATACGAAACGGGTCTGCCGTGCGGTGGCGGAAACTGTGCAGCCGGAAAAAATAAATCTTGGCATGTATGGCGATACCTGTAAACATGTACATTGGCATGTTGTACCAAAACAGACGGACGGAGCAGATTTTGGAGGCGTGTTCCAGATGCAGCCCCAGCCGCCGGTTTTTCTCGCGGATGAGGAGTACGAAGTTTTAGCAGAACAGATCAGAGAGAAGCTGTAATTAGAAAGGTGCTGAACGGCCGGGAATACCGGTGTGCAGCGCCTTTTCGTATGGATTGTTACTGTTCACGCCGGATGCAGCGCCGGTTTTGGAACGAGAGGTGAGAAAGATGGTAATGGAAAAGAACTGTGAAATAGGACTGATGGGACTTGGCGTAATGGGAGCATCCCTGGCTAAAAATATGATTAACCATGGATTTACTGTGGCGCTTTATTCTGTCTCGGAACAGGAGAGAAGGTCATTTGCAGCCGAAAAAAATAATTACAGGATTTGCAGCGGCATGGAAGAATTTGTTATGAGCCTGGCAAAGCCGAGAAAAATATTTATCATGATTACATCCGGCAGGCCGGTAGATATGGTGATTCAATCATTGTTACCGCTGCTGGATAAAGGCGATATCATCATGGACGGAGGAAACTCATATTACAGGGATACTGCAAGACGGAGCGGTGAATGCGGCCGGCATGGAATTTTGTATATGGGAATCGGCGTTTCAGGAGGCGAAAAGGGAGCGCTTTACGGTCCCAGCATTATGGCCGGCGGAAAACAGGAGGCGTGGGATGCAGTCCGAAATATTTTGGAGACAATCGCCGCCGAATATCAGGGAAAACCTTGCTGTGGTTGTATAGGGGAAGGCGGAGCGGGGCATTATGTAAAAATGGTACACAACGGAATTGAGTATGCCATTCTGCAATTGATTGCAGAGACATACCAGTTTATGCGTTTTGTCAGGAAGATGGAGATTGAAGAGATCCAGTCTGTATTTGAGGAATGGAATAAGGGGGAACTGAACTCCTATTTGATCGAAATCAGCGCGAAAGTCCTGAAAAAGAAGGCCGAAGACGGCACATGGATGATTGACAAAATACTGGATGTGGCAGAACAGAAGGGAACCGGTAAATGGACCGTGGAAGAGTCGGTGGAGAGAGGCGTTTATATCCCCACGATTTATGAGGCACAGATGGCCCGGGTATTTTCGTCCAAAAAAGAAGAGCGGATGTCCGGCTCCGGACACCTGAAATTTCATCCCTGCGAACTGCCGCAGACAGAAATCAAAGAGATGGAACAGGCGCTTCTGATGGCTGTCATTATGGCATACAGCCAGGGATTTGAATTAATCGCCAAAGCGGCGGAGGAGGAAAGCTGGAATATCGATCTGGCAGGCCTGGCCTCCGTATGGAAGGACGGCTGCATTATTAAGAAGCGCCCTTTTAGAACGGATTGAAAAAGTGCGGGATCTTGCGCGCCGGCCAATGATTCTGTCGCCGGAATTTGCAGATGTCGGCACGCTCGAAAGTTCACTTCGGAAGGCTGCAGCCGCTTCGGTTCTCTCGGGGATTCCGCTGCCCTGTCTCCAGGCGTCCTTAAACTATTACGATTATTACCGCTCCGGGCAGATGCCTGTCAATTTTATCCAGGCGCTGCGCGACTATTTTGGAGCCCATACCTATATGCGTAATGACAGGGAAGGGCATTTCCACACGGACTGGGAGGCGGATAGCTGAGATAGGGATTCTTCTTCCGGCTCTTAGTTGCCTTGCATTTTTTTCTGTGATATACTTTTGTCGATGGTTACAGTCATGTTTACGAAACCTGCCGTGGAATTCCGGCAGAAGCCAAAGTCAGGAGAGAATGAAAATTATGGAAGAGATGCGGAAAAAATATACCTTCGATGACCTGAAAGACATCATGCGTACCCTGCGTTCCGAGAATGGCTGCCCGTGGGACCGCCGTCAGACGCACGAGAGCCTGATTCCCTGCCTGGAAGAGGAAGCGGGTGAGGTAATCGACGCAATTCGGGAAAATGACCCGGAAAACCTCTGTGAGGAGCTTGGCGATCTTCTGTTCCAGGTGATGAGCCACAGCCAGATTGCGGAGGAGAAGGGACTTTTTACAATCGACGATGTTGTCGACGGAGTCAGCGCCAAGATGATCAGGAGACATCCGAATGTATTCGGTGACGAGAAAGTGAATTCTGCGGAGGAAGGGCTCGATTTGTGGAACAGGATAAAATCCGAGGAAAAGAGTAAAAAAGCGCAAAAAACCTTGACAAAGCAAGGATAAATGTATATAAATGTAAAGTAAAGAATTACAACAAAGTTGAGTAGTATGAGCTCATATGAGAAGATGACAGGAGGAATATATCAAATGAATAAGACAGAGTTAATTGCTGCCGTAGCAGAAAAAGCAGAACTTTCCAAGAAGGACGCAGAGAAAGCAATCAAAGCTTTCACTGAGGTTATTTCTGATGAATTAGTAAAAGGTGAGAAAATCCAGTTAGTTGGTTTTGGTACATTTGAAGTAGCTGAGAGAGCAGCAAGAGAAGGAAGAAATCCTAAGACTGGCGAGACAATGCCGATCGCAGCTTCCAAATCCCCTAAATTCAAAGCTGGTAAAGCATTAAAGGATATGGTAAACGCATAATTCTATGAGATTAGATAAATTTTTAAAGGTTTCGCGCCTGATTAAGAGAAGAACCATTGCCAATGAAGCATGCGATGCCGGCAGGGTTCTGGTTAATGAAAAGCCGGCCAAGGCGTCCCTGAGTGTTAAGGCAGGGGACATCATTGAAATTCAGTTTGGAATGAAGTCTGTTAAAGTAGAAGTGCTGGACGTGACGGAGACCGTGAAGAAGGACGAAGCGAAAGATCTTTATCGTTATTTATAATTCATAAACATAAAGAGGATAACCTCCTAATATATTTAACAATAGTTAGATATATCAGGAGGTTTTTTGCATGGAAGAAAAGTTAAACCGGCGGCCTCATAAGCTGGAGGTCACAGGCCGGGGGACGGGCAGTGTAACCGGTATACAGGATGTGGTGTCCTTTGACGAGAACCAGATTATCCTGGATACGGATATGGGTCTCCTGACTGTGAAGGGAAAGAATCTGCATGTGAGCCGGCTGACGCTGGAAAAGGGAGAGGTCGATATCGAGGGGACGTTTGACAGCTTTGCCTATTCCTCCAATGAGAATTACCGTAAATCAGGCGAATCCCTGTTTACCCGGCTGTTTAAATAATAAGAAAAGGCGGGGCAAAACGGGATGAGCATGACAATTCGCTATGAACTGCAGCTGCTATTTGCGAGCCTGACAGTAGGTATTTGCCTGATGATGGTATATGACGGCCTGAGAGTGTTCAGGACTCTGGTCCCTCATGGGAATTTCTGGACAGGCATAGAAGATGCGGTCTACTGGGCTGCGTCGAGCATTACGACATTTCTCCTGCTGTTCCGGCAAAATGATGGGATCCTGAGATGGTATGCAATATTAGGCGTGCTTATGGGAATGCTCGTCTACAATCTTACGGTCAGCCGTATTTTGCTGAGGCTCTTGAAAAAAGTAGAAAAATATCTTACAATAAGAAAAATAAAACGACAAAAAATCCGGCAGAAACGGCTTGAGGAGGAAGAAAAGAGACGCCTCCTGGAAGAGCAGAAGCGGCAGGAAAAGAAAGAACAGAAACTCCGCCTCCGGGAAGAAAAAGAGGAGCAGAAGCGCCGTCTCCGCGAAGAAAAGGAGCAGAAACAGCTTCGTCTCCGTGAAAAGAAGGAAGAGAAGCAGAAAAAACGGCAGAAAGAGAAACAGCACAGCCTGACCGAAGATCAGGGGCCGGAATCACGCAGGAGCAGAAAGGCGGAAGAGAAAAAAGATGCGGGAAAGCGGAAGGGCGAGAAGAAAAAAGAAAGAAAATCTGAATAACCGTATGGCGCTGGTCGGCATTACGCTGGTCGTTCTGAGCCTGGCGATAGCCGTGCACCTGAAAGGACTTGATATGAAGAAGAAAGATCTGAATTATCAGATCCGGGAAGAAAACCTTCAGGCCCAGGTTTTGGCCGAGGAGGAGAGGGCGGCGGAGCTGGAACAGTACCGCGTTTATGTCCAGACAAAACAGTATATCGAGAAGGTTGCCAAAGAAAAACTGGGACTTGTCAATAAGGACGAGATATTGCTTAAACCGGCAGAAAAGAAGTAAATGCCCGGAAAAGAAGTGGGAAACCGGCGAAACGTGCGGTATCTGTCGTACGATTTCAGGTATTCTCCCAATGAATTTGACAAATATTTCCCTCCGGCCTGTATATAATGGTTTCACGCAGGTTAGGAGGGATTTTTGTGCTTAAAAAAAAGAGTTTACATAGAGACATGGCAGATGTCAATGTCTATACGGCCAGACGCCTGAAAGATATGGCGATGTCACTTAGCGGTCTGGCGCAGGCGTTTGCGGATGAAATCGGGGGCGGAAGGCAGCTTACAAAGGATGATGGCCTGGCGGCCATGCAGACAGCGGCGGCGGCCGTCTGCGGAGAGTGCATGAAATGCAACCTGTACTCCGGCAGCAGGAGGGATGACAGCTACTACCTTTATTACCTTCTCCGGGCCTTTGAGCAGAAGGGAAAGATCGACATGGAGGACATGCCCAGGCTGTTCAATGAGGCATGCAGGAAAAAAGACGACTATGTGCTGCATCTGAACAGGAACCTCGGCCGGGCCACAATGAACCTGTCATGGAAAAACAGGTTCCTGGAGAGCAGGGATACCGTGATCGTGCAATTTCGTGAGCTGGCCTCGATTCTGGAAGAATTTTCGGGGCAGATGGAAAATGCGACGGACATCACGGGTGATTGGGAAGAACAAATTAAATACATATTCCGGCGCCATCACATGAAGGTGGAAAATATGCTGATGCTGGAGTATGAAAATGAGCAGAAGGAAGCGTTTCTTACAATACGCAGCGCCAACGGCAAGTGCATGACCGCCCGCGACGCCTCCGAACTGGTGGGACGGGCTATGGCCGGAAGAAAATGGAGCGCGGCAAAAGACAGCAAGAGCATTATCACCAGGAATGCGGCCACATTCCGCTTTATTGAGGAAGGGAAATACAGGATGCTCCACGGAGTCGCCAAAGCGGCTAAGGGCGGGGAGATGGTATCCGGTGATAATTTTACCATCTATGAAGGACTTCCCAGGCAGGTCATTATGAGCCTGTCGGACGGCATGGGAAGCGGCCCCCTGGCTTGTGAGGACAGCAGCAAGGTGGTGGAATTGACACAGCAGCTTCTGGAAACCGGATTTTCCGCCAGGTCTGCTCTGAAACTGGTCAACACGGTGCTTCTCCTTGCGGGGGCGGAACAGAATCCGGCAACGCTCGATTTGTGCTGCGTCGATCTCTACACGGGAGTCCTGGAGGCAATGAAGCTGGGTGCCGTGCCTACCTTTATCCAGGGCCACGACGGCGTGGAGGTCCTTGAGGCGGGAGACGTCCCAATGGGAATTGTAAAATCGGTTGAGCCGGTGCTGCTGTCCAGAAAGATGTGGGACAACGACCGGATAATCATGGTCAGCGACGGCGTTCTGGAAGCGCTGCCGGGAGAATGCAAGGAGGAGACCCTGATAGATTTTCTGGAGGGAACCGGCGCGGGCAACCCGCAGGAGATGGCCGAGCGTATCCTTGAATTTGCCGCCTCCTTTGAGGAGGAGCTGTGCGATGACATGACCGTCCTGGTGGGCGGGATATTTGAGCGGTAACGCAAAACATCATTAAAAGCGGCGGCAGGCCTTGTGAAACCGCCGGAATTCCTGTATACTGTAGGCAAACAGCGGCAGGAAATGAGGAAATGAAGAAAGAAACCTTTGATTATATTAAAAAGAATCATATGATTGAACGGGGAGACGGTGTAATCGTAGGCCTGTCGGGTGGAGCAGATTCCGTCTGTCTGCTGCACGTTTTGTGGTGTCTGAAGGAAGAACTTGGAATCGGACTTCGGGCGGTCCACGTGCATCATGGCCTCCGGGGAGAGGAGGCGGACAGGGATGCCGCATTCTCGGAAACACTTTGCAGAGAGCGGGACATCCCTTTTAAGCTTGTAAAAATTATGGCGTCCGAGGAAGCGAAGGAGCAGGGAATCTCTGTGGAGGAAGCGGGGCGCCTGGCCAGATACCGGATTCTGAAGGAAGAGGCTCTCTCGTGGGAGCAGGAGAGGGGAAAGGCCGGCTCATGCAATGCCGGTGAGATCAAGATTGCCACGGCCCACCATGGCAATGACAGCGCCGAGACCATTCTCCATAACCTGTTCCGCGGAACGGGATTAAAGGGCCTGTCCGGGATTGCGCCGGTCAGGGGGAGGATTATCCGCCCTGTTTTGTGGGCGCGGCGGGAAGATATCGTGGACTGGCTCCGGGGCTGCGGGATTGAATATATGGAGGATTCCACCAACCGGGAGAATGACTATACCAGGAATAAAATCCGAAATGAAATTCTGCCCGTTATTACATCGTCCGTCAATGACCAGGCGGTACGGAACATCCTGAGGGCGGGAGAGCGAATACGGGAAGCCGACGAATATCTGGAAAAAGCTGCATGGAATTGGATCGGACGGCATAGCGTAGATGGACAGCCCGGTTTTTCTGTGCAGGAACTGCTGAAAGAAGACAGAGTGATAAGAGGTTATGTGGTAAGGGGGATCCTTCGGAATATAGGCTGCCCTCTGAAAGACGTCACGGCCGGGAATATCGACAGTGTCCTGGAACTGATGGAAAAGGGGACGGGAAAAGAAGTGGATCTGCCACACGGCCTGAAGGCGGAACGAATTTACGGCAGAATTGAATTCAGCCGAAGAGGGGACAAGCCGGATATCCGGGAAGGGTCGGACGGGGGACAGGATAAGCGCATGGACGCGGTTCCACGGATGGATATTCAGGTATTTCCCTTTCAAAATCAAGAGGAAATTCCCAAAAACCAGTATACGAAATGGTTTGATTATGATAAAATAAAAGATACGTTATCTGTCAGGAACCGCCGCACCGGTGATTATATCACACTGGCGCCGGGGGGCAGAAAGACGGTAAAATCCTTTATGATCGACGAAAAAATCCCCCGGGAGAAGCGTGGCAAGATTTTGCTTCTGGCCGAGGGAAGCCATGTTTTGTGGATTGTGGGATACCGAATCAGTGAATATTACAAGGTAACGGAACAGACGAAAAACATATTACAAGTACAGTTAGACGGAGGAACAGACAGTGGCCGATAAAATCAGGGTATTATTAACAGAAGAGGAAGTAAATAAAAGAATCAGCGAGGTGGCGGCGCAGATCAACGCAGACTATGCAGGAAGACACGTTCATTTAATCTGTATCTTAAAAGGCGGTGTATTTTTCACCTGCGAGCTGGCGAAACGCCTGGATTTATCAGTATCCCTTGATTTCATGTCCGTATCCAGCTATGGAGCCGGAACGAAGTCCAGCGGCGTGGTTAAGATCGTAAAGGATCTGGATGAGCCACTGGAGGGAAAAGAAGTCATTATCGTAGAGGACATCATTGATTCCGGAAGGACACTCGCCTACCTGATCGAAGTTCTGAAACAGAGAAACCCGAAGAGCATTGAGCTCTGCACTCTGCTTGACAAACCGGAGCGCCGTGTGAAGAAGCAGGTACAGGTTAAGTATACCTGTTTTACAATCCCGGATGAATTTGTAGTGGGTTACGGTCTTGATTATGATCAGAAATACCGGAATTTACCATATATAGGAGTAGTGGAAGTATAAGGAGGAAGCCAGTTGAAACAGCGGCAGTCATTTGGAGGAGGCATGGGACTTCTGATCCTTGTAATGCTCCTCATCATGTTATTCAGTACAAGAAACCAGAGTATATTTACACCGGGAAAGATCAGCTATTCGGACTTCATGGTGAACCTGGAGAACGGAAGCATCAGCAGCGCGGTTATTAAGCCTAACCGGGAGACTCCGACGGGCGAGATTGAGCTTTATATGTCATCCGGTGAGAAACAGGATTTTTACGTTCTCGATACGAAAGAGATCGAGATGGCTCTGAGAGATGCGGGCATTACGTACAAAGTGGGAGAGGTTCAGCAGGATAATTATTTCATGACCGTAATTCTTCCGATTGCACTATCGGCCGGCGTGCTTATTTTTTTCTTTGTGTTCATGAATTCCCGTTCCGGCGGCGGAGCCAATGCCAAGATGATGAACTTCGGCAAGAGCCGCGCCAAGATGAGCCACACCAGCAATATCAATTTTACAAAGGTCGCAGGGCTCCAGGAGGAGAAGGAAGAACTGGAAGAGATTGTGGATTTCCTTAAGAATCCGCAGAAGTATACGGGAGTGGGGGCGAGAATCCCCAAGGGCGTATTACTGGTAGGCCCTCCCGGAACAGGTAAGACTCTTCTTGCCAAGGCGGTGGCCGGAGAAGCGGGAGTTCCGTTCTTCTCTATTTCCGGTTCCGACTTTGTGGAGATGTTTGTCGGTGTCGGAGCTTCCCGTGTCCGCGATTTATTTGAGGACGCCAAGAAGAACGCGCCGTGTATCGTATTTATTGATGAGATTGATGCCGTAGCCCGCCAGAGGGGAACCGGCATGGGCGGAGGCCACGATGAGAGAGAACAGACCCTGAACCAGCTGCTTGTAGAGATGGACGGCTTTGGCGTTAATGAGGGAATCATTGTCATGGCTGCCACCAACAGGGTGGATATCCTTGACCCGGCGATTTTACGGCCCGGCCGTTTCGACAGAAAAGTGGCGGTTGGAAGGCCGGATGTGAAGGGGCGCGAGGAGATTCTGGGCGTCCACACGAAGGATAAACCGCTGGGAGAAGATGTGGATCTTCATCGTATTGCACAGACTACCTCCGGCTTTACCGGAGCGGATCTTGAGAACCTGATGAACGAAGCAGCCATCAATGCGGCAAAAGAGGGAAGGAAATTCCTGATGCAGACTGACATTGAAAAAGCGTTTATCAAAGTCGGAATCGGCGCTGAGAAGAGGAGCAAGGTGATTTCCGAGAAGGATAAGAGAATCACGGCCTACCATGAAGCGGGGCACGCTATTCTTTTCCATGTGCTTCCTGATGTCGGACCGGTGCATACGGTGTCCATCATTCCGACCGGCGTGGGCGCGGCGGGATATACGATGCCGCTGCCGGAGACGGACGACATGCATATGACCAGGGGGAAGATGCTTCAGAACATCATGGTTTCCCTGGGCGGACGGATTGCCGAGGAGATTATCTTCGACGATATCACGACCGGTGCTTCCCAGGATATCAAACAGGCCACATCGATAGCGAGAGCGATGGTTACGGAGTACGGTATGTCCGATAAAGTCGGAATGATCAACTACGGCGGGGACAGCAATGAGGTGTTCATCGGCCGCGACCTGGCGCACGCCCGCAGCTACGGCGAGGTGGTCGCCAGCACGATTGACAGCGAGGTAAAGAATATTATTGACAGCTGTCATGAGAAGGCCAAAAAGCTGATTCTGGAACACGAGGACGTCCTGCACAAGTGCTGTGAACTGCTCCTTGAGAAAGAAAAGATAGGGCAGGGAGAGTTTGAGGCTCTGTTCGATTAATACACTTTAGAATGACGTTATATGGGCCTTTTAACGGCCCAGGTAAGGCCGCTACAATCAAAATGCGTTGATTGCAGCGGCCTTTGTGCGTTTTGATAAGAACTGATTAAGCGGGCTGAAAATACCGTCCCCAAAATGCACAAAAAAGAGTTGCAAATTTTATGATGTTTGTGCACACTTATTTTGACACCTGTGCTATTATAATACTCGTAACCCCCCCCAATACATTATATAGTTTTTGCTACACCCCATAAGAACGAAATACCTTCTCCTAAAAAGGCCAGCTACCCCGCTGGCCTTTTTACTGCTCTGAAACGGCATATTACTGCGCTGGGCGGTAATGCGGTAAAAAAATGCCTTTTTTGTCGGAAACGGTCGGGGAATCGAGGTTTTATGTTGTGTATTTGACGGGAATCATATAGAATAGAGATGATAGCAGAAAGAGGGAATGGCATGGAGAGGATTAACAGAGAAGCGCTGTTTTGCGACGAAACAGAGGATTACCGACATCCCTGCGAGGCGGATGCCGGGCAGAGAGTAATTTTCTATTTCCGTACAGAACGGGATGGTGCGGATTCTGTTTATTTTATAGAATTTGACAGACAGGGCAGAATGAAAGAGCGTGACATGGGGTACAGTCACAGTGACAGCCTGTTTGATTATTATAGCTGTGATTATATACTCAGCGAGGAGGTTCTGCGATACTGTTTCAGAGTGGACCGCGAGGATGATATCTGTTTTTACGGACGCATGGGAGCGGCGGCAGAGCCGGACCGGGAGGCATCTTTTTGTATGACTCCTGGCTTTTTTGTACCCAATTGGTGCAAGGGAGCCGTCATGTACCAGATCTATGTGGACCGGTTCTGCAACGGAGATCCTTCCAATGATGTGGAGACGAATGAATACATTTATATCGGGAAACCGGTGGAACGGGTCAGGGACTGGAATGAACTTCCTTCCACAATGGATGTGAGACGGTTTTACGGCGGTGATATTAAAGGAATCTGGGATAAGCTCAGCTATCTGAAAGGGCTGAAGGTGGAGGCCATCTACCTGAACCCCATATTTGTATCGCCTTCCAACCATAAGTATGACTGCCAGGACTATGACCACGTCGATCCTCATTTCGGTGTGATAAAACGCGACATGGATTTGCTGGTGGAACCCAATGCGCTGGACAATGACAATGCAGGTAAATACACGGCCAGAACGGCGGATGAAGAAAACCTGCTGGCCAGCGACCTGTTTTTTGCAAGGTTTGTGGAAGCGGCCCATGAAAAGGGAATCCGGGTGATTATCGACGGCGTGTTTAATCACTGCGGTTCCTTTAACAAGTGGCTGGATGCGGAACTAATATACCAGCATGAGGGAGGATATCCGCCGGGAGCTTACGTATCGGATAAAAGCCCATACCGGAATTTCTTTAAGTTTAATAATGCGGAAAACTGGCCGTTTAATGACAGTTATGACGGCTGGTGGGGGCATTCGACGCTGCCCAAGCTCAATTATGAGGAATCGCCGGAACTGTATCAGTATATTATGGAAGTTGGTAAGAAGTGGGTTTCTCCCCCATTTAACGCAGACGGCTGGAGACTGGATGTTGCCGCCGACCTTGGCCGGACCGGAGAATTCAACCACCAGTTCTGGAAAGATTTCAGAAAAGCGGTCAAGGAGGCCAATCCCGAGGCTGTGGTGCTTGCCGAGCATTACGGGGATCCGAGCAGCTGGCTTCAGGGGGATGAGTGGGACACGGTGATGAATTACGACGCGTTTATGGAGCCGGTGTCCTGGTTCCTGACGGGGCTTGAGAAACACAGCGACGAGGTGAACGAAGCCCTGTACGGCGACGGAAAGGCGTTTTTTGAGACAATGCGTTATCACATGTGCCGGATGCAGACGCCTTCGCTGATGACAGCGATGAACGAGCTGTCCAACCATGATCACTCGCGGTTTTTGACCAGGACCAACAGGAGGACGGGACGACTCGCTACGGCGGGAGCGGCGGCCGCCTCCCAGGGTATCAGCTACGGCATATTCCGCCAGGGAGTCGTCATCCAGATGACATGGCCGGGAGCGCCGACCATCTATTACGGCGACGAGGCCGGTGTCTGCGGCTGGACGGATCCGGACAACAGACGGACGTATCCCTGGGGCAATGAAGACCTGGAACTGATTGAATTCCACCGCTATATGACGGGGATTAGAAAGAGAAATCCGGCATTCAGGACCGGTTCCCTGATACAGCTTGCCGCAGACTGGGGAATGATCGCATACGGCCGTTTTAACCGCGGCGAAGACGGAAGAAAAGAGAGCCGGGGAGTTGTCATCATCAATACCTGTCATGAGGCTAAAACATACTTGGTGCCGGTCTGGCCTGTGGGAGTGACGGATTCCGAACAGATGGAGCGCAGGATGCTCACCTATGAGGAGGGATATAACGCAGGCTGCGTTCGATATGAAGTGAAAAAAGGAATACTGGAGATAGAACTGCCGCCCGTCAGTTCTGCTGTATTGGTAGCGGCGGAATTGTAAAAACCTGTTTTTTTGACAGGAGAGACGGGGAAAACAGAGCGCCGCCGTCCACATCACGGACGTAGGATGAACGAAATAAGGACGGCAGCGCCGCCGCATATAAAAAAATACAAAAACAAACAAAATCCCCTTGATTTTTTCACCTTATTATGATATGATTTTTAACTGTCAGAGTAATTTTGGATGGGTTCCCGAGTGGCCAAAGGGGGCAGACTGTAAATCTGTTGCGACACGCTTCGGTGGTTCGAATCCACCTCCATCCATTGGTAATTGAATATTGCCAGTCATGAGCATTCATGAATGCCGGCGTGGCGGAACTGGCAGACGCACAGGACTTAAAATCCTGCGAGGGTTAAACTTCGTACCGGTTCGATTCCGGTCGCCGGCAGTAATTGGAAAGATTGGGAAACTTTGAGAAATCAGGGTTTCCCAATCTTTTTTTATATCGTAGAAAAGTGTTCCTGTGATATAAAAAAGCCCTCAGGGCAGAGAGCGCACCCGCACGAAAATGTAATATGCCGCTACGCAGCCGCGCTTGCCGGCGGCACCAATGAAGTTATACTTCGGTAATACAGGAGTTAATTATGCAGACATGAGATAAAATAGATTTCAGTAAATACAAATGGCGGGTGCTTGATATTAAAAATGGTTTGGAGGTGGCGTCCGCCCCGTTCTATGGATGAAACGCCAGCTTCACATTATAAGCATTTGTCACAGGAAACCATAACCAAAATGGAGATTGGGCCGTCAGGAAGATATAATAGATATTCCCTGGAATCCCATTTTCCGTCACCGTTGTTGTCACTGAATGCGATTACGCCTGTCTGAACGGCTTAGCGTTTAAGCGCCCACTCCTGATAAAGCTCATCATAGATGGTATATCGGTAGCCGGCTTTGCTGCTTCCGGCAGCTTTCCCGCGGCACTTCAGCTCATAGGATGCGCCGTCCCTCTGTTTCGTATGATAAATGAGCTTTCCAGTATCGGAGTCAATCCGGCAGTCGGGGCCGTAATAAGCGGAGTTGCTGAAATACCATCCGTTGAGACGTGTGGTGGAGTGATCGCTTTCGCCCCAGTAGGCATAAAGCTCCGATGGGTATCCGGTAAGGCGTATATTTCTGGCTGCCCAGTCGGCGTCGTCGTAACCATAACCAAAGGTACCGTTCTGACAAATATAAGCATCGATGTTAAAGTCATAAGCGCCCGTGGGCAGCCTGTGGGTTTCGTTCTGAGTATTCCCCATTTTCTGATTCATCGGATGATAGGGCTGTCCGGCCAGCGCCTTGATAATAAGGGCTGAAGCCATCGTTCCCCGTGAATTGCCCTGGAGTACGACATTTCCGGTGACACCATAGGCATCGATAAAATATTTCATTACATTGACGTCGTCCGCCACAAAATCATAGATGTTAAAATATTCTCCGGGTCCGGCGCTTGACCGGTCATGGATATTGACCACAATAGCCCCTTTGTTCATCCAGGAGGTGGTGGCAGAGTCGTACATGATGCCGGTACCGTCATTGTCACAGCCGTCTGCAAGTTTCCAGTATGAAATTCCCTGGCCCTGCAGCGTAAAAACAATTCCGGCGGCAGGATCGTAATGTTCCGGCACGTAAAAATAGCCGCGGACATAATCGTCACCCGTGCCGTCAGTAGCCCTTCCAGCGGTGCTGCTTACCCTGATACCCGCCTGCTCGAAGGAACGGAATCCTTTTTCGCCGAATTGCAGGTCGATCGTTTCTGCCCATTGGCCGCCTTCCCTGTACCGGCCGTCGGCTTCGTTGGCCAGACAGGCTGCCGCGGAAGGCTCCTCCCACGCATGCCGCAGTTTCAGTTCCAGGCAGGCTCTGGCCTGATAGCCCATTCCTGTGGTATTTGGCAGATATCCATTATTGGCATTGCTGCCATAATGAATTGCACCGTTTTCATCACGGTACCAGGCGCCGGTGCAATATACGCCAAAGGCGTTCCGCACACGGGCCCCTGCCGGGTTCTCACCGGTATAGACGAGAACATTATCTTCAGTGGCGGCAGTCCCGTTTTCTACAGTTATGAAAAATTTGAATTCGAACGACAAAAAAGAGGGAAAATATCGGTGGAAGATACAAAATGAACGATAATATGCGTTTATATACGTGAAACCGGATTTAACCGCGATAATTTTGTCACCGGTGCTCTTTTATGTATCGTGGAAAGTACTATTAAGCCTGTAGATGCAATCATCAACCCCCTGGGGAATCTCTTTGCAAGACAGGAGTACCGGGCGTAAAAAAAGAGTAAAGGATTGCCGTAAACACTGTACGGCACGAATAAAAATATTATAATAAACTGGCAAAGTATTGCGCAATACTATAATCAGCACCTGATAATACACAAAAAGTGAGGATAACTATGACAATTTCGTTGGCAGATTTTCTTTCGCAGCTTACGGCAAGTCCTATTTTGGCCATAACTGTGATTCTGACGCTGGGGGTAATTCTGGTCAATGGCTGGACTGATGCGCCCAATGCGATCGCCACCTGTGTTTCCACGCAGGCCATTCATCCCAGAGCCGCAATTATTATGGCGGCGGTCTTTAACTTCCTGGGCGTTCTCGTTATGACAATGTTCAATGCCGGAGTGGCATCGACAATATACAATATGGTGGATTTCGGCGGCGATTCCAGGGAGGCGCTGATTGCGCTGTGCGCGGCTCTTTTGTCCATCGTGGCCTGGGCAACGGCCGCCTGGTGGTTCGGCATCCCGACAAGCGAGAGCCACGCCCTTATTGCAGGCGTTTCCGGAGCCGCAATTGCGCTGCACGGAGGCCTGGAGGGAATTAATTCGTCCGAGTGGATTAAAGTACTTTACGGTTTAGTGCTGTCTACCATACTCGGCTTTGTAATGGGCTATCTGACGGCCAAAATCGTCCAGTTTTTATGCAGGGGCGTAGACAGGAACAAGAGCCGTGGATTTTTTAATAATGCCCAGATAGCCGGAGGCGCAGCCATGGCATTCATGCACGGCGCCCAGGACGGCCAGAAATTTATGGGCGTTTTCATGCTGGGGATTTTTCTGGCAAAAGGCAACGCCAATGCCGGAGAGTTCAGCATCCCAATTTGGCTGATGATACTCTGCTCTGCCGTGATGGGGCTTGGAACTTCCATTGGCGGATACAGGATTATCAAGGCGGTCGGTATGGATATGGTGAAACTGGAACGATATCAGGGCTTTTCGGCCGATTTGGCGGGCGCGGGCTGTCTGCTCCTATCCTCCCTCACGGGAATCCCGGTATCCACGACCCATACGAAGACCACAGCCATCATGGGAGTCGGGGCAGCCAGACGTCTGTCATCGGTAAACTGGGGAGTTGTAAAGGAAATGGTGATGACCTGGGTGCTCACGTTCCCGGGCTGCGGCCTGATTGGTTTTCTGACGGCGAAGCTGTTCATCTGGGTATTTTAAGATTAAGAGTATGTCAATGAAAGGAGTGCAGTATGGCACAGAAAAAGGGAAATGATTATTTTGCAATGCTTGTCGATAACGTAAATTGTTCCTGTGAGGCAGCGGAGCTGCTTTGGGAAAACCTCAACGAATATGAATACACAAGTCTACCGGAAAAAATCAGGGTAATCCATGAGATTGAGCACCGGGGAGATCAGGGAAAACACCGGCTGATGGAGAAACTGATGAAAGAGTTTCTGCCGCCCATTGAGAGGGAAGACATCATGGCCCTGACGAACATCATAGACGACGTGACGGATGAGCTGGACGAGGTTTTGAGAAATCTTTATATGTACAATGTGAGGGGGCTGCGGCCCGAGGCAGTGGAATTTGCCGCGCTGATCCGTAAATGCTGTGCATCGATGAAAGAGATGCTGGAAGATTTCCGCAATTTCCGCCGTTCGGCCACATTAAAGGAAAAAATCATTACAATTAACCGTCTGGAGGAAGAGGGAGATCAGCTTTACACCAGGGCTGTCCACAGACTGTATACCGAGGAAAAGGATGCCGTACAGATTCTGGTCTGGACGACCATCTACGACTGCCTGGAGGAATGTTGTGACTGCTGCGAACATGTGGCGGATACCGTAGAGATGGCAATTATGAAAAACACCTGATTTTTGGGATTCTTCATAAAGGCTGTGGGATGCATTCCGGTTTTACACAGTTCTGACGAAACTTTTGCATATTATTGATATCGGTTTATTTCTCCTTCTGTTAAGATAGGTAAAGTACCGCTTAAAAGGCGGAAATTAAGAAGGAGGAATCAATTGGCACAGATAACGTATAAGGACATAAAGAAATCAAAAGAAATTAACGCATATATCAACAAGGGTAACACAACACTGGGGGTACTTGGATATACGGACCACTCGGCGGCGCATGCGGTTAAGGTTTCGGCGATGGCCGGAAAAATCCTGGAGCGTCTGGATTATGACAGTCACACCGTGGAACTGGCAAAGATTGCGGGTTATATGTATGATATTGGAAACTGTGTGAACCGTATGGATCACCCTCATTCTGGCGCGCTGATGTCTCATCAGATCCTGAGGGGGCTTGATATGGATTATGAAGACATAGCGGTAATCATTAACGCCATCGGAATGCACGACGAGAAGTCGGGAGGAGCTGTAGATGTGGTGTCCGCCGCTTTGATACTGGCCGATAAAACCGACGTCCGCAGGGACAGGGTCAGGAACAGAAATAAGGCCGCATTTGATAAACATGACCGCGTCAACTATGCGGTAATCTCATCTTCCCTGGATATTCAGAAAGATAAAAAAACACTTAAACTGGAACTGGAGCTGGATGAGAGTATCTGCTCGATGATGGATTATTTTGAAATATTTCTTCAGAGGATGCTGATGTGCAGGAGAGCGGCCTCCGTCCTTGGCATGACTTTCAAATTGAATGCAAACGGGAATAAAATTTGCTGATCGGGGCAGCCTGGCTGCGGTTCTCCAATATCATACAGTCCGTATTTCTATAAGCACGAAAGCTTTTATCTACTTTCTCAATCGAAACAGATTTCTTAATATAATCTGATATCCATAAATTCGGAAATTCCTTTTCAAGATTTCAAAACTGGACCACGGATAAGAAGCAGCGAAAAGTACGCCGGACGGACTTTTCATTGCCGGACAATAAAAAAATGCATCGGCAGACGGCGGTAAAACCGGTAACCGATGCATTTTTTTATTTCTGTTTCATGACTGTAACCTGATCGTTTAAATCAGCACTCCGAAAGAGCGTCCTCATCGGCGATTACAATGACATCCGGATGGAACTGAAGAATGGATGCCGGAACCTTCGGTGTCACAGGTCCGTAGAGGGCTTCCTTTAAAATAGCAGCCTTATCTTTTCCGCTTACTGCAAAAATAATCTTTTTACTCCTCATAATCGTTCCGATACCCATTGTGAATGCCTGGCGTGGAACCTCGTCGATGGAGGAGAAGAAACGTTTATTAGCTTCAATTGTCATCTCGGTAAGATCAACACAGTGTGTCCGGCCCTCGAAAATATCGGACGGCTCGTTAAAACCGATATGGCCGTCATGTCCGAGGCCGAGAACCTGAAGGTCAACTCCGCCCAGTGAACGGATTACATCCTCATAGCGGCTGCATTCTGCTTCAGGGTCGTCTGCCATGCCGTTTGGAATATTTGTTTGATTCATATCAATATTTACGTGCTGAAACAAGTTGCTGTACATAAAATAATAGTAGCTCTGCTCACTGTCTTTGGTAAGTCCCTTATATTCATCCAGATTCGCCGTCTTTACTTCAGAAAAATCCAGATCTCCATTATTGTATTTCTCAACCAGATATTTGTAAGTTCCGACAGGGGTGGAACCGGTGGCAAGCCCCAGTACAGAATCCGGTTTTGTGATGATCTGGGCAGCAATAATATTAGCTGCTTTCCTGCTCATTTCGTCGTAATTTTTAACCTTGTAAATTTTCATGAAAATACCCTCCATACAATATTGTCGCCTCTTTCCAGATTAGAATACCATTTTTAAGTCATAGTTTCAATGCATATCAGCATAAAATAGATAGCAAAGGAGTGATAGCATGTCTAACTATCAGAGACTAATCTCATATATCTATACATACGAAGGAGGGATACGCGGAAAGAACATCGGATTTGCAAAATTGGAAACAAGAGGCAACCAATGCAGAATCACGGTGAATGTCAAAAAGATATTCGTCGGGGGAAATCCGGTAGGAGTATACCTGCTCGCAGGGCAGGATGAGGTCAAGATAGGAACCCTGTTTGCCAGAAACGGCGCAGGGGAATTCAGGGCAGTGGTAAATTCCGCGGATGTGGAAAATTCAGGACACAGCCTGGAAGAATTTTACGGACTCAGTGTCCATGATGTGGAAAGTGCATGGAGATCCTACACGACAATCTGGGAAGATGCGGTAGCTCATGCCGCAGAAGTGGAGCTGGCCGATGTAACATCGGAAAAAGTGGCCGAAAAACTGGAAAGCTCTGTAAAAAAACAGACGATCTTGCAGCATAAGGAAAAAGAGCAGGATCTTCTGCCTATTTCCAGGGAAATAGAAGCGGAAATGGACAGGGAAACGTCGAAAAAAGAGGCGGAAATACATGAAGCGGCAATGCGTAAGGCGGAAGAATATAATGCTGCCAGATACGGCCGGGAAAAGGTGGTCTATCTGAGCACGGAAATCCCGAAAAAAAATGCGGATGGAGCGCCGCCTGAAGAAAACAGGGCGGCAGTATCCGGCCTGCGGGAAATGATCATGTCACAGGCACCGCAAAGAGACACAGAATCTATGGCGGAAAACCCTGAGAAAGAAACAGCGGACATGAGAGTGGCAGACGAAAGAGTGACGGAAACCGCCGGGATAGAAGCAGGAGAGGTTGAAACCGCCGAAGCAGAAGCAGGAGAGGTGGAAACCGCCGAAGCAGAAGCGGGAGAGGTGGAAACCGCCAGGACAGAAGCAGGAGAGGTGGAAACCGTCAGGACAGAAGCAGGAGAGGTGGAAACCGTCAGGACAGAAGCAGGAGCATTGGAAACCGCCGAAGCAGAAGCAGGAGAGGTGGAAACCGCCGGGACAGAGGTGGGAGAGGTGGAAACCGCCGGAGCAGAAGCGGGAGTAGCGGAAACCGTCAGGGCGGAAGCAGGAGAGGTGGAAACCGCCAGGGCAGAAGCAGGAGAGGTGGAAACCGCCGGGGCAGATGCAGAGGTGACGGAAACAAGTGCGACAGAAGCAAGAGCAGCAGAAACAGAAATGGCAGAAAATGAAGCCATTGAAACAGAGACGGCAGGAGTATGGCAAACGAAAGCGGGGCCTGTGGAAACCGGAGCAGGGGAAATCAGATTTGCAAATACAAGAGCTGCAAAAGTGTTTGGAACGGAAGCCGCAGCGCCTGTGTCCGGCGGCAGCATGACGGATATGATGGAGGCCGAATACGTTTCGGCGGTTGACGGACTGGAAACAGCCCAGGAATTCATCGAACCACAAAGGCCGGTCATGAGGGAACCGGACGGCAAACCTGCTCAGACGCAGGAAAACGGCAGAAACTTCGTCCGTTCCCCGGGGATTCAGATGCAGGGAACGGGAAGAACGGCGGTCCGTTCATCCGGTATGGCAATACAGGAATCCGGCAGGCAGATGCAGCCCGGACAGGAGAGAGGCGGCCGGGGACAGCAGAGATACGGCGTACAGCGCAGGGGAATGCAGACGGGCGCTCTCAGACAGGAAACACTGAGGCCTGAATCACTGAGACCTGAATCACCAAGACCTGAAGCGCCAAGACCCGAAACACCAAGACCTGAAGCACTGAGAACCGAAACACCGGAACCCGCAACAGAGACGAATCCGATTGCCCAGGAGGCGCAGCCGGTAGTGAAAGAGGCTGCTCCGCCATCTGGCGTTTCGGCTCCATTTAAAGATCTGAGCGATACGTGCAACGAACAGGAAGTTTGGGAAACCATGAGGAAAAAATATCCGAAAATACTCGCGTTCGACTATGCCGACGGCTGTGAGGTCCTTACCATCAAACCGCAGGATATCGGACTTCTCCCCAGGGAGGAATGGGTATACGGCAGCAACAGTTTCCTGCTCCACGGGTATTATAATTACCGCTACCTGATCCTTGCGAGGCTGAACAATCCGGGCGGAAAAGCCAGATATCTGCTGGGAGTCCCGGGACACTATCTCAGCAACGAGAAATACATGGCGTCCATGTTCGGTTTTTCCGACTTTGTCCTGGCAAAAAAACAGCCGCCCAGGGACGGCCGTTTTGGATACTGGTATACGGATATAAAGATAGGCGATTAAAAGACACATTACTGCAGCCGTGATAACCGGCGGCAGACATAGTATGTATGTTATTAATAATCGACGCCTCGCAATGAGACGGAGGGCACATAGGGGGCGACAATTCCGGCAAAATGCAGCAGTTCCTCTTTGCTGCAGGCTGAAAACCCGGGTATCAGCACATTCTCGGAGTCTTTATAGCTCTGCAGGAAATAGGCGGAGGCCCCGGAAAGCCATTCCCCAATCTCTTTAAAATCCTCTTCCCTGTGAAGTTCTTTCACAACCGTGGTGCGAAATTCACAGGGAACCGTATTTTTCAGCAGAAAATCAACACTCTTTTCTATCAGAGACAGGTCGAGGCCGGGCAGACCGGCAGTCTTTCCGTATCCGGCCCGGCCTGACTTAATGTCCATAGCCACATAATCCAGCAGCCTTTTTTCACAGAGATCGATCAGCACATCCGGCCTGTAACCATTCGTATCTAACTTCACAAGAAGCCCAAGTTCCCTTATCTTCCTGATGAATGGTTCCAAATCGCGGTGCAGGGTGGGCTCACCGCCCGTAATGCAGACGCCTTCCAGGATACCGGCTCTTTTTTTCAGAAAATCCAGTACCTCTTTTTCCGAATGCAATTCACTTCCGCCCTCCAGGAGATCACTGTTATGGCAGAACGGACATCGGAAATTGCACCCGCCCAGGAATACGGTGGCAGCCACATGCTGCGGGTAATCCAGTAAAGTTGTCTTTAAAAGCCCGGAAATAATCATAATTCCATATCCTTTCAAAATGCCGTACAGCCCGGGACAAGATGTTCTGTCGGCGGGATTTTATTGGTACATGGACAATTATAGTACGAAATTCCTGTATGTGCAACTTGCCAAAGCGGAGGATGGTTTGTATACTTATTAGAGTAATAACGGAAAAAATCAGACGGAACGTCAGATGGAGCGAAGAAATGAAAATGACCGACGATGAAAAATATATGAAAGCGGCGATCCGCGAGGCAAAAAAAGCATATGCACTGGGAGAGGTGCCGATAGGCTGCGTTATTGTTTACGGGGGAAAAATAATTGGAAGGGGGTATAACAGAAGAATTGTGGACAAGAACGTCCTGTCCCATGCCGAGATAAACGCCGTCAAAAAGGCGTGTAAAAAAATGGGGGACTGGCGGCTGGAGGGCTGTACAATGTATGTGACACTGGAACCGTGCCCCATGTGTGCCGGGGCGATTGTCCAGGCCCGCATTCCCAAAGTGAAGATTGGCTCCATGAATCCCAAGGCCGGATGTGCCGGTTCGGTGATGAACCTGCTGGATGAAAAAGGTTTTAACCACCAGGTAGAGATAGAGACGGGGCTTTTAGGGGAGGAATGCTCACAGATGCTGAAGGAATTTTTCAGGGAACTGCGGAAGAAGGGCAAAGAGAAGGCAAAAAGTGAATAAAAAGGAGAGTCTGAACCGTTACTGGGCATATAGTCAACAGTAACGGTCCGGACTCTTTTTCTATATGGAAGAACCTGACTGCGGATAAATGCAGATTCTTAATTATATAGATTTCATGATCACTTACATAATTACCTTAATCCAGCCTTCCGGTGCCTTAATATGGCCCATCTGGATGCCGGTCAGAGTGTCATAGAGCTTCTGTATGGACGGACCCATCTTCTCCATACCGCTTGGGAAACAGATATCCTTGCCGTGATCCACGATCTTGCCGACCGGAGACACAACGGCTGCCGTACCACAGAGGCCGCATTCGGCGAAATCTTTCACCTCGTCCAGGAATACTTCCCTCTCCTCGGTCTCCATGCCCAGATATTCCTTTGCTACATAAAGGATGGAACGGCGTGTGATGGATGGAAGGATGCTGGGTGATTTCGGCGTAACCAGTTTATTGTCCTTTGTGACAAAGATCAGGTTTGCACCGCCTGTCTCCTCGATCTTCGTTCTTGTCTGTGGATCCAGGTAGACATTCTCGTCGAACCCGTTCTTATGCGCGTCCACGATTGCATGGAGGCTCATCGCATAGTTCAGTCCTGCTTTGATATGGCCGGTTCCGTGTGGAGCCGCGCGGTCAAAATCGCTGACGCGGATCGTGATTGGTTTTGCGCCGCCCTTAAAGTAAGGCCCTACCGGGGTGGTGAAGATGCGGAACTGATATTCATTGGCCGGTTTTACGCCGATGACGGAGTCAAAACCGAACATATACGGACGGATGTACAGGCTTGCGCCGGAACCGTACGGCGGGACAAAAGCTGCGTTGGCTTCCACTACTTTTGCAACCGCTTCCACAAAGCGTTCCTTCGGGAAAACAGGCATTTCAAGGCCTTTTGCAGAATTCTCCATACGCTCTCCGTTTAAGTCGGGGCGGAATGTTACAATGTGGCCGTCTTCCGTGGTGTAGGCCTTTAAACCTTCAAAACATGTCTGAGCGTACTGGAGCACGCCTGCACATTCGTTTAATACAATATTTGCGTCTGTCGTCAGGACGCCCTCGTCCCAGGCGCCGTCCTTAAACTGTGAAACATAGCGGTAGTCGGTCTGAATATAGCTAAAGCCGATATTTGCCCAATCAAGATTTTTCTTTTCCATAGCGATACTCCATTCTTGTTTATTGAACTGGTGTTAACGTGTTACAGTAATAAATAATGGTTTGCCCCTATTATAATAACATCTGGCTCACGTTGCAAGATTATGTGCTGAAAAAACTGAAAAACTGCTTCCAACCGGCGGGGCGATATCTTTTTCTTATTATAAAGGGTTTTAACGTAAATATAAAATGCTATCTGGGCATATTTGCCATGTTATTTTGTTATACCTCGGTTTTGCGAAGCTTAAGCGGTTGTGGCTTGACAAAAAGTCGGCCTCCATGTATACTTAACTAGCTGAAGATTTCACATTATCAGCCATAATCAAGTTATAAAGTTTCCGCACTAGCCGGGGAGTTAGCGGTGCCCTGTACCTGCAATCCGCTACAGCAGGGGTGATGTCCTCGCCGAGGGCGTTTTGTTGCAGAGCTGCCCCTTGTAAGTGGCGTTGAAGTCTGGGTCTTACGCAACAGGAATCTGTGAACCGTGTCAGGGCAGGAATGCAGCAGCACTAAGCAGAAGCTCTTGTGTGCCGTGAGGCTGCCTGGACGGAGTTAACTGCAAGGGTAACGTTTGTGACATACGTTCGAAGCGGGATGTGCGGATTTAATATATATTAATATTATAATTTTTGTGTCAATGACAAGCTGTTCCGGTTGGAACGGCTTTTTTTAAATTCATAGAAAAATTAACGTTAATTTTTACTGTATTCGTGGGGTTAGACCTTACAGAATCCATTGTCATTTCTACCTGAATATGATAATCTTTGGAGGATCACCGGACAATGGACGGCAGATAGAAATTTATGCCGTATGAGGAACTATTGGAGGAAGATAATGATTGCTTTGGTAGTGGCGTATGCGAAAAACCGCGTCATAGGAAAAGACGGCCGTATTCCCTGGAATATTGACGGGGAAAAGACGCGGTTTAAGAATTTAACGGTAAATCATGTTGTTATCATGGGGAGGAAAACCTATGAAGAAATCGGCAGGCCTCTGCCAAACCGGACAACAATTGTGATTTCAAAGACGAAGGATTTTACCGCTGAAAACTGTCAAACAGCCAAATCACTGCAGGAAGCTATCGTACTTGCCGTTGACGAAGATACTTATATCTCCGGCGGAGCCGGTATTTATGAAGAATCCTTACCACTCGTTGAAAAAATGTATATTACGGAAATCGATGCAGAAATCGAGGGAGATACATTTTTCCCCGAGTTTGAAGAGGATTTATTTGTCAAAGAGATAGAGCGGAGAGTGGACGGTGATATTCCGTACACCTTTCTGACCTATACAAGAAAATCATAATTTTAGGAACAGTGCCGGACAGGCAGCATTGTAGGGAGGGGATTACAATGGATAAAGAAAAAATTAAAGAAGGGGTCAGGCTCATTCTCGAAGGAATTGGGGAAGATATCAACAGAGAAGGGCTTTTAGAAACACCGGACCGGATTGCCAGGATGTATGAAGAACTGGCTGCCGGATACACCGACGACGCGGCGGTGCATCTGAAGAAAAGATTCCATGTGGACAGCAATGATATTGTCATGGAAAAGGATATTCATTTTTATTCTTTTTGCGAACACCATATGCTGCCTTTCTACGGGACGGCGAGCATTGCCTACATTCCGGACGGGGAAGTAGTCGGTTTAAGTAAAATAGCAAGGACTCTGGAGGTATATGCGAAACGTTTCCAGCTTCAGGAACGCCTGACTGCCCAGATTGCGGACGCCTTTATGAAAGAACTGAACCCGAAGGGCGTAATGGTGCGCATTGAAGCGGAACATATGTGCATGACGATGCGCGGAATCAAAAAGCCTGGAACAAAAACAGTGACTATCGTTACCAGAGGGGCGTTTGATGACAGCGAAATGCTGCAGAACCGTTTTTATCAAATGCTGGAACGGAGATAAGTGCGAAGCTATGGAACGGATTAATCGAATCTGCCGCCATCCTCTATGGAAGGAAAGCGTGGCAGAAATACAGAGGCTGGAAGAAGAACGGATTTTTTGCAGGCATAATCCGGCTCATTATCTGGATGTAGCCCGTATCGCCTATATTGAAAATCTGGAAAAGAATATCGGTATCTCAAAAGAAGTCATCTATGCGGCTGCGCTGCTCCACGATATTGGAAGACACCGTCAATACCTGGAAGGGATACCGCATGAAGAGGCCAGCGCCGTGCTGGCGGATCCGATTCTGAGGGACTGCGGCTTTACGGAAATGGAGCAGAAAGAGATCATTTCCGCAATTTCGGAACACCGGACACCGGAAACGGCAGGAAAAGAAAATCTTCAGGGGTTGATTTACCGGGCGGATAAGAGTTCCAGAAGCTGTCTGTTCTGCAATGCGTTTGAAGAATGCAACTGGAGCATGGAGAAGAAAAATATTACATTGAAGGTCTAAATACAGGGGAATGCTATCATGATGAAAATTGGAAACCGATTATTTGATGTAGAAAACGACTGTTCTATTATGGGAATATTAAATGTCACACCCGATTCTTTCTCCGACGGAGGAATGTGGAATGACATTGAAAAAACAAAGAAACATACGGCCGATATGATTGAAGAAGGCGCTGCGATTATTGATGTCGGAGGAGAGTCCACACGTCCGGGGCATGTGCAGATCAGTATCCAGGAAGAAATTGACCGGGTTGTGCCCGCGATTGAAATGATAAAGAAGAATTTTGACATTCCGGTGTCCATCGACAGTTACAAGGGACAGGTAGTGGAAGCTGCCTTAAAAGCGGGAGCCGATATGGTGAACGATATCTGGGGGCTGAAATACGACCGGAAAGTGGCGGACCTGATTGCTCAGTATCGGATCCCATGCTGTCTGATGCATAACCGGGAAAAGGCGGATTACGGCAATTTCATGGACGATATGTGCAGGGACATGCGTGATTCGCTCGCCATTGCTAAAGAGGCTGGAATCGACGACAGCCAGATTATTTTAGATCCCGGAGTGGGATTCGGGAAAACCTATGAAAATAACCTGACGGCTATCAATCAACTGGAAAAGCTTTCGGCGCTCGGTTATCCGGTCCTTCTTGCAACCTCCAGAAAGTCCGTGATTGGCACGGCGCTTGATTTGCCGACGGATCAGAGGGTCGAGGGGACAATCGTCACAACCGTTCTGGGAGTACAGAAAAAAGCGGCATTTATCCGCGTCCACGATATTAAAGAAAATTTAAGGGCAATCCGTATGACGCAGGCTATCATGAGAGAGGGAAGGAAATAAAATGACGAAAGCATCTTTTTGCGACGAAATACATATTGAAGATCTGGAAGTATATGCGAATCACGGTGTTTTTCCAGAGGAGACAAAACTCGGACAGAGATTTCTGGTTTCCCTTACAATGTATGTCAATACCAGGCATGCCGGAAGAACGGACTGTCTGGAACATTCCATCAATTATGGTGACGTATGTGCTTTTATAACCCGTTATATGAAAGAAAACACATATAAACTGATTGAAGCGGCTGCCGAAAATCTGGCCGAAGCGCTTTTTAGGCATTATTCCCTTCTGCATGGCGTTACGCTGGAACTTAAAAAACCGTGGGCGCCGATTGGGCTTCCCCTCAAGACCGTTTCCGTAAAAATTACCCGCTTCTGGCACACCGCTTATATCGGGCTTGGTTCCAATCTGGGGGACAAAAAAGGATATCTGGATCAGGCGGTTAAATCATTGAATGAACGTTCCGGCTGCCATGTGGAGAAAGTGTCCTCCTACTTGGTGACGGAGCCTTACGGCGGGGTGGAGCAGGATGACTTCCTGAATGCCTGCCTGATTTTAAAAACACTTTTATCACCGCAGGAATTATTGGAATCCCTTCATGAGATTGAGCAGGACGCCCATCGTGAACGCATTGTCCATTGGGGTCCCAGAACGCTGGACTTAGATATTTTAATGTATGATGATGAGATCCTGGAAACCGACGACCTCATTATTCCGCATGTGGAGATGCATCTGCGCGATTTTGTTTTAAAACCTTTACAGGAAATCGCACCCAATAAAAGACACCCGGTTTATCAGAAAACAATGACACAACTGCTGAATGGGCTGAAATGATACGGCAATACAGACGGGACCGCACAGGAGGGTTATCCTCCGGTGCGGTCCTCTGTATTTGCCTGCGGGCAATTTCCCGGAAGGTACTGTAAAACCTCATTCTTTTCCGTAAAAGAGTAAGGCGGAGTAAAGAAGATCGTAAAGAAATTTTCCTTGCCCGCGGAACATGATTGTATTATAATTACAAAATGGGTATATTGTAACCTGAGATCAGCCTGTTGTTACGAACGGTGACAGGATGAAAATACAGTGTTAAGAAAGGGTGTGTCATTCATGAAGAGAATTGGTATGCTGACCAGCGGTGGGGACTGCCAGAGCCTGAATGCAACAATGCGCGGCGTGGCGAAGGCTCTGTATAAAATGTATGACGACGTTGAGATAGTAGGTTTTGAGGATGGCTACAAGGGACTGATGTATGCAGACTACCGGATAATGAAGCCGTCGGAGTTTTCGGGAATACTGACAAGAGGCGGCACCATTCTAGGCACATCCAGACAGCCGTTTAAACTGATGAGGACTCCGGATGAGAACGGTTTAGATAAAGTGGCTGCGATGAAACATACTTATTATAAATTAAAACTCGAATGTCTCGTGGTGCTTGGCGGCAATGGGAGCCAGAAGACGGCCAACCTGCTTCGGGAGGAGGGGCTTAACATCGTTTCCCTTCCGAAGACGATCGACAATGACCTGTGGGGGAGCGAGCTGACGTTCGGTTTCCACAGCGCCGTCGAAGTAGCGACCAATGCAATCGACTGCATTCATACAACTGCGGCTTCCCATGGCCGTGTTTTCATTGTAGAGATAATGGGACATAAAGTAGGATGGCTGACCCTCTATGCGGGAATCGCAGGAGGCGCGGACATTATTTTGATTCCCGAGATTCCCTATGACATTGATATTGTCGTGGAGGCCATCAAGGGCAGGGTGAGGAGCGGTAAGAACTTTACCATCCTGGCGGTGGCGGAAGGCGCTATTTCTAAGGATGATGCGGCGCTCACCAAGAAAGAACTGAAAGAAAAGAAGAAGAACGGCCAGGTTTATCCATCGGTGGCATACGCACTGGGCGCTCAGATTCAGGAGAAAACAGGACAGGAGATACGCGTCACGGTTCCAGGCCATATGCAGAGGGGCGGAGAGCCCACTCCGTTTGACCGTGTTATTTCCACGCGCCTCGGAGCGGCGGCCGCTCAGATGATTGCGAATGAAGAGTATGGTTATATGGTTGCTTTGAATGACAGCCAGATTACCAAGGTGCCGCTGGAGGATATCGCAGGCAAGCTTAAGACGGTCGATCCGAAGAGTGATATAATCAAGGAGGCCAAGTCTGTGGGAATCAGTTTCGGCGACGAATAATAAGGAACAATGAAGGAGCAGAGGGGTCATGTCGTATACAGCGTTATACAGGAAATGGAGGCCGGCCTCATTTAATGAGGTCAAAGGCCAGGACCACATTGTAAAGACATTAAAAAACCAGATAACGTCGGGACGAATCGGACACGCCTATCTGTTCTGCGGAACGCGGGGAACAGGTAAGACCAGTATTGCAAAGATATTTGCAAAGGCCGTGAACTGTGAGAATCCGGTCGATGGAAGCCCCTGCGGCGAATGTGAGATGTGCCGCCAGATATCCTCCGGCGCTTCACTGAACGTGGTGGAAATCGATGCGGCATCCAACAACGGCGTGGAGAATATCCGTGACATCCGAGATCAGGTACAGTATCCGCCGACGGAGGGACGCTACCGTGTTTACATCATCGATGAGGTCCATATGCTGTCCATCGGGGCATTCAATGCCCTTTTAAAGACATTGGAGGAACCGCCGTCCTATGTTATATTTATCCTGGCCACAACGGAGGTCCACAAGATTCCGATCACGATTTTGTCGCGGTGCCAGAGATACGATTTTAAGAGAATTACGATTGATACCATCGCAGCCCGTCTCCATGAGCTGACCCAGGCCGAGCAGATCGATGTAGATGAGAAAGCGCTGCGGTACGTGGCGAAAGCGGCGGACGGTTCCATGCGAGACGCACTGAGTCTGCTGGACCAGTGCACGGCATTCCATTTTGGGGAGAAGCTCACCTATGACAACGTGCTGGAAGTGCTGGGAGCTGTCGATAACAGCGTATTCAGCAGTCTGTTCAGGGCGGTCACGGCAGGTGACACCAAGGGATGTATCTATAAGATAGAAGAGATGATAATCCAGGGACGCGATCTGACACAGATGGTGAATGATTTCGTCTGGTATATGAGAAATCTTCTGATTGTGAAGACAACAGATGATGCGGAAGATATGCTGGATATGTCGTCCGAGAATATCGCCCTTTTAAAGGAAGAGGCAGATATGACGGACGGCGAGACACTGATGAGGTACATCAGGATATTCTCGGAGTTGTCGGGGCAGCTGCGCTATGCCAGTCAGAAGCGCGTCCTGGCTGAGATTGCATTTATAAAGCTGACAAGGCCGTCAATGGAACAGAATCTCGATTCCGTTCTACAGCGGCTTACCATGATAGAGAAAAGAATGGATGAAATTCCGTCCAGTCTGCCCGATCTGGCCGCGCTTGCGGCATTGGGAGAAAGGGCCGGACAGGTAGGCGCGGCAGAACAGCAGAAACCGGGCAAAGCGGAAGAACCGGCCAAAACCGTTTCACTTCCCAAGGCCCAGTATGAAGATTTGATGCTGATGCGCGGCGAGTGGCAGAAGGTTTCCAGGATGATGGGAGGCGCGGTCCGTGTGGCTCTCAGGGATACGGAGGTGGAGCCGGCCGGTGACAGCTGTCTTAGCATCGCATTCAGCGACGCCGGAAATTTCTCCATCGTAAACCGCGAGTCGGTAATGCAGGAATTAAAAGAGGCGGTAGAGAAAAACTATGGTAAGAGTATAGATTTCAAGGCCATCCTGAACGATTCCGGCAAAAAGTCTACAACGCTCTATGTGAGCGATGATGACTTAAAAGTCATTCATGATGATATTGTAGTGGAGGACTGACAGGACAGGATCACAGATAATTCGATTTGCGAAGGGGGAACATCAGGGCGTACCGGTTCCCGGCAGACCGGATTTTGAGATAAAAAGCATAAAACAAGGATATTATAAAAGAAGATCAATAATCAGGAGGATGAACACCATGGCTAAGCGTGGCGGTTTTCCAGGCGGAATGCCTGGCAATATGAATAATTTGATGAAGCAGGCGCAGAGGATGCAGCGGCAGATGGAAGAGACGACAAAAGAGCTGGAAGAAAAGCAGTATACTGCTTCCGCAGGCGGCGGAGCCGTAGCGGTTACCGTTTCCGGCAAGAAAGAAGTTGTGTCTGTGAAACTTTCAGAAGAAGTAGTGGATCCGGAAGATATTGAGATGCTCCAGGATCTGATCGTTGCTGCAACCAATGAGGCATTCCGCCAGGCGGAAGAGGAGAGCAGCGCGGCGATGTCAAAACTGACAGGCGGTTTAGGCGGCCTGGGAGGCGGTTTCCCGTTCTAAATTATGGATTATTACAGCAATCAGATTACAAAATTAATAGAGGAGCTGTCAAAGCTGCCCGGTATCGGGAGCAAGTCGGCTCAGCGCCTGGCCTTCCATATCATCAATATGCCGTCGGAGCAGGTGGAGCGCCTGTCCACGGCCATGATTGACGCAAAGCACAATGTGCGTTACTGCAGTGAGTGCTTTACACTGACGGATAAAGAACTGTGCCCTATTTGCAGCAGTGACAGGCGGGATCACGCCACTATTATGGTGGTGGAAAATACAAGGGATTTGGCGGCCTATGAGAAGACCGGCAAATATGAGGGAGTTTACCATGTGCTCCACGGGGCAATATCCCCCATGCTCGGAATAGGGCCGAATGATATCAAATTGAAGGAACTGATGACCCGTCTTCAGAAGGCTGAGATCAATGAGGTGATCATAGCGACCAACTCCAGTCTGGAAGGCGAGACGACGGCTATGTACATCAGCAAACTGATTAAGCCTACCGGAATCAAGGTTACAAGAATCGCCAGCGGGGTACCCGTGGGCGGAGATTTGGAATATATTGACGAGGTTACGCTGCTCCGGGCTCTTGACGGACGGACGGAACTGTAAGGATTAAAAGTCGTCCGCCCCGCGCGGACGGTTAGGAGATGCAAAAGAGATGGATAAGTACGAGTTTAACATCAAAGTTGAACAGATTAAAAAACTGGTAAACAAAGGTGATTATGAAACCGCCATGAAAATTGCAGACACCATAGACTGGAGAAGGGTGCGCAGCACAAGTCTGCTTACTACAATCGCCCAGGTTTATGAGAGGAATGCAGAGTACCAGGATGCCAAGGATATTTTACTCCTTGCATTTGAGCGCGCGCCAATCGGCAAAGGGCTGTTATTTAAACTTACGGATCTTGCCCTGAGAGAGGGCAATGTGCCGGAAGCGGAGGCATACTACAGAGAGTTCTGTGATTTGGCTGTAGATGATCCGAGGCAGAACCTGCTCCGTTTCCTGATTCTCGAAGCAAAGGGAGCGACGACGGAACAGCTGATCCATTCCCTGGAAAAATACTGCCAGGAAGAACTGGACGAAAAGTGGATGTACCATTTGGCGGAGTTGTATCAGCAGGCCGGTATGGAGAGCCAGTGTGTCAGCATGTGCGACAGGATTATGCTGATGTTCGGCCTGGGCAAATACGTGGATAAGGCCATGGAATTGAAGCTGCAGTTTGCCCCTCTGACGAAATATCAGATGGATCTGGTGGAAAACAGAGAGAAATATGAAGAAAAACTGCGTGCCGTGGAAGAAAAGTACAACAGCAGGACCTTCAAAAGAGAACCGGATGAAGATGAATATTATGACTCCGAGGACGCGGAGGATGCCGATATGGACAGCCGGGATATGGGCGAGCGCGGCAGAAGAAACCGCGAGATGGACAGAGAACGTTCGGACGACTATGATACAAATGGCAACGATTATGATATGGATGATAATGAGATGACGAATGGGCGCGGTATGGATGATGACAGACAGCGCTATCCGAATGAGAGAAGCTTTCTGGAAGACGATCTCGTTTCCAGTCTCCATGAGGCCCGGGCAGAGGAAGAACTGGCCAGGGAAATGTCACGTATGGAGCCATACGATGAGGAAGAGAGCGGTTCATTTGGCGAGACAAGGATATTAGACAATATCCGTGATATTAAAGAATACAGGCTTTCAGGCCATGCGGGACTGGAGGATGACGAGCTTGCGTCGGCCCAGGCCGCTGCTTCGGATGAACCAATCATTAACCGGTTTGAGGAAGAAGAGGAGACCATTGTGGAGGATTGGGATCTGGAGCCGGACGACGACCAGAGCAATCACCTGATGATCGAGGCGGAAGATCCTGAAAAGGGGCTTGCGCTTGCCCTTGAATCACTTAAAAAGATCCACCGTGAACTGGGAACTAAGAACCCGGTGGCTAAGATCAGCGGAGACAATCTGAACAGAAAAGGTATCTTTGCTGTTTCGGACAGACTTGCAGGAAAAGATTTGGTGGTGGAAAGAGCCGGCGATCTGGATCGTATCACGATCGGAGAACTGAGTGAACTGATGGAGCAGGATAATACGGGTATGATTGTAGTCCTGATCGATACGCCTGCCAGAATGGAGCGGATGCATAACAGTTATCCGTCCCTGGCCGGAAAATTCCAGTATATCGGCTGCGAAGGTGCATCAGATACCCATTACGGCTCGGAGCGGAACAAAAAATCCGAGGCAGAGATAGCTCATGAGGAAGAACTCTTAAAGCTTCAGGCCGAGCGTGAGGCTGAGGCGGCAAGAAAACGTCTGGCCGAGCGCGAAGAAGAGATCAGACGTCAGGCGGCCCGCGATGCGGAAGATGCCAGAAGACTGCAGATGGAACGCGAGGAGGAAGCCAGACGCCAGGAAGAAGAAAGCAGACGACTCGCAGAATATGAAGCTGAGGAGGCAATGCGCCAGGCGGAATACGAGGCGGCCAATGCGGCACAGCAGCAGGCGGAACTGGAAGCAGATGAGGCCAGACGCCAGGCGGAGTATGAAGAAGACTTAGAAAGACGACGTCAGGAGATGGAAGAAAACGAACGTCGTTACCAGTATGAATCCGGGGACGAGG